>NZ_AP022590.1:1237108-1546385 GCF_010731775.1 Mycobacterium mantenii | reverse complement strand
GTGAACGCCGGATCATGCGGCACAAGTCATACAGCCTGCGAACCTGCACCGTCGAGGAAGCTGCGTTCGAGATGGACCAGCTCGATTACGACTTCCACCTCTTCACGGAGGAAGGAACACACCAGGACAGCGTGCTGTATCGCGGTAAGCCCGGGGAATACCGCCTCGCGCAGGTCAATCCGGAACACGCGGCCAAGCTATCGCCGTGCGAGCTGCCCGTGACCATCAGTCCGCAGCCGGCTCCGGCTCTCAGCGTTGAGCAGGCCATCGAGCGAATTGGATTGCTAGGCCTACCGTTCTTGTTTTTCGTCGATACCGCTCGAGGTCGTGGCAGCGTGCTGTATCACCGCTACGACGGGCACTTCGGTCTCATCACGCCGGCGTGCTGAACAGTCGCCACTAGGCGAACCCCCGACCTGATTCCGCGGTGGTTGGTCCCGGTACCCCCGTCATCTGGGACCAACCACCGCTCTTACAAGACACCCGGGTGCTGCGTTGCGCCGCAGGTCTTTCGGCGCTCAGGCCGCCTGGCCGTCAAGGTAGTCGACGAACCAGTCCCGAGCCAGCCTCGATGCTTGCTCGAGCGTGCCCGGTTCCTGGAACAGATGGGTGGCGCCGGGGACCACCACCACCTTGCACCTGGCAGTCATCATTCGTTGCGCCTGCCGGTTGAGTTTGAGGACGGTCTCGTCACGTTCGCCCACTATCAACAGGGTCGGCGCTTTGACCGCAGGCAGCGCCATTCCCGCGAGATCAGGCCGGTCGCCGCGGGACACCACGGCCGCCACCTTGACACCGGGGCGGGCGGCCGCGGCCAGGGCCGCACCGGCACCGGTGCTGGCGCCAAAATAACCCACCGGCAGTGACGCGGTGTCGGGTTGACCGGCCAGCCAGTCCGTGACGTTGACCAACCGGCGGGCGAGCAACTCGATGTCGAACACGTTGGCGCGGTTGCGCTCTTCGTCGGGCATCAGTAAGTCGAAGAGGAGCGTGGCGAATCCGGCACCGTTGAGGACTTCGGCGACGAACCGATTGCGTGGGCTGTATCTGCTGCTTCCACTTCCGTGCGCGAATACGACAACGCCTTTCGGTTTGCGCGGAATGGTCAACTGGCCGGCCACCGAGACGGGCCCAGCGGTCACCCGGATTTCCTCGTCGCGTAGCAAGGCATGGTCGGCGCCAGCGACTGAATGTAAATCGTTGTGGCGAAAGGCGTGAGACCGCTCGTTGCAACCAACCCGCATGCCTTCATCGTTGGTGTTCATGGCTATCCGCCCCCTGTTGAACCGATCATTGGCCTACGAGCCTGTCGACCGACACATAGCGCAGCAGCGCTGCGATCCCATCCACCGGTGTGATGCCGTCGCCGGCCCGAACCAATGCGGCGCGACCCGCGATTGCGGCGAACGGCAAAGCCTCGTCGGCCCGCGCTATCCGTTCGACCGGCTCACCGAGTTCGGACAGGGCGTCGGCGTCAGGGGCAATCGTGCTGAGCGCTTTGCCGCTGACCACCGTGATGTCATCCAAATCTCCGACGATCAGGGTGTCGACGTCGCCGTCGCGCAGTGCCTCGCACACGGCGGCGAGCCCCTCGGCCGCCAACCCCGATTCCCGTCCGATTTCTGTTTTGAATCGGTCTGCGCTGTCGGTCGCCTCGCTGTGGCGCCGTCGTTCGAACTCCGTGGTGGTCAGTCGGCGAATCTCTTCGGAATCCACGCCGGTCTTGCGTGTCCCGGCGTGCAACTGTGACAGCCGCTGGCCGACGCGCTCCGGCAATTCGGCGACCACGTCTGTGCGCGAACGTACTTCGCCGGTCAGGAAGACCACGTCGGGATCCGCCTCGTCGACCAGCCGCGTCAGTTGATGGGCGATCGCACGCGAATTCATCCGGATCGCTTCGTCGGTCGAGCGCTGGAAGTCGCCGTAGCCGTTCCAGCCGGCGGTGACCGGTTTGTGTACCGGGTAGCCGCCGCCCTCGATGCTCACGCAATCGCTGCTGCCGCCCCGATGCAGGGCGATATCGGCACCCGTATGGTCGACGGCGGCGACGACATACGTCGGTTGTTGCGTCTCCAAGTCGATCAGGGGCACGACGTAGGGGTAGTCCGATACGCGGACCACCGCAACCGGAGGCGGGCTGATCAGCTGCTCGTTGATCAGTACCTGATCCTTCGTCGCGATCACGGCGCGGCCGCGCCGGCCGACGGCGGGGCGATGGGCGCGCACGGCCTCTTCGACCGTCGTGATGAGTTGTGCACCGGCGCCCTGATTCTCGAGCTGCTTGCGCAGATCGCGCCATCGCGCCTCGAGCTGCTCGGTTGCGTCGGCGGTGTCGTGCGAGTCGTCGAAATATATTGAGGCGAACGGGCCTGGCGTCGTTGTCAGGCTTCTGAAGCGTTCTGATCGCATGCCATTCCTCCACTGTTTGTCCGGCGTGTCCTCGTCGGTTTCGCATACCGTACAAAGGGCCGATGTAGCGCCGCGAGAGCCGTTAGCCTCCCGATAAGGGTCTTAAGTCCCGGTGGCTCCTCGCCGACTCATGATGCAGCGAGCGACTTTTCGCTGCCGGAGTCGTAAAGGGCGGACAGCCGGTCGGCGAATTTTTCGATGACCACTTTGCGGCGCAGCTTCATACTCGGCGTCAAATCGCCGTCTTCGATCGACAGTTCGCGGTCGGCGATCGTGAATTTCTTGATCTGTTCCCAACGATTCAGTTCGGAGTTCAGCACATCGAGGTATCCGGCGATCATCGCGCGGGTCTTCTCGTCGTGGGCGATCTCGGCAAATGACTTGTCCGCGAGCCCGTTCTTGGCGGCCCACTCGGTAATCGCCTCGGCGTCAAGGCCTATGAGGGCCACGCAGTACGGCTTGCCCTCCCCGTAGACGAGGAACTCGCTCACGTACGGACAGAGGCCCTTGAATCTCGCATCGATTGCCGACGGCGCCACGTACTTTCCCTGTGAGGTTTTGAACATGTCCTTTTTGCGGTCGGTGATTCGCAGGAAGCCATCGGCGTCGATTTCTCCGACGTCGCCGGTGCGGAACCAACCGTCCGGGTCGAGCGCCTCGGCGGTAGCGTCGGGCAGATCGTGGTAAGCGGTCATCAAACCTGGCCCTCTGAGCAAGATCTCACCGTCGTCGGCGATCTTGACTTCGGTGGCCGGGAACGGCCAGCCAACCGTTCCGAATCGGTAGGCGCCGGGGCGGTTGATGAACGACGCGGCGGCGGTCTCGGTCAGACCGTAGCCCTCGAGCACGACGATGCCGACCGCGTCGAACCACTGCGCGACATCACGGTCGAGGGCGGCGGCAGCGGACACGAAGAATCGCAGCCGCCCGCCGAACCGCTGCCGGATCGTCGAGAACACCATCCGGTCCGCGACTTTGTAGGCCAGCGATGACGATAACGAGGGTTTCTTCCCCGCTTGCCGGGCAGCCGAGACCTTCAAGCCCACCCCGATCGACCAGTCGAACATCTTCTTGCGGAACCGGCCCTGCTCGGCGACCATCTCCTGGACGCGGGCGTGGGCTTTCTCGAAGATGCGTGGCGCAGCGCCCATGATGGTGGGCTGTAACGCCGCGAGATTGTCGACGATCCTTTCCACCCGGCCATCAATGGCGGTGGGGAACCCGATCTGAAGCGGCAGCGCCAACATCACCTTGCCGAATGCATGCGCCAACGGCAGCCACAGAAAGTTGAGGTCGTCGGGGCCGAGGATGTTGAGCGCGTCGATAGCCGCCGCGGTATACGTCCACGCGCCGTGGGTCAGCCGCACGCCTTTCGGGCGCCCGGTGGTGCCGGAGGTGTAGATCAGGCTGGCGAGCTGTTCCGGACCGACCGCCGCGACACGCTTCGTGACGGCATCGGGCGAATCGGCGAGCAATTGCTTTCCGAGCTGTTCGAGTTCGCCGAGGGTGATCACCCAGTCGCCGTCACCATTGCCGTCGATCATCACCACTTTGTGCACATCGGGCAGTTCGGCCCGGTGGGCGAGCAGTTTGTTGAGCTGAGTCTGGTTCTCGACGATCACCACTCTGCTTCCGGAATTGGCCAGAATGTAGGCGGTGTCGCGGTCGTTGGTCGTGGGATACACCGTAGTGGTCGCGGCGCCGGCGCACATCACGGCGAAATCGATGAGCACCCACTCGTAGCGCGTCGCCGATACGAGGGCGACCCGATCCTCTGGTGCGATTCCCAACGAGATCAGACCGCCGGCGATGTTGCAGACACGTTCGCCGACCTGCTGCCAATTCACGCTTTCCCAGCTGTGGTCCTGTGGGTATCGAAAGGCCTCGGCATGCGGAGTGGCGGCGACCCGGTTGAGGAACATGTGAGCCACCGACGGTGCGCGAGTCTCGATCTTGGCGAAGTCGGGCCGCTCCGCCGGAAGGTGTAATGCTTTCATTGGTGCTAATCCGTTGCTGCCGAGCCGAATACCGCTGGTGCGACTATCTGTTGTGAGCCTTTCGATCCTGCCGCTGCCCGCAGGTCGCGGGTAGAGGCAAAAGTCACGTCGAGACCGACAAACGTCCCCGGCGCCGCCCTTCCCTCGGTGTGCTTGCGCGGCAGTCAACCGGCGACAACTCGATTCATCACAAGTGACCAAGGCCCCGCTGCTGTGTGCCTTTGCGCCCTTACGGCGGGCGCACAACGCACGCAGCATGGGACCGGCGTCCGCACGTTCACGAAGGGGGTTGAGCAATGAAGTCGCTCATCATCTGCTCCTCGAAGTCGCACGGCAATACCCGCTTGGTCGCCGACCGGATGGCCGGGGCGCTGGGTGCCGAGGTCATCGCACCCGAGGCCGTCGACCCCGCCACGCTGCGCCAGTACGACCTCATCGGCTTCGGGTCGGGCATCTATTACATGAATGTGGATACGAGGCTGCAGAAGTTGATCCGCCACTTGCCGACCGTCGACCATATCCGCGCGTTCACGTTCTACACCAGCGGCGCCCGTGAAGTTCCACTGTTCGGCTACCATCGGCCGCTGCGGAAACGGCTCGCAGCCAAGGGGTTTGACGTAATCGGCTCGTACTCGTGCCGGGGGTTCGACACGATTGGGCCATTCGGGTTGATCGGGGGCATCAACAGGGGACGGCCGGACGGCCGCGATCTTGAACGAGCCGAGGGATTCGCGGCGCGTCTGCGCCGGCGGGTCGAGTCCTCCACGGCCGCTTCCTGACCGCCGGCTCGCGATTAGTGCGGTTTGCGTGCGTTCTGGACGGATGCCCCGCCAATGGCGGTGGGGCATCCGTCCATCGATGCTTTCGGGTGAAGCTCTACTTGCTGACCGCCTCGCCGGCGCTTCGTACCACGCTGCGCAAGAACTCGATCCGGGCGGTGACCAACTCGTCAGCCAACTGCAGGGCGGCGTCGACGACGGTCTTGCGTCGAGATTGATCGGGGATCTGCGCGCTGACCTGATCGACGAACTTGCGGACGGCCTCGATGGCCTGCTTACGGCCGGACTCGACCGATTCGAGTACCTCGTCGGACAGTTCCGCCCAACGGGGCGGCTCGGACTTCTGCGGCGCCTGTGCCTCTGTCATGACAACTCCTCATACTGAATTCGTCGCGATTGGCCGTTCGTCTCACCGTTGAGACCGGCCTTATTGGACGCCCCGAGGTTACGACTGCCCGAACGGCGGCGCGAGTGACCAAAGTCCCTTCACGCCCGGTAATTGGTCCCAGACGGTGCGGGCGGTTAAGGTTGCCGGTAAAGGACTTTCGTTGCTTTGGTCGGGCCGTAATCCCCTAAGGTACTGACCCTGGGGCGCGCTAACCTGCCGTCATGGCCGACGAATCCGCCAGCCACGACCGTCAGCGACTGAGTTCCTCTGCCGCCGACGGGTTAGGCGCAGCGATCAGGCCGTTCACGCACACCGGTCGATACCTCGCTCAGTCGTGGCGCGATTATCTCCATCAAGCGCCGAATCAACTCCCGATCGCACGGCCCACCCTCGCGCTGGCCGCACAGGCTTTTCGCGACGAAATCGTCCTGACCGGACTCAAGGCGCGCCGTCCGGTCAGTCGACCCGAGGTGTTCGAGCACATCACCCGCGAGGTCATCGCCGCGCTGGACTTCTACGGGGGTAAGGGATGGCTGGACAATCCCACAGAATTCTTTGGCGAACCTCCGGTCCTTTCGGAACTGACTATTCGGCACGTCAGGGGATACCGACGTTCGTTTTATCGCCTCGCCTATGACAGTGGGTACCTGCCGCATCCCGGCGAACCGGGTGCGCAACGCTGGCAGACGTACACCGGGAACAACCGTGAGTACGCCCTGCTGCTGCGCCATCCGCAGCCGCGTCCCTGGCTCGTGTGTGTGCACGGTACCGAGATGGGCCGGGCCGCACTCGATCTCGCCATATTTCGCGCGTGGAAACTGCACGATGAGCTCAAGCTGAACGTCGTCATGCCAGTGCTTCCGATGCACGGCCCCAGGGCGCGCGGCCTTCCCCAGGGCCGGGTCTTCCCGGGAGAAAATGTTCTCGACGACGTGCATGCGACGGCCCAGGCGGTGTGGGATATCCGGCGCCTGCTGTCCTGGATCCGGTTGCAGGAGCCGGATTCGCTGATCGGATTGAACAGCCTGTCGCTCGGCGGCTATATCGCCGCGCTAGTTGCCAGCCTCGAGAGCGGCCTCACCTGCGCGATCCTGGGCATCCCGGTGGCGGACCTGGTGACGGTGCTGGGCCGCCACTCCGGTCTGAGCCACGACGACCCACGTCGTCTCACGATGAAGTTGGCTGAACCCATCGGGCGGATGATCTCGCCGCTTTCGCTCACTCCACTGGTGCCCATGCAGGGGCGTTTCATCTATGCGGGCATCGCTGACCAAGTGGTGCACCCACGCGAGCAGGTGATCCGCCTCTGGGAGCACTGGGGTAAACCGAAGATAGTCTGGTACCCCGGTGGACATACCGGATTCTTCCGATCGCAGCCGGTGCAGCGGTTCGTGCTGGCGGCGCTAAGGCAATCGGGTCTTCTGGACGCACCAGCGATGCGGCGCGACAAGTCCGCGTAGTTGCCGAGGACACGGTGAATCCGCTGAATCCGTTGGACGCCGCGATGATGACCGCGGAGTTGGTGGCCAGTCCCATGCATGTCGGTGCCGTGCTGCTACTGTCACCACCCGCGGACGCCGGGCCTGACTATGTCGATGCGCTCTATCGCGCGGCGCTTGCGACCCACGACTCGATCGATCCGAGGCTTCGCAGGTACCCGCATCGAGGCTTAAATACCGGTGGCATGTGGGTCTGGCACGATCTCGACACCGTCGACCTGAGCCGACATTGCCGGCGCCGCAGCATTTCTGGCGGTTACGACGAATTCTGGCGGCTGATCGGCGAGCTCGATGCGGAGCGACTTGACCGGTCGCGCCCCATGTGGATGTCGTATCTGATCGACGGCCTCGAAGACGGCAGATTCGCCTTCTACGTCAAGGTGCACCACACCATCATCGACGGCGTTGCCGGTGTCCAGATGATCGCCGATGCGCTCAGCACCGATCCGATGCTTCGGTCGATGCCACCTTTCCATGCGAACTGCGGTCATGGATGCGCGTCGGCGCCGGAATCGAAAGGGTTGCTGCGGCGTATGGTCGCGCCGCTTCGGTTCCTGGCCGATGCGGCGGCGTCGAGCACCGGCATGGTCGAACGGGTCATCACCGGCGAGTTGTCCACCGTGATCGGCGGTCTGGTCCGGCACACCACCGTGCTGCCGCTGGGGGCTCCGTACACCAGGTTCAACGGCCGTCTCGGGCCAGGGCGTGCGGTCTGTGCGGGCAGTTGGGCGAAGAGCCGTATCCGGGCGGTACAAAGGGCCGCCGGGGTGACCGGCAACGACGTGGTCAACGCCATGTTGGCTTCCGTTCTGCGCCGGTGGCTGAGTGATCGCGGCGAATTGCCCAAGCAGTCGTTGGCGGCGATCTGTCCGATCACCGTCCGCGATCGTACGCAACCCGCGGCTGTAAATGAAAACTATGGCAACAGGTTTGGCTTCTGGATCTGTCCCCTCGGCACCAATGTGGATGATCCGGTCGCGCGGTTGGCGCTGATCCATCGGTCCATGTCGGAAGGAAAGGACTGGGTGGCAAAACGTGGAGCGGCGGCATCCCTGCTGACCACGGCGGGGAGCATTGCCGCGACGGTCATCTCCCCGATGCTGCCGTTGGCGCCGAAGATCCGAACCGGATACAACCTGCCGATTTCGCATGTCCCCGGACCTCGCGACGAAATGTACTTCAACGGAGCCCATATCGACGAGATGTATCCGGTTTCAACTGTTTACGACGGTCAAACTCTCAACATCACGACGTGCTCCTACGCCGACCGGATCGGGATCGGATTTGTTGCGGGTGCCGAGGTGGTGCGCGACATCGGCGCCCTGATTCCGCTCACCGAGCTGTCCTTGGTCGAACTGGAAGCCGCCGTTGGTGTGCAGGGCTGAACCGACCGTCCGGGAACACTTGGGCGCACCGAGGAAGGGCCCTTCGGCGGCCGAACAGGGACTTTCGGCCGCTGAGTCACACGATGACGGGCTCTAGCGTTGGTGGTAACCGCGTGGTCACCGCGGATAGGTAAGAGTAAAGTGGATCGAGGTGGTCGTCGTGAGTCAGGGTGCGACGGTTCTTTTGGTTTTCCTTTCGGTCCTGGGGTTGTCCTTATTGGCCGCCTCGATTCGGGTCGTACAGCAGTATCAACGGGGCGTGCACTTTCGGCTCGGCCGGGTCATCGCGGTCCGTGAGCCCGGACTGCGCCTCATCATCCCGGTCATCGACCGTCTGCTGCGGGTGTCGATGCGCATCGTGACCATGCCCATCCAGTCGCAGGGGATCATCACCCGCGATAACGTCAGCGTCGACATCGCCGCGGTCGCCTACTTCCGGGTCATCGATGCCCGCAAGGCCGTCGTCGTCATCGAGAACGTGCACGCGGCCATCGACCAGATCGCCCAGACCACCCTGCGCAACGTCGTCGGGCAACATTCTCTCGACGAGGTCCTCGCCCAGACCGAGAAGATCAACGCCAGCATCCGCCAAATCCTCGACACAACAACGGTGGAATGGGGCGTGGAGGTCACGTTGGTCGAGCTCAAGGACATTCAGCTTCCGGACAGCATGAAACGCGCGATGGCGCGTGAGGCCGAGGCGGAACGGGAGAAGCGTGCCAAAATCATTGCCGCAGAGGGAGAGGCACGTGCCGCGGCCGCCCTCGGCGATGCATCGGACACCATGATGCAGCACCCGCTGGCCTTACAACTGCGAAACCTGCAGACATTGCTCGAACTCGGGGTGGAGAAGAACACCACCATCGTTTTCCCCGCGCCCTTGATGAGCGCGATCGGCGAACTCACCGGCTTCTTGACGCGCGAGTCCGGTGCCTCGAAGTCCGGGCAGCCCAACGGGTTACCCGACGAGAAGCTCGTCAACGCGGCCACGCTGCATTGAGCACCGCCCCGGCCGCCCGGCCCTATCCCTTCCAAAAAGCGAAAATCGTGGGCATTACAGGCAGGTGACAGGCGCGATCCAACGGACGTGGTTGCCGCCTTCGGGAGGTGAACTGATCCGGCAGGTGCCGCCGAGTTGTGCCGCGCGGCGGTGCATGTCGGTGCAGCCTTGCGGGTTGTCGGCCGGGATTTGCCCACCGTCGGCGGTGATATCGAGGGTGAATGAGTCGTCCACCGTGATCGCCACGGTCAGTTGGGACGTGCCGACGTCACGCGCAGTATCGCCGATGGCCTGGGTAATGACCGCCGCGGCATGCTCGGCCAGCTCGCTGCCCACCGCGGACATCAACCCCGTTGTTTTCAGAGTGACAACGATGTCGCAGTCATCAGTCAGATCGGCGACGAGTTGTCGAATGCGCTGCGGAAACAGATCGCCCGGGTCGGAGCGAGGCTGTAGCTCGAAGATGGTCGCGCGGATGTCTTCGACGGTGCCCTGGAGGTTGTCGAGGGTCATGCTGAGGTGAGCCGTCATATCCGGTGAGCGGGACCGGGCGATGGCGCTCTGCAGGTCCAACTCCGCGCCGAATAGCCGCCGGATGACGTGGTCGTGCAGGTCATGCGCAATACGTTCGCGGTCGGCCAGAATGCTCAGCTCGTGCTCGCGGTCACGATTGGCGGCAAGCTGCAGCGCCACTGCGGCGTGGTCCGCGAAAGAGCTGACGGAGTCGAGGTAGCCGGGTTTGAAGGGGGGCGCTTCGGTGGCGCGGGCCACGGCGATCACCCCAATCATGGCATCACCGGCGCGTAGCGGCACCGCGATCGCCGGGCGCTGCCCGACATCGGTGAAGGCCGGTATCGGGTGGCGGAAGTGTTCGGTGATCACCGCTTTGCCGGACCGGAAGACAGCTCCGGTGGTGGAGTCGTCCATCGGCACCAATTGGCCGGTCACCTCGTCGGCGTGCAGTCCCGCAGCCATGGACACCACCAAGGAGTCGGCGCAGTCGTCCGGCTTGCCGACCGGAACAAGAACGATCGCTTGCTCGGCACCGGCCAACTCCATCGTGCGCTCGGCGATCAACCGCAGGGCATCCGAGTGCGAATCGGAACCCGACAGCAGTGCCGCGGTGATCTCGCGAGTAGCCTCGACCCACGCCGCCGACGTGCGCAGCCGATCGAAGAGTTGCGCCTTATCGATGCCCACCGCCGCGGTCGCCGCCAGCGCGCGGGCGGTGATCTCGTCGGATCCGGTGAACACCTTCTCGGGGCTGTCGTCCGCGACGTACAGGCTGCCGAACACGTCATCACGCGACGCGATCGGCACACCGAGGAAGGCGCGCATGGGCGGATGGTGTGGCGGAAAGCCGACCGCAGCCGGGTGCTTGGTCAGATCGTCCAGACGCAGCACGTCCGTCGTCTCGAGCCCGATGCCGAGAACGCCCTTGCCTACCGGTAGATCGCCGATGTATTGCTCCGTCTCTCGCTCCATGCCGGTGTGCACGAAAGTGACCATTCGGCCGTCGCTGCCCCGGACGGCCAATGCTCCATAGCGGGATTGCGTCAATTCGGTTGCCGCGGTGACGATTCGATGCAGCGTCGCATCCAGGTCCGCATAAGAACCGATCTCGACGATGGCTTGCAGCAGTTGCTCCATGTGGTCATGGGAAGCCACCAGCTCGTCGAGTTGCTGGTGCATGCGACCCACCAAATCCGGCCTGCCTAGCTGGGCAAAAGGCGCTCTAATGTGCTCCACGACCACGGATCGACACCTTCCACGGCCCCCTTGGCCCCGTTTGACGCGGCGCATGTTCCGTAGCGACCAAAAGACAGCAGCCCCGCACTGCGCCTCGCCTACGCCCGTTGATGCTACTCGGTTGGGAGCGTTGTGGTTTGGATCGAGCTACCCTAAACGAAAACTTGCCGAGCGTTACGGATAGCTGTAACGTTTGGCGCATGTCGGCCAGGGAAATGCGGTGCTGTGTGTGCCGATCATCGTTCTATGGTCGCGCCGATGCGTCGTACTGCTCCGGGGCCTGCCGGCAGAAGGCTTACCGGGCCCGTATGGCTCGGGAGTCCTCCGACGACGGACACGTCGGCGACGCGGTAGAGCATGCTCGGCAGCTGCGCAGGCGCGCGCGCTTGGCCCGCAAACAGGCACGCTTGATCAGCCGGAAGCGCGTCGTCCCCGAGGATCCGATTCGCTAGGGCGCCCGAAGACGTCTCGTGGATGGTCGTCAGTCTTTAACGAGGTCAAACGGCCCTACGCACCGCCCCGTCGCTTCCCGTAGGTTCAGCGGTGGACGCCGGTTAATCCACGCTCGGGAACCCCGGCCCAGGGGTCCGGACAGCTCCGAAATGCAGATGGGATGCGCGGTGGCGTTTTTCAAGCTCGTCGCGGCCGACTTCGACGGCACCCTGACATCGGACGGCAGCGTAGCCCCGGAAGCGATGATGGCGATCGACCAGGCGCGGCGCAACGGTCTGACAATGGTGCTCGCCACCGGCCGCATCGGAGCCGAGTTGCAGGCCGAGTTCCCGCGGATCACCGATCACTTCGATGCCCTGGTGCTGGAGAACGGCGCGGTGATCGTGATCGACGGAAAGGCGTACGTCCTGGCACCCCCGGTGGATCGGGGTCTTGAGGACGCGCTCGCCAAACGCGGCGTTCGGTGCCGGCGCGGAGAGGTGTTGGTCGCCGTCGACGTCAAGGACGCTGCGACCGTCGTCGAAGCGATCGGTGAACTTGGGATGGACTACCAGATCGTCAGAAACAGGGCCGCCCTGATGGTGCTGCCGGCCGGTATCACTAAGGGCACCGGTCTGTGCGCCCTATTGGCGAAGATGAATCTGTCCCCACACAACACCGTGGCGGTAGGCGACGCTGAGAACGACCTGTCGTTACTCGCTGTCGCCGAGATCGGCGCCGCAGTACCCGATGCGGTCTCCTCACTTCGGCGGTTCGCTGATGTCGTCCTGGACGAACCGGAAGGCGCCGGTGTCGCCGGGTTGCTCACCGGCCCGTATCTCGCTGGGGCGCAACGCTGGTGCCCGCCGCGCCACTGGGTCGACATCGGACAGTTTGATGACGGAACCCTGGCCAAGTTGCCGGGAAGTCAGGGCCGCATCCTGGTTACCGGACCGGCCGCGTCGGGAAAGAGCTACCTCGTCGGACTGATGGCCGAGCGGTGGATCCTGGCCGGTTACTGCGTGCTTGTCATCGACCCCGAGGGCGACCACCTGCAACTGCAGCAGCTCAACCAGGTGCAGGTCGTTGACAGCGGCCACCACCTTCCGGAGCCGGCCGAGATCGTCAACTCGCTACGTCCGGACTCGAGCCTGGTGGTGGACCTGTCGGGACTGGACGAGCCGGGCAAGACCGACTACGTGCATCGGCTGCGGTCGACCGCCGAGGCGCACCGGGAACAACTTGGATTCCCGCACTGGGTGATCTACGACGAGGCCCACATCCTCGGCAACGTTGAACAAGCGCACTGGGCACGCCGCGGCGGTTACGTGTTGTGCTCCTTTGCCCCGGCGGCATTGCCCGCCCATGAGATCGACAGCAGCGACGTCGTGCTGACGCTCACGAGCGCCGGCGCCGCGACGGACCTCGCTTCCCGACGGCGGGCCACCATACGTATCGGCGCGGGTCCGCCGCGCGGGTTCGCGGTCGCGGACCGGCGCACCACACACGTGCGGCACCGCCACAAATATGCCGATATCCGCCTCCCGCCTGAGCGGCGGTTCTACTTCCGCGCCACCGATGGCGAATCCATCGCCGCGGCAGCAACGATGCATGACTTCTGCAAGGCGCTAAGACATCTCGAACAGCAAGTGCTGGAATACCACCTGGAACGAGGCGACTTTTCACACTGGCTGGAAGACACCATCGCCGACAATGACCTCGCGGCGCGGGTGGCGGCCTGGGAAGACGAGCTGGAAGCCCATCGCGCCGCCGATTTGGAACGCATACGCGACCAGCTCGTGGACGCGGTGGAGAAGCGTTATCTACCTTCGGAGCGACTCGGCTGAGCCAACGGGAGCATCAGTAGCGGTTCGCCGCGCCGGACGCGGCGGGTTGGCTGGTCTAATGGAAGGCCTTAACAGGCCTACGTGCCTGTCTCGCCTTCGTCGGCTTGCGCCCGGACGTGCGGGTGACCAGGCGTGCCACACCGAGTTCGATACCGCGCGCCAACTCGTCAACGTCTGGGGTGGCATCGTAGTCGGCGGTGATGCCGAACACCAGCTGGTCGACATAACTGAGCATGCTGATCACGGTGCGTAGCTGCACAGCTATCGGCGGTACCGGCAGCAGTTCTTCCACCGGGCGACCCACTATCTGCAGGCGCTGACGAGGACCCGGAACATTGGTCGCCAGCGTGACAATGCTTCGTTGCGGCAGCCGCGTGAGTAGTCGGACGGCCCAGGCGCTCATGACAAACGGTAGGTGATTGGTCAGTGCGACAAAGGCATTCGCGGCTTGCCGCTCGCCGCTGCTTTTCAGCCTATCCAGCCGGGCGTGGACGGACCTCAGCCGCTTCACCGCGTCCTGCTGCTCGACGGGCAGAGATGAAAGCATAGCCGAGACGCGAATATCGGTGTGGTTCATTGCATCCGATGAGCGGACCGATATCGGGATCAAAGTGCGCAGTGAGTTACGCCGTGGTTTTTCCCCTCGACGTAGCAGCATGGCCCGAAAACTGTCTGCGATCGCCGCGAGCGCCACGTCGTTGAGGGTGACGTCGAATGCCTGGCATATCGTGTCGACGTCTTTGAGCGAAACCCGCGCCGCGCTGTAACGCCGCATGTTGGATACCGGGCCGTGCAACGACGATCCGGCCGCCGGACTCAGCAGGCCGGTGAGGAATTCCGCTGCGCCCCTGGCTGTCTGCGTCGCGGCACCGGTGATGGCCAGCGATGCGCGCCACAGTCCACCGGCCCAGGTCAGCGGATTGCGACTCAGCCCTGCCGACAGAACCACCGACGAAGGTAGCTCGTGGGCGGCGCGGATATCGCTGGCGAAGCCGGTTCCCGAACCCGGATCGGCGAGACCCGCCACCATCTGCATGACGGCTATTCCGTCGGCGAGGCAGTGATGGATCTTTATCAGGATCGCCCAGCGCCCGTCCGGCAAGCCCTCTATGACCCAGCACTCCCACAGCGGGTGGTCGCGGTCCAGCCTGCGCTCCATGAGATCGGCCGTTAACCGAAACAGGGCGGCGTCATCGCCGGGGTGCGGCAACGCCACCCAACGGATGTGATGGGCGATGTCGAAGTTGGCGTCGTCTGCCCATTCCGGTGCCACCAATTCGAAGGGGCGTTTTAGCACCAGTTGCGTGAACCGGGGGACACCACGTATCCGCTCGGCGAGTGTCGCGATGAGGCTCTGCTGTTCGGGTATCGGCCCATCGATGACGACCAGGGTGCCAATTGCCAGGCTCAGGTGCCGGTCGGCATCTTCTGCCTCCAGGAAGCTGGCCTCCAGAGTTGTGAGCTGTTCCATCGTCAATCATTTCCGATCACGTTGATTTGCACCACTATCGGCTCGCGGCGGGAGTGCCGATAGTGCCGTTAGTCCCGAAACGGTGCCGCCCGTGCCGCCGGTGCTGAGCCGGGCGGTTATGGCCGCAGGGCATATCGGCAGCGCGGCCGCAGGGCACATCGGCGTGACCGCAGGGACCATTGACCCTGGCGGCCAGGCGCCTGACCGATCCAGACTGGCGCCATGAGCATCACGGCAAAACGGACCGCTGAAACCGCGGCGCTGCTTGCGGTTTTGTACGGCGCGCGACGGTATTACCGCAACTGGGGTACGACGAAGTCGGAGTCCCAGATGCGTTTGCCGGGCGACACCTTGGTGGCCGATCCCGCTATTCAGACCACCGAGGCGGTATACATTGACGCCCCCGTCGCCGCGGTGTGGCCCTGGCTGTTGCAGATGGGCCAGGATCGAGGCGGCTTCTATGGTTGTGAGGGGCTGAAGAATCTGGCCGGCCTTCGCCATCACGATGCCGACCAGCTCCATGCGGAATGGCAGCGGCTCGACAGGGGGGATCGGGTGCGACTGGCTCCCGAGGGGTGGATGGGGCTGCCGGATGGCGTGACGGTGGCCGTCGCCGAGATCGTGCCTGAAAAATACTTGGTACTCAATGCGACGCAGGAAGATCAGCGCTGGAATGCGGTGTGCTCGTTTCATGTCCAGCCGCACTGGGAGGACCGCGTCCGGCTGCTCACCCGCACGAGAATCGGCTTGCGCCACCCCGGCGAGGTGTTCGTGATGGAGCTGGTCAGGCCGGCGATCGCCTTCGGCACGCGGGGTTTGTTGCTGGGCATCAAGCACCGGGCCGAGCGATTGGCTAGGACAGACGCGGTGCGGCCGCAACCACTTGCCGGTTGATCCGGCGCAGCCGCTTTCCGTTCATGTCGTCCATACGACATGCAACGGGCCCGGGCCAGTGCTGCCCGGGCCCGTCTTCGCACCGGCTATTTGGTGGCTACCTGAACGTGCTTCTCGGCGGATGCGGGTTCGGAAACTTTGACCGAGACGGTCAGGATGCCCTTGTCGTAGGTGGCCCGGATGTCGTCCTCGTCAGCGCCCGCGGGCAGTGACACGGTACGCACGAACGAGCCGTACGAAAACTCCGACCGGCCGTCGAATTCCTTCTTTTCGCTGCGTTCGGCCTTGATGGTGAGCTGTCCGTCCCGGACGGTGACGTCGACGTCCTTGTCGGGGTCGATGCCGGGAATCTCAGCGCGCACTTCGTACCGCCCTTCGGCCATCTCGTCTTCCAACCGCATCAGCCGGGTATCGAATAGCGGGCGGATGCCGGCGAACGAGGGGAATGCCGCAAAGAAGTCCGAAAACTCGGGAAGCAGCGAACGCGGCTTTTGGGTCGCAGGCAGGGTGGTGGTCATCTTGTTCTCCTGAGGTGTTTGTTCGGTCAATACGCCCCTTAGATCCGACCATGCCAGCCCATGACGCGGTAGGGGCGGAAGTCCTCATTGGGCTGATGAATGTCGGTCAATGACAGGAACACTCGAGTGATTGACCCTCAATTGGCCCGTCCTTGCTGAGTGGTCCGCGAGTGATCCGACCGCGACGGAAGTCCTGGTGCCCGTGCGGCACACCGAAATCGACGCTATTCACCCCTATTTCGGGGCGACCCCGGTGAGCGACAGCGGCGGATATTCAGGAGCCTTGAGGACGCGCTCGACATTTCAAATTCGCCAGGTATCGATCAGGTCTATTGGCCGCCCACGGAAGGTCTAACGGCCCTAGCGCCGGCTACCGTTTCACAATATTTTCGGCACAGATGGGAATTCAAAAGCGTATCCGAGTTCTGACGCCAAAACAGCTCGTGGACAACCGTGTTCGGAGGTTATGAGGTGCATGACGCGATTCCGCTGGGGCGAATTGCCGGGTTCGAAGTCAAGGTCCACTGGAGCGTCATCGTAATCCTGTGGTTATTCACCTGGAGCCTGGCCAGCTCGTTGCCCGCTGCCGTCAAAGGATATTCGCGGCCGGTCTATTGGCTGGCCGGGTCCTGTGGTGCGCTGGTCCTGCTGGCCTGCCTATTGGCGCACGAACTGGCGCACGCGGTGGTCGCCCGGCGGATGGGGGTGCGCGTGGGGGATGTGACGCTATGGCTGTTCGGTGGTGTGACCACACTGCACGGGGAGGCGAAGACGCCGAAGGCGGCCTTCCGGATCGCAGGCGCGGGCCCGGCGACCAGTCTCGCCCTGTCGGCCGCATTCGCCGCACTGGCCATGGTGCTTCCCGCGCTGGGCGCCGGAGCAATTGCGGTCAGCGTTACTTGGTGGCTTGCCGTGATCAACCTGGTGTTGGGCCTGTTCAATCTGCTGCCGGGCGCGCCACTGGATGGCGGTCGGCTGGTGCGCGCTTATTTGTGGCGCCGGCATGGCGACAGCGTGCGCGCCGCGGTCGGCGCGGCGCGTGCTGGACGAGTCGTCGCAATCGTCTTGATCGTGTTGGGATTGGCGGAGTTTTTGGTGGGCGGTCTTGTCGGTGGCGTCTGGTTGGCGTTCATCGGCTGGTTCATCTTCGCGGCCGCGCGCGAGGAAGAGCTGCAAGTGACGACCAGGCAGGCCCTCGGCGGGGTGCGCGTCGTCGACGCGATGACGGCTAACCCGCATTCGGCTCCCGGCTGGCTCACGGTGGAGGAGTTCATCGAGCGCTATCTGCTCGGCGCCCCGCATTCGGCATACCCGGTCGCCGACCGCGACGGATCGATCGTGGGGTTGGTCACGCTGAAACAGTTGCGCGATGTCGCGCCCGGCCGCCGCGCCACGACGATCGTTCGCGACATCGCGCTGCCGCTGGATCGTGTGCCGAGCGCGGCGCCCCTCGAGCCGCTCAGCGCGCTCATCGAGCGGTTGGCAGCGGCCGGCCACTGTAGCCGTGCCCTGGTCGTCGAGGGTGGCAGGGTGGTGGGCATCATCACGCCGAGCGATCTGGCGCGGCTGATCGACGTCTACCGCCTCGCCCACCCGGGTCCGGGTTACGACGCACATTCCTCACGTGCGGAAAATTATTCCAACGCAGGGTGATTCACGATCGGCCCGAGACCGAACATAGGCATTCGAAGATGATGGTCACAGAAGGTGCGGACGATGAAAGCGGTGATCGCGGGTATCGATGGTTCACAGGCGGCGATCACGGCGGCGCTCTGGGGTGTCGATGAGGCCATCAGTCGCGCAGTGCCCCTGCGTCTGATCTCGGTGATCAAGCCGACACATCTGTCGCCCGACGACTATGCGCGCGACCTCGCGCATTCCGAAAGGTCACTCAGCCAAGCGCAGAACGCGATAACCGCCTGCCGCAGGGGCGTAACCGTCGAAACGGAGATCCCTCGTGCGCCGGCAGCGATGGCCTTGATAGAGGCGTCGAGCGACGCGGAGATGGTCTGCGTCGGCTCGGTGGGGATCGGGCGCTACGCTCGCTCGCTGCTGGGATCCACGGCGGCCGAAGTCGCCGAAGGGGCACACTGTCCGGTCGCGATACTGCGCACAGAATCCGATCGGCCACCGCCGGAGATCAATTGGATCGTGGTCCGGATGACCGACGCTCCCGACAATGAGGACGTCGTCAAATATGCCGCCTGGGAGGCGAACCTGCGCAGGGCCCCCATGCTCGTCCTGGGAGGCCGACCCGAGGAACTTACCGAAAGTGCCGACGGTGAATTCGAACGTCGCGTAGAGGGATGGCGGCGGCGTCATCCGGAGGTGCGCGTCTATCCGATCACGACGAAGTTCGCGATCGCCAGCTTTCTGCGGACCAACGACGAGCGAGTCCAGCTCGCGGTGATCGGTGCCGCGGAGGCCGGTCAGTTGGCGCGACTCGTCGGCCCGGCTGGGCATCCGCTTTTTCGCCATCCGGAATGTTCGGTGCTCGTCGTCCGCGGCTAGCCTCGTTCCCTAGGCGGGCGATTCGCGCGCCACGATCACCGGCACGCGCGCCATCTGGGTGACGGCCTCACCGACGGAACCCACCAGCAGGTCGGCAAAGCCGCCGCGGCCGCGGCTGCCGACGATAACCAGCTGGGCATCTTCGGACCGCTCGACCAGCTGGTGTGCCGGCCTATCGCGCGCGACGATGCGATCGACTCGCACATCAGGGTATCGTTCCTGCCAACCGGCCAGACGCTCGGCCAAAACCTCTTCGGCCATCGACTCCGTTGGCGGCCAATCGATTCCCGGCCAATCCGAGACGTCGGTATCGGTCCATGCGTGCAATGCGAGCAGTCCGACATTCCTCCGCGAAGCTTCGTCGAAGGCGATCGCGGTCGCCAACTCAGAGGCGGATGACCCATCGATACCGACCAGGACCGGCGCTTGGCTCGGATGCGATGTCGACGGGTCCTCGTCGTGGATGATCGCGACCGGACAGTGGGCGTAGCGGAGCAGCCCGGAGCTCACCGAGCCCATCGGACGGCCGGCCCACCCTCCGGTTCCACTACACCCCGCGACCACCAACTCCGCATCTTTGGACAAGTCGACCAACGTCGGAACGGCGGCTGAGGGCAACACTTCGGTGTGCACTTCGGGGGGACCGCCCCGCCGCGACACCTTTTCGACGGCCTCGAACGCCTCGTCGACCAGCCGGCGTCCGCGATCTTGCTGCCAGCGCGCCAGGCCCGCGGGTAGCCGCACCTCCGGCCACGTGGCGATCTCCGGCGAGATCGCGTGCACGAGTGTCAGCGGGACCCTGCGGAGTTCGGCGTCATAGGCCGCCCACCGCACCGCCACCTTGGCGGCCGGGGACTCGTCGACCCCGACGATAATTCCCAACGATTCGTTTCGCGATGACATGGCCGGACCCCTAGTCGTAGCTGCATTGTCTTGCTGGTGCCGAATCGGTTTGGCCACTCGTGCCTACTCGTGGTGGTCGTAGCGGCGACTGTCCTGGCCGGTTCCCGCGAGACGCTCGATCTCGTCGGCCGCATCGGTCAGCGCCGTAGCGAGTTCGCGGGCCGCCGCGGCGCCGAGCGCATCCACGCGGGTGTGCACCGCAATCCACCACCGCGTCGAGCCGTCGGCCAGCTGTCGGCCGTAAATCTGGACACGAACGGGGCCGGCCCGGCGGGTGGTGCCCTGGACGTCGCGGAACCAGCTACCGTCGAGCTGCCAATCGAAGGTGCGCACCGCGCCGATCGGTGGTGCGAGGTGGTCGAAGGGCGCGGTCGCCGTTATGTTCTGCGCCGCCCATTGTCGCGCCATCTCCAGCAGCGTCTGCGGTTCGTCACGTTCAAGGCGCTCAAGCTGGGCGATTTGTGCCGGGGTGAGTCGGTCGGCAACCTCGCGCCAGTTTCGTACGGTGTCGTCGGATGTCGCCATGGTGGATAGTCTGTTCGGCCGCGCCGTTATTGGCGAGAGTCGAAGGTCATGTCTTAACGGAAAGCGGGGCGCTGGTTGGGAATTGACGACCCTCCAGGGTTCATTCGCCTTGGAGGACCGTCAGTTCTTGGCCTGGCTGTCACGGCGCCCAGATCATGCGGCGCGCGGGACGTCTGGACTCGATGCTCTAGCCTGTGTCGACGGGGGAGCCGGCACCGGCTTCCAGCCGACATACGTCAGATAGAGCCCCACCAGGCCGAGGAAGACGGTGGCGCTCACCCATAGGGCGGTCATCCGCATCGCGGCGTCCGCGGCTCCCATGAAGGCATGCGGGAAGGCCATCAGAAAGATTGCGCGCAGCGCGAAAACCCATCCCACGACGGACACGATGATCGCCGCCGCGCCCCGCCAGTACTGGTGAAGCCCGACGATGGCCAGGGCCACCAACAGCAGGAAACTGGCCGTCACCCACGGCAATGCGGAATTGGCCTCGAAGTCTGACAGCAGCCTTCGCATGTCCGATGCGCGTGCCACTGTCGTCACGGCGAAGATGACGAAGAACGGTCCGAGCACGCGGGCGAACATTCGGGTGCGCAGCTCGGGTTGTTCGGTAGTAGTAGTAGTACCCATTGTCACACCTCCATTGGTGCGCCCGGCATCCGTACGGTGGCAGGGCGTTGTGCGTGAGATTTCCATTTCATAGCGATATCTGAGCATTCGACCGAGGCGCCGGGGAGGGCCCGAAGTCCCACACCATCAGGTCTTTCGTCGCAAATCCGTTCGTCGGCCGGGTCCGCAATCGCGGGGTGACTTAGGCCCGTTACCCGAGGACAAATGACCCTCGCCGGTGCGCCGCAACGGTAATACGGTCGAATTGATTGTTTGCGACCACCAGGAAAAGTGTTGACCCGTGTCTGATCAGGCGCCCGCCCCGCGACAGCCTGCGGTGGTGCCGACCCGGATGAGCGAAGTCCGGACGCACAGAAGTCACACGAACGGTGTTGACGGCCAGGGTACTTCGATTGTGGGTCTCGATCCGGAGGAGGCCGCAGATCGGTTGCTGCGAGATCTGCGCAGCACCCCGGAGGGCCTGTCGACGCGCGAGGCGCAGCGCCGGTTGCTGCAATACGGACCGAACACGCTGCGGCGCCGGCGGGGGCGCCGCTGGCCCGCCGAGTTGGCACGCCAATTCACCCATCCACTGGCCCTGTTGTTGTGGTTGGCAGCCGGGCTGTTGCTAATCGTCGGCTCGCATGTCGTCGCCACCGCGGTCGTGCTGATCATCGTGCTGAACGCGGCGTTCTCGTTCGCTCAGGAGTTGCAAGCCGAGCGGGCGGTGGAGGAACTGGCCAAGTATCTGCCGCAGCATGCCACGGTAGAACGCGACGGGGTGATCACCGAAGTCGATGCGACCCAGCTGGTCCCCGGTGACATCGTGGCGATCCGGGAGGGGGACCGCATCGCCGCTGACGTCCGGCTGCTGGACGGCGCTGTCGGAGTCGACATGTCGGCGCTGACCGGGGAATCGGCGCCGGTGCTGCGTTCAGCGGCCATGGCGGACGCGAACGTGCCGCTGCTGTCCGCGCATGAGTTGGTGTTCAGCGGCAGCAATTGCACCAGTGGCGAAGCGCGCGGGGTAGCCTTCGCGACCGGCATGGCGACCGAGATCGGCCGCATCGCGGCGCTTTCCGAGCGGGTCAAAACCGAACCCAGCCCGTTGGAGCATCAGGTTCGCCGCGCGGCCTGGCTGATCGCCGCGGTCTCGGTCATGCTGGCGCTGTCTTTCATCCCGATGGCGACCCTGGCCGCGCACCTGACCCTGATCAACTCGCTGGTGTTTGCGGCCGGCCTGCTGGCCGGGATGGTGCCGGAAGGTCTGCTGCCGGTGATCACGCTGGCGCTGGCGGTGGCGGTGCGGCACTTGGCAAGCCGCGGCGCGCTCGTCAAGCGCCTCTCGGCTGTGGAGACGCTGGGTTGTACCGACGTGATCTGTACCGACAAGACCGGCACTCTGACCGAGAACCGGATGATTCCCGTCGCCGCATGGGTGCCCAGCCAACGAGTTAAGCTCGACGGCAAGAATTTTGCCGCCCCTGGCGTCACCGCCCCGGCGGCTTTGAAGTCATTGGGCCGTGCCGCCGCCACCTGCAACAACGCGCGGCTGAACGATGGGGATGATCCGACAGGAGACCCCACCGAGATCGCCATACTGATGGCTGCCGATGCTTTGGGCGCCGATCCGCACTGTCGAGAGACGCAGCGCCGGGGGCAATTTCACTTCGACCCCGAACTGAAGCTGATGTCCACCGTCGACCAGGTGTCCGATCAAACGCCCGTCGTTCATACCAAGGGTGCGCCCGAAGCGGTGTTGGCGATCTGCAGTCACATCCTTGACGCGGAAGGCCATCCGGAACCCCTGGACGCCGCGGGGCGTCGGGACGTCGAGGCGGCCGTCAACGCGTTCGCCGCCGAAGGGCTGCGAGTGCTCGCCTTCGCGTCGCGCGCCCTGGCGGCCGACGGATCGCTACCGCGGCGCCGCAGCGATGCGGAACGCGGCCTGTGCTTCACGGGCCTGATCGCGCTGCTGGATCCGCCACGCGCGGGCGTCGCCGAATCTGTCGCTCAATGCCGGACAGCGGGGATCCGCATCATCGTGATCACCGGGGACCACCCGGTCACGGCAAGAGCCATTGCGCAACGGGTCGGCATCACCGGTGATCACCCCACCGTGGTGACCGGTGATGAATTCGACAGGCTCAGCGAGCCGCAACTCGCCGCGCTGATCGAGAGCAACCCGGAGGTGATTTTCGCCCGCGCGTCCCCGGAGGCCAAATTGCACATTGCCGAGGCGCTGCGTGGTGAAGGGCACGTGGTCGCGATGACCGGCGACGGTGTCAACGACGCTCCGGCGTTGCGCTGTGCGGACATCGGCGTGGCGATGGGCAAGTCCGGCACCGACGTCGCCCGTGAAGCCGCAACGATGGTGCTCGTCGACGACAACTTCAGCACCATCGTCACCGCGGTGCACGCGGGCCGGCGGATCTATGACAACGTGCGAAAGTTCATCGTCTACATCTTCGCCCATGCCACCCCAGAGACGGTGCCGTTCTTGGTGTTTGCCATCGGGGGCGGCCTGATACCTCTGCCGGTGACGATCATGCAGATATTGGCTTTCGATGTGGGCAGCGAAACGCTGCCGGCGCTGTCACTGAGCCGCGAACCCGCCGAACCGGGCATCATGGTGCGGCCGCCGCGGCCGCGCGGCGAGGGTGTGATCCGCGGGCCGATGTTGGCCCGGGCCTGGTTGTTCCTCGGCGCCATCGTCGCCGCGCTACAAATGGCCGGCTTCTTCTATGTTCTGCTGAAAGCGGGCTGGCATCCGGGCGCACCCGTGTACGGCAATGCCCCGCTGCATCACGCTTATCAGCAAGCGACGACGATGACGTTCCTGGGCATGATGGCCGGGCAGGTCGGTACGGCCTTTGCCGTGCGGACCCAACGGGCCTCGCTACGGTCGGTGGGCGTCTTCACGAACCGGTACTTATTGGCCGCCATTGCGGCCGAAATCTTGTTGGCCGTCCTTTTCGTCTACGCACCGCCGATGCAAGCCCTGTTGGGAACCGCGCCGCTGCCGGCTTCGGATCTGCTTCTGCTGCCGGCATATCCGGTGATCGTCTGGGGAACCGACGAAATGATGCGGTACCTGCTCAGGAAGCGAGCAGCATGAAGATCGGCCAGCGAGGCAGTCGCGTCGGCGCTAGACCGGGCCACGGCCGTTTCCTGGTGAGAGGGGATGTGCGGGCCGCCCGCACCATCGGCACCCTGTTGGTGCTGTCCTCGTTGAGTTGCCTCGCGGTGCTGCTGGTGCACGAACATTCCGGCGCCGAACGCCTCGCTCCGGGCCGATTCGGGTGGTCTCTGGCGCTGCTGGCCGCAGTGGCCTTCATCGCGCGTGGCATTTTTCTCGGGCGGCCGGTGACGACCGGGCACGCGGTCGCCGCGGCAACGGTGGTGTGTGCGGGGTTGGGTGCACACTTCCTCTCGTCCGGCTTCCTCGGCAACATCCTCGTCGGTGCCAGCGGAATGACCCTCATGTTGCCCACCCCGGCGCGGCCACAACCCGAGCTGCTGGGGCCGATATGGGCGCTGGTCGATGCGACACGGGGGGATCCATTGGCGCCCTTCGCGATGCATTCGAGCAAAAGCTATTACTTCACCGTTGACGAGACCGCGGCGATCGCCTATCGGGTCCGGCTCGGGTTCGCCGTGGTGAGCGGTGACCCGATCGGTGACTCCACCCAATTCAGTGTATTGGCAGCGGATTTCGTGCGAATGTGCCGTTCTCGGGGCTGGCGGATCATCGTGCTGGCGTGCAGCCAGCAACATGTTGCGCTGTGGCGCGACGAGACTATCGGTCGCCCGAGGCTGGCGGTCCCGATCGGGCGCGACGTCGTCGTCGACGTCCGTCACTTCGCCCTGAGGGGCCGCAGCCATCGCAACTTGCGCCAGGCGGTACAGCGCACCCACAACTGCGGGTTGACGACCGACATCGTCGATGAGCAGGAAGTCGATGGACCACTGCTTGCCGAGCTCACCGAGGTGCTGTATGCCGCGCGCCGCGCCGGGCGCACGGATCGCGGTTTCTGCATGAACCTCGACGGGGTACTACAGGGCCGCGTGCCCGGTATCAAGCTGGCCGTCGCCCGCGACCGGCACGGGCGCGTGGTCGCCTTCCACCGATACGCCACCGCCGGTGCGGGGTCAGAAGTCAGCCTCGATGTGCCGTTCAGGTGTCCCACCGCGCCCAACGGCGTCGATGAGCGGCTGTCGTTCGACATGATCATCGCATCGAAAGAGAATGGCGCAGAACGGCTGTCGCTCGCGTTCGCCGCCTTTCCGGAGATCTTCGATGCCGCCCACCCAACCAGGTGGCAGCGCCTCGCATACCAGCTGATCCATCTGCTGGATCCGCTGATCCGGCTCGAGTCCCTTTATCGTTACCTGCACAAGTTCCACTCCCTGGCCGAGCGACGCTACGTGGTGTTGTGTGCCCACCACATACCGCTTGCGCTCGCGGTGCTGTTGTCGCTGGAGTTCGTGCCGCGCCCGCTCCGCCCGCAGCTGCCTCAGCACAGTACCCAATAACGCGACTCCCGCACGATTACCGGCGGATCTCCAGGACCTCGTTCAGCGGGCGTCGCGACGTCGGCACCGGGGGCCGCTCGGTTGGCGGTGCCATCCCCACGCGGACCAGCACCTGCGGCTCGCCGTGCCCAGCGATCAAGCCACGCACGATATCGCGGCTTTCGTCTACCTCGATCAGGTGGGTCAGGGTGCAGGTCGCCATGCCGGCCACGGTGCATTCCAAAAGCACCGTCGACAACGCTTCACCACACCCCAACACATCGGTGCGGGTATCTTCCGGCGTTGACAACACGAAGATTTTCGAGCAATCCACCTCGACCTCCATACGCCGTTGCGTATGACTTCTGACCGGAAACTCTCGCCCCACATCGACGCGGATGTGTTCGCTTTCGGATGCCAGGGCCGTAGCCGGGACTCCTTCGGTCACGACGAACGGTGATGTCCACCAATCTAATTCGACATGATAAGACCAATCATCGCGGCGGAGCGCCTCGGTGAAAAGCGACGCCTGGACCAGCTGCGGTCGCAGTTCGTCGGGGAGCACGTCAAGGGTCACGACGCTGTCGTGGACGCTGTCCTTGAGCACGGGTTCGAAAAAATCCCAGTACCGGGGCCGGCCCAACGGAAGCCGGTCGGTTCTGCGCTGCAGGATGGCCTCGGCACGCAGCAGATCAGCATCGGTGACTTGGTCCGCGGGGCTGAAATCGATCAACGCCAGATTGTCGGGTTCATTCGGGTCGGGGAACCGCTTGATTCGGGCTTGCCAACCCGCGGCGAGCATGGCGACCCGAAGGTGATCCAGCACTGCGCCACAACTGATGATCGTCTCTCGGCCGGACTGGTCGGCGCCCGGCACCGTCCGATAACGATCGACGAACAAGCGCAGAAGTTCGCCTTCGGCCACCCACCGCCACGGCTGGCTGTTGTGGATGGACGGCGCCCGGCACGCGACGAGCACCGCCTCCCGCAGGATCTGGCTGTTTAGCTTCGGATGCATGACGTCAACCCCTTGCCGAGCTTCCGCTTTGCCTTGACGCTAGGGGCATTACAGCGCTCGGTGCTAGAGTCCTACGTCCCGGACAACATCGGACCTGCGCAGTCGGTGATCAGTGCGGGGTTTTAGACGCATTCCGCTCGACGTAGCCCACCACGTCCGCCAACGTCCGTAGCGAAGCGTAGTCGGACTCCGGGATATCGACGTTCAACCGGCGGTGTATACCGCGCAGGAAGGTGAGCCAGTCCATGGAATCAAGATCGACCTGATCTCGCAGCAGAACGTCGTCGCGTATTTCGTCGGGTTCGACCTCGGGCGCGATGGTTGTCAGCACGGACAGGACCACATCACGTATGTCTTCTTCGGTCATGGCGTTTCATTTCTCCAAGAGATCGGGTTGCTGGAGCAACTCGTCGATTGCGGTCAGGAACAACGCACCGCGATGGCCGTCACTTGCCCGGTGGTCGGCGGCGAGGGTGGCTTGCACGGCGGTGATGACTCGGATTCCCCCGTCGATAACGCAAACCCGCTCGGCCGGCTGGCCGAAACCGACGATGGCGACCTGCGGAGGATAGATGACTCCGAATACCGTGTCGACGCCTTGGTCACCCAGATTGGTGACCGTGATGGTGGGGTCCGACATCTCCGAACTCCGCAGCGAGAACGAACGCGCCCGCGCCACCAGATCGGTGAGGTCGTCCATCAATTCGTCCAGCTTTTTCTCCGGGACGTCGTGAATGGCTGGGGCGACCAGGCCACCACCGCGCAGTGAGATTCCCACCCCGACATGCACTCCGGTCGCGGGCTCGAAGCCGTCTTCTCGCCAGAATCCGTTGAACTCACCGAATCGCTGCGCGGCGATGCCCACCGCTTTCAGCAGCAGGACGGCGGGCAGCACCCGTTCGTCAATGGACCGCTGTGCGTTTCGGGTGGTCAGCCAGCTCAACGACTTCTCCAAAAGGATCTCGTTGGCGAGGTAATAGTGCGGGATCTCCCGCTTGGACCGGCTCATCGCGGCCGCGATCGACTTGCGCATCTGGGCCGCGCGATCAGCCGGCGTGGCTTTGGTTGCCGGCTTGGCCGCCGGTTTGGTGGCCGGTTCGGCAACCGCCGCAGCGTGCTCGACGTCGCTTAAGGTGACCGCACCCTGCGGACCGGTGCCGCTCACCGCATCGATAGCGACATGCAGCGATTGGGCCAGCCGCCGTGCGGCGGGCGATACCCAGCGCCGATGCCCGGGAGCGGTCGCGGCGGCCGGCGATGGCGCCCCCGACGGCGCGGCCGCCGGTTTTTCGGCGGGTTTCGTCGCCGGCCGGGATCGCCGGCGCGGTCGTCGCTCTTCCTTTTCGCCCGGGGCCAGCAAGGTGGCCAATACCGTTCCCACTTGGACGGTTTCGCCGACCGGGATGAGGAGCTCGCTGACGGTTCCCTCCTGCCAGCATTCAACTTCGACCGCGGCTTTGGTGGTCTCGACGACGGCCACGATTTGGCCGCGGGTGATCTTGTCACCGGGTTTTATCAGCCATTCGTTCAGGGTGCCTTCGTCCATATCGGAACCCAGGGCCGGCATTGTGAACTCGATCATTGCTCCTCACCGAACAGGCTTTGTACCGTCGCGACGATTTTGGCGGTTTGGGGAAGGGCCGCCTGTTCCAGATGCTTTGCGTACGGTATGGGGACTTCCGCGCTGCACACGCGCGCCACCGGAGCGTCGAGGTCGTAGAAAGCTCCCTCCATCACGCGCGCCACAACTTCGGCGGCCAAACTGCCGGTGTGCCAAGCCTCGTCGACGACGACGGCGCGGTGTGTCTTCCGGACCGATTCGAGGATGGTGTCGTCGTCGAGCGGTCGCAGGACCCGCAGATCGACCACCTCGCAATCGATTCCGGCCAGTGACAGCTCATTCGCGGCGTCGAGCGCCTTCCCGAGAGAGCCGCCGTAGGCCACCACGGTCACGTCGTTGCCGGTGCGCCGGATCGCCGCCCGGCAGATATCGGTGGGGGCAAGGGTGTCGATATCCGACGAGGTGTTGTACAGCTGAACGTGCTCGAAGATGACCACCGGATCCGGATCGTCCAGCGCCGGTCCGAGCATGCCGTAGGCATCCTCGACCGTCGCCGGTGCTACCACCTTGATGCCTGGGATATGGGCATACCACGGTTCGAGGCTGTGCGAATGCTGGGCGGCAAGCTGGCGCCCAGCACCCGTCGCCATCCGAACAACGAGGGGTACCGAGAACTGCCCGCCTGACATATGACGAAGGGCCGCCGCGGTATTGACGATCTGATCGAGCGCCAGCAGGCTGAAGTTCACCGTCATGACTTCTACGATCGGCCGAAGCCCGTTGAGGGAAGCCCCGATTCCGATTCCGACGAAGCCCAATTCGGACAGCGGGGTGTCACGCACTCGCTCCGGACCGAATTCGTCCAACAGACCTTTCGACGCCGCATAGGTCCCGCCGTAGCGCCCTACGTCTTCGCCCATCAGCACGACACGCGGGTCGTCGCGCATCGCGTCGCGAATCGCATCGTGGACCGCGGTTCGGTAGGTGGTTTTCATCGCGCTGCCCCCGGCGTCAGCACATCGCGTTCGAGATCCTCCACGTCCTCCCACGTTCCGGCCTCGGCGAACGCGACTGCCTCCTCGATCTCGGTGGCGGCCGCATCCTCGATCTCAGCTACGTCGGCCTTGGACAGGGTGCCGTCGGCCAGGCACTTCTCGGTGAACGCGTGAATGGGGTCGCGTTTGCGCCACTCTTCGACCTCCGCCTTGTCCCGATACAGTTCCGGGTCGAACATCGAATGCGCCCGGAACCGGTAGGTGCGGAACTCGATGAAAAACGGGCCGCCGGTGTCGCGGACGTGATCGACCCCGTGTTGCGCGGCGGTATGGCACGCCTCGACATCCATCCCGTCGACGGCCAGTGTGGGAACCTGGTACGCCGCCGCCTTGACGGTGAGATCGGTCTGCGACTGTGCTCGATCCAACGCGGTGCCCATCGCGTAAAGGTTGTTCTCGCAACAGAACAGCACCGGTAGCTTCCACAGCGCGGCCATGTTCAGCGACTCGTGAAACGCCCCTTCGGCCACCGCTCCGTCGCCGAAATAGCATGCGGTCACCCGCTTCTGCTGCAGCATGGCGTCGGCGAGCGCGATGCCCACCGCGAGCGGCAGGCCGCCGGCGACTATCGCGTTGCCGCCGTAGAACCGCTTGGACGCATCGAAGAGGTGCATCGACCCGCCGCGGCCCCGTGAGCACCCTTCCTGTTTGCCGAACATCTCGGCCATGATCGAGGTCATCGGGATGCCGCGCAGCAACGCATGCGCGTGCTCGCGGTAGGTCGCGACCACAGCGTCATCGTCGGCCAGCGCGCGCAGCGACCCGGCGGCGACCGCCTCTTCACCGACGTACAGATGCAGGAAGCCGCGAATCTTGGCCGCGCTGTACAGTTCCGCGCATTTTTCCTCCATACGGCGGACGCGGACCATATCCGACAGGAGTTCGTGGGCCAGCTTGGTATCGGTCATGAAGGTACCTTTTCGACGTTCTGGTCGGGGTGCTGCTCGATGGTGGAGGTATCACCCTCGGGCAGTCCCAACTCACGAGCCTTCAGCAGCCGGCGCATGATCTTGCCGCTGCTCGTGTGTGGCAGCGAGTCGACGAAATCGAGCTCCTTCGGCGCCACCGTGGCCCCGAGTCGCTTGCGCGCGTGGCCAATCAGTTCCAGGCGCAGGTCCTCGTCGCCGACTATGCCGTTCTTCAGAGTGACGAACGCTTTGACCATTTCGCCGACGGTCGGATCGGGCTTGCCGATGACCGCCGCCTCCGCCACCGCCGGATGATCGGTCAGCGCGCTCTCCACCTCGAAGGGACCGATCAGATGTCCCGCCGACTTGATCACATCGTCTTTGCGTCCGACGAACCAGAAGTACCCGTCGGCGTCCTTCTTCGCGAGGTCTCCGGTCAGATACAGTCCATCCGCGAAACACTTCCGGTATCGATCCGCGGCGTTCAGATAGCCGCGAAACATCGATGGCCAGCCTGGCTTGAGCGCGAGCTCGCCCTCGACGTCGGGTTGATCGATGACCGTGATGGTGCCGTCGTCGTTGTGGCCCACGATATATGCGTCCACGCCGGGAAGCGGTCGGCCCATCGAGCCGGGCTTGATGTCGAACGCCGGGGTGTTCGCGATCATGATCCCGCCGGTTTCCGTCTGCCACCAGTTGTCATGAATTGGCAAGCCCAGCACCCGCTTTCCCCACCACACCGCCTCGGGGTTGAGCGGCTCGCCCACACTCGCGATAAATCGCAGTCGTGGAAAATTGTACTGCGCCGGCAGTTCGGGGCCCGCTTTGATCAGCATCCTTATCGCGGTTGGTGCCGTATACCAGATCGACACACCCTGGTCTTGCAGAATCCCGTACCACCGCTTCGCATCGAACTCCGCCTCGTCGACGATCGAGGTGACTCCATGCAGCAGGGGACTGATGATCCCGTAGGACATGCCGGTAACCCAACCGGGATCCGCTGTGCACCAATAGGTGTCGTCACGGTGCAGGTCGAGCGCGTACAAGCCGGTGACGTAGTGCATCGCGACCGCACCGTGGACGTGAATTGCGCCTTTGGGTGTACCGGTGGTTCCGCTGGTGAAGTGCAGCAGCGCCGGGTCGTCGGCGGTGGTGGGTTCGATCGGCGTGTTCTCGTTGGCGGCGTCCATCCATTGCCAGAAGTTCAGCGTTCCGGGCAACTGAACGTCGGATCTGGTTTCGTCGACCACCAAGATGTGCCGGACCGAGGGTATCCGATGGCGGACCTTGGCGATCTTGCGCTCGTAAATCGCCTTGGTGGTCACCAGCACGTCAGCCTGCCCGATGTCTATTCTCGTGGTGATCGGCTCGGGTCCGAAGGCCGAGAACAAGGGTGAGACGACACTGCCGTTGCGCAGCGCACCCATGATGGTGATGTACTGCTCGGGGCTACGACCCATGAGCGTGAAGACGCGACCGCCCTTGTTGATGCCCAGCGAGCGCAGCACGCCGGAAAATCGCATGCAAAACCGGCCGAGCTCGGCGTAGCTGAGATCGTGCGTCCCGATCGCACCGTCCCAGCCCTTGCCGGTGATGAAGCGCAACGCGGTGCGGTTGGCGGTCACGCCGACTGCGTGTCGGTCGACGGCGGCGTAGGCGATGTTGCATCCGCCCGGACCCATGCCCTCGCACAGCTGCGGCACATCGGACCAGCGGAATTTCGCACGCGCCTCCTCGTAATTCATGAGGTTCGGCGGGATGGTCAAGTCACGGGGCAGTTTGCGGATGATATCCATGCGGAAGTCCTAGAGGTCTGTCCGATCGGTGACAGCAAGAACCTTCCTCAAGCGTGGTTGAGGGCTCCCGGAGTAGTGCTCGACGCGGCAGATGGCTGCCATCACTGTCCCTTTCGTCGCGTGGGTGTCTTCATCGTTTTCCGGGTGCTGCAGGCCGCAATAGAGAAGAAAGTCATCGACAGCGACGTGTTTCGTCCTTTGAGTCGCTGCAGTTCGACGCGGGAGTCGGCTGCGTGAGGCCTTGCCGCCGTGGAGTCCAAGGACGGAACGGTGGGGACCTAGGACCCTGGCGTCGGGTGCCCGTTTGCCGAAAGGTCGTAGCCATAGACAGACAGGTGAAAGTGATGACCCAAATGACGGCGGACACCAACGTGATCACGGCGGCGGTCGAGTTGGCCTGTCATGCTCCGTCGCTGCACAACAGTCAGCCCTGGCGCTGGATTGCGGGCGGCTCCGGCGTCGACCTATTCCTCGATCCGCACCGAACGGTGGCCTCGACCGACAAATCCGGACGGGAGGCGATCATCAGCTGTGGTGCGGCGCTTGATCACTTTCGGGTCGCCATGGCTACGGTCGGCTGGAACACGAACGTCGAGCCATTTCCCAATCCGAACAATCTCGACCACCTCGCCTCGATCGACTTTGTGTTGACCGATTATGTCGCGCCGGCCCGCCGCGACCTTGCCGACGCGATATTGCGTCGCCGGACAAGCAGGCTGCCGTTTGCAGCTCCGAAGCATTGGTCGTCGTTCGAACCAGTGCTTCGCAACGCGTTGGAGGATGCTTTCGTCACCCTCGACGTGCTGGGTGTAGAGGCGCGGCCGCGGCTGGCGGAAGCGGCTCGGCTCACCGAAGCCCTGCGCCGCTACGACGACAATTACCACCACGAATTGGATTGGTGGACATCGCCGTTGAGAAAGTACGAGGGTATTCCCGAAAGCGCACTGATTTCGGAATCGGACGACCGCAGAGTCGATGTGAACCGCCGGTTCCCGGTCGACCCGTTGGACGAGCGGAGTTCAGCGGGGACCTACGACGAAGCGGTAATTCTCGTCCTGTCGACACTCGGAGACTCGCGGCTCGACGCCCTCCGATGCGGCGAGGCGCTGTCAACGGTCTTGCTGGAGTCCACGATGGCCGGCTTGTCGACGTGCCCGGTAACCCACATCACGGAGCTGGAATCGACCAGGGAGATGATCCGGGACCTGACCGGCCGGTTCGCCCTGCCGCAGGTCTTGATCCGGGTGGGAGTCGAGCCCGAGGGTGACTTGCATCCCCAGCGGACGCCGCGGCGACCGCTGAGCGACGTGTTGGAGATCCGACGCTAGGGCCTCTGGCGCGCTGAGTCTGGCGGGCGACCGGTAGTTGTCAGCGGGCGAGCAGCCCGATCAATAGGGACTTCAGGCTCTATGCGATACCCGATCACAACGAAAAAATGAAGCGGCCACCGATTTAATCCGGGGTCGCCTTACTTCGCGATAGGGCACTGAAATGACATCGGCACTGACCAAAGAAGCTCATACGCGACGACGCGGCGCATACTGCAGGTACATATACAGGGAAGTGAAATGGTCTCTCCGCTGGATGATCGATTACTGCTGACTGGTTCCGATGTCGACGCGCTCGCTTGGCAATTCACCAATTCCACCTATGCGGACGACATCTATGCGGATTGGCCGCTGGATCGGCGGCTCGAGGGGTTTCTTCGCCAGCGGGGCCTGTTCAGCATCGCTGAGGATGGCGACGCATTCGGCCTCGTGTTCGACCGCGTCATGGGATGCATCAGTGCGCAGTCGCAACGGCTTCCACCCAGCCGGTAGCCGGCCGCGACCACGCGCCGTTCTGCCGCCGAAGGCGTTCGAGGGTGGCCGCGAGAGGGTGGCCGCGAGATACCTTGTGCCGCCGGTGCGAGCCACCGCCGTCGCGGCCGGTGGGGAGCTGACGAACGACCTACGACCCGGGGACTTCGGTCCCTTTCGGCATTGCCGGCCGATTGGTGCGATGGACAGCGCAACCATTGCAAATCTCGATATCAGGAGATACCCATGAGCACCGTTTCCCTTCGGCGCCGGCCGATGTCGCTGTTCCCGGAGTTCTCGGAGCTATTCGCCGGCTTTCCATCCCTGGCCGGGCTGCGTCCTGCCTTCGACACCCGCGTGATGCGGCTCGAGGACGAGATGAAAGACGGTCGCTATGTGGTGCGCGCGGAAATGCCGGGCGTCGACCCCGCAAAGGACATCGACATCACCGTGCGTGACGGCCACCTGACGATCAAGGCGGAGCGTAGCGAGAGGAAGGACTTCGATGGGCGCTCGGAGTTCTCGTACGGCACGTTCGTTCGGAGTGTGTCCCTGCCGGCCGGTGCTGACGAGGGAAGCATCGAAGCCACTTACGACAAGGGGATTCTCACTGTCGCGGTGGCAGTTTCGGAAGCGAAGCCGGCCGAGCGACACATCGAAGTGCAATCGGCCAATGGTCAGTGACCGCGGGCGCATGATGACCACAGCGGCTGACGTCACCCGGCGCTCGCCGCGGCGCGTGTTCCGCGACCGCCGCGAGGCCGGGCAGGTGCTGGCAAACCTGCTCACCGCCTACCGGGATCGACCAGACGTGATCGTCCTGGGTTTGGCCAGGGGAGGGTTGCCCGTGGCATGGGAGGTAGCCGCAGCGCTGCACGCCCCGCTGGACGCCTTCATCGTGCGCAAGCTCGGTGCGCCCGGGCATGAAGAGTTCGCGGTCGGGGCACTGGCGAGCGGGGGGCGCGTCGTCGTCAATGACGACGTCGTGCGGGGCCTGCGGATCACCCCACAGCAACTGCGGTTCATCGCCGAACGCGAAGGCCGGGAACTGATTCGGCGCGAGGCCGCCTACCGCGACGGACGTCCACCTGTGGAGGTGGCCGGCAAAACGGTCATCCTCGTCGATGATGGTCTGGCCACCGGCGCAAGCATGCTCGCGGCGGTGCAGGCATTGCGTGAGGCCGAGCCCGCCCAGATCGTGATGGCCGTGCCCGCGGCCCCGGAATCTACCTGCCGGGAGTTCGCCGGCCTGGTGGACGACGTCGTCTGCGCAAGCATGCCAACCCCATTTCTCGCCGTTGGGGAGTCGTTCTGGGACTTCCGTCAGGTCACCGACGAGGAGGTTCGTCAGCTGCTCGCCACACCCACGACAGCGGCGCCGGCGACGACGGCCGCGGAGTGGGCCCCGGCCCAGATTGTCGCCAGTGTGGCCATCGATGCACCGGCGGGTGTCCCGCCCCGTGAAACGTTGGACGAGCTGATCGGTGATGCGCGGATCGTACTGATCGGCGAGAGTTCGCATGGCACTCATGAGTTTTACGAGGCGCGGGCCGCAATCACGAAATGGCTGATTGACGAGAAGGGGTTTTGCGCAGTCGCCGCGGAGGCCGACTGGCCTGACGCCTACCGGGTGAATCGGTACGTACACGGCCGGGGCGAAGACGAAAGCGCGGACGCCGCATTGAGCGGGTTCGAGCGCTTTCCGGCCTGGATGTGGCGCAACACAGTCGTTCGTGATTTCGTTGATTGGCTCCGTGCGCGCAACCAACGGCAGGAGTCGAACGGACAACGGCAGGCCGGATTCTACGGACTCGATCTGTACAGCCTGCACCGATCGTTGCAGGAAGTTATCGGCTACCTCGACAAGATCGATCCGAAGGCGGCGGCGCGGGCGCGGGAGCGCTATGTGTGCTTCGATCACGCCTCCGCCGATGACGGCCAGGCGTACGGTTTTGCGGCGGCATTCGGCGCCGGCCCGTCGTGTGAGACGCAAGCCGTCGAACAGCTGGTGGACATCCAGCGTCACGCACTGGCCTACGCGCGCATGGATGGACTGCTCGCGGAAGACGAACTGTTCTACGCCGAGCAGAATGCGCAGACCGTTCGCAACGCTGAGATGTACTACCGGACGATGTTCAGCGGGCGCGTCAGCTCATGGAACCTGCGCGACACGCACATGGCACAGACACTCGGGGCGCTGGTGAAACATCTGGACCGTCATTCGGATGTTCCGTCGGCGCGAATCGTGGTGTGGGCTCATAACTCTCATGTCGGCGATGCCCGGGCGACGGAAGTCTGGGCGGATGGGCAGCTCACGCTCGGACAGCTCGTCCGTCAAGAGTATGGCGAAGAGTCCCGGCTGATCGGGTTCAGCACGTACGACGGCACGGTCACCGCCGCCAGCGAGTGGGGCGGCGTGGCGGAGCGAAAGACCGTTCGGCCGGCGCTCAACGGAAGTATCGAGGAACTCCTGCACGAGGCCGGGAAGCCCTCGTTCCTGGTGTCGGCACTCATCAAGCCGGAAGCCGCCGACCCGCTCAGCGCCGTTCGGTTGGGACGCGCCATCGGCGTCATCTACCGGCCCGAAACGGAACGGCAAAGCCACTACTTCCACGTGCGGCCCGCGGACCAGTTCGACGCGATGATCCATATCGATAGCACCCGGGCGCTCGAGCCCCTGGAGCCCACCAGCCTCTGGATCGCCGGCGAAACACCGGAGACGTACCCCACCGGACTGTGACCAACGGAGCGGAGCCAACGGACATGGATGCGCCAACCCACGCACCGCCCGGCCGGGTGCAGATCGTCACGTTGACCATGAATCCGGCCCTGGACATCACAACTAGCGTTGACGTGGTGCGGCCGACCGACAAAATGCGCTGCCAGGCAACACGTTACGATCCAGGCGGCGGCGGCATCAACGTTGCTCGCGTCGCGAATGTTCTCGGTGCTTCGGTATCCGCCATATTCACCGTCGGCGGACCGACCGGTGCTCTTGTGGCGTCGTTTGTCCGGGAGGAGGGCGTGCCCTGTCAGCAGATCGAGATCGCGGCGTCGACTCGTGAAAGCTTCACTGTCAACGAAAATAGTTCCGGTCGGCAATACCGTTTCGTTCTTCCCGGACCATGGCTGTCGTCCGCCGAACAGTCGCGATGTCTCGACCGGCTGCGGGCGGAGGCGGAGTCGGCCGACTTCGTCGTCGCAAGCGGTAGCCTGCCACCAGGCGTACCGCCCGACTACTACCAGCGGGTGGCCGACATATGCCGGGACATGGGCGCCCGGCTTATCCTGGACACGTCCGGCGGGGGATTGCAGCACATCTCTTCTGGTGTGTATTTGCTCAAGGCGAGCGTGCGGGAACTGGGCGAGCGCGTCGGCGGCCTGCTCGTCACCGAGTCCGAACAATTGGCCGCCGCAAATTTGCTTGTCGAAAGCGGTTGCGCGCAAGTGGTCCTCGTGTCGCTGGGGTCTCGCGGAGCGCTCCTCGCGACGCCGCAGGGCGACCAGCGATTCTCCGCAATCACGGTACACGGCGGTGGGAGCGGTGTCGGGGCGGGCGATGCCATGGTGGGCGCCATCGCGACCGGGCTCAGCCGCGGATGGCCGCTCGTCAAATCCGTCCGCTTGGGCATAGCGGCGGGCGCAGCGATGTCGATGACGCCTGGTACGGAAGTCAGTACCCGGGCGGACGTCGAGAAATTATTTGCACTGGCCGCCGAGCCGTGCGACCTCAGCCGCCGTTGAGCGAATGCTCATCTACCAAACCGTCTTCGGTGTCGCACCTTCGGGACGAACGGCTGTCGAGGTAAGGCCTAAGGACCCCTCCATAACGGGTGGAAAATCCCTAGCCTGGCAGTGAGCCGATAAGTGATCGACCGCAACTGCAGGAGCTCCGATGAATCAGCTGCACTCGAAGTCGGTAGTCGTCGGCGTTGACGGGTCGCAAGCTGGGGTCAACGCTGCGAAATGGGCGGTCGACGAAGCGATCACGCGACAGCTACCCCTTCGCCTCGTCCACGTCGTCGGACGCAAGGGATCGCGATCCACGTCCGCGCAGCCTTCCGACTGGGAACTCGAAGCCGGCGAGACCGCCCTTTGCCAAGCCGAAGTTGCCGTGCAGGGTGCGAGAAAAGCCGTTGAACTTGAAACGGTCCTGCTCTCGGGCGACCCGGAGCAGGTGTTGATCAATGAATCGGTGGATGCGGCCCTGGTGTGTGTCGGAACCGATCGGCGTGGATGGGCGGCCGAGAAGTTGCTGGGGACAACGGAGGCCGCGTTGGCGATGCGTGCCCACTGCCCGGTGGCCATCATCCGAACCAACCCTGACGGAACGCCGGCGCAGCCCGGTGTGATCGCCGTGGTGCTCAACGATGAACCCGATAACGAAGAGGTTGTCCACCAGGCCATGGAGGAAGGTCGGCGACGCAACGCCACTGTGCGGCAGATCGATCGACGCCTCAACAGCTGGGTTCGGCGCTACCCGGACGTGCCCGTTCAGGTCGTCGCAGCCGGCACCGGCTCGAGGTCCTCTGAAAACCACAGCAGTGCAATTGAACTCGCCGTTGTCGGCAAAGTCGATGCGGATCAAATCGCCGAGCTCGGCACACCCAACTCGCACCCCATTTTGGGTTATCCCGACTGCTCAGTGCTGATCATCCGTGACTAGATCCGACAGCCTCGCGATGAACGAGTTACGGACAGATCGACCGATCGCCGTCGGTATCGACGGGTCGAAGGCCGCGGTGCAGGCGGCGCTTTGGGCGGTAGACGAGGCGGTGAGGCGGGACGCTCCGCTGCGATTGATGTATGCGATGGAGCAGGGCAAGGGGCTCGATGCCGAACCGGAGGTTCTCGCGCGCACGTTCGCCGCCGCGGAAACCGCAATCGGCCGTGCGCTCACGGCAATCGAATCCACGGGTCAGCAGGTCAAGACGGAGATGGAGATCGTCCAGGGGCCGGCGATCAGGTCATTGATTGCGGTATCGGCATCAGCGGCCATGGTGTGTGTAGGCGCGATGGGGTTGCGCCATTTTCGAGCGGGCCGGGTGGGTTCCACCGCCGCCGCCCTGGCAATCTCCGCGCAGTGTCACGTGGCGATCGTTAGGGGACTTCACGATCAGACCGGACAGCTGGGCGGCAGGATCGTGGTCGAGGTGGGCAACTCTTCCGATTGCGGTGAGTTGCTGGGCGTTGCCATGGAAGAAGCTCGGACGCGCAGCGCCACGGTTCAGGCGATCATATGCCGGCGAACCGTGTCCTACGGCGCGGCGGCCGAGGATAAGGACGACCGTCGCGCGATCGCCGACCTGGACCGCCGCCTGGCCGGTTGGCGACGCCGCTACCCCGAGATTCGGGTGGAGTCGGCGGCGGTACACAACACCCTCTTCGAATATTTGGCAGGCAACCGCGGATCGGTGCAGCTCGCCATAGTCGGCTCCGATAACCGTGAACACCTGAAAGAACTGATTGGGCCGGTCGGCAGTGCCGTGCTCCAAGACGGCGACTGCTCGCTGCTGGTCGTCAAAGGCCGGCATCTGTGAGATCGGACGACGATGACGATGCAAAATCTCGCGAAATTTCCCCGACACTGGTGTCTCGCCCGGCCGACAGGAAGGACTCGCCATGGTTACAGTCTTCTTGGTTGATGACCATGAAGTGGTGCGCCGCGGACTTACCGATCTGCTGGCAGCGGAACCCGAGCTGGACGTCATCGGCGATGCGGGCTCAGTGTCCGAAGCGATGGTGCGAATACCTGCGACGCGGCCCGACGTCGCCGTGCTCGACGTGCGCCTCCCCGATGGCAACGGCATCGAATTGTGCCGTGACCTGCTGTCGGAGCTCCCAGAGCTGCGGTGTCTGATGTTGACGTCGTTCACTTCCGATGAGGCGATGCTCGAGGCGATCCTGGCCGGCGCCAGCGGCTACGTCGTCAAGGACATCAGGGGGATGGAGCTCGCGCAGGCGATCAAGGACGTGGGTGCTGGTAAGTCGCTGCTGGACAATCGCGCGGCTGCCGCGCTGATGGCGAGGCTCCGCGGCGCCCCGGAGCACAGGGATCCGCTGTCCGGATTGACCGAACGTGAGCGAACGCTGCTCAGCCTGCTCGGCGAGGGCCTGACCAACCGGCAGATCGCGGCCCGGATGTTCTTGGCCGAGAAGACGGTGAAGAACTACGTCTCCCGGCTGCTGACCAAGCTCGGTATGGAGCGGCGGACCCAAGCGGCGGTGTTTGCCTCGACGTTGGATCGGCGCTTCGATCCAACGTCGATCGGGAGCTGACCTGCGAAGACAGCCGTTCACGACCAGCGTCGATTCTTGGGCTCCGTTCGCATAATCGGACTAAGCTGGCCTGAGCACCGCCGCGTTGATGCTGCGATCATTGGTAGTGCAACGCGCGGTTGCTGTAGGGCCGGAAATGTCGGAGGTAGTGGGTCGGGTGGCCAACGACGACAGCGGCTCGGGTTACGCCGGGTTGGGCCAGCGTGGGCTGGTAGGCAGGATGCACCAGCAACTCGATGAGTTGCTGGTGGCGCGCGATCAGATGGAGCGATTGCTGCATGTGATCGTCGAGATGGGCTCGGGTCTCGAACTCGACGCGACGCTGCGCCGGATCGTTCGTGCCGCCAAGGACCTGACCCGCGCCCCCTACGGCGCGCTTGCCATACGCGACTCCGACGGTGGGTTGATCTCGTTCGTCCATGACGGGATCGACGCCGAGACGGCGGCGCGGATCGGCCACCTGCCGGTCGGCAAGGGAGTGCTTTCCATCTCGCTTCTCGACACGCCCGCGTTGCGCCTGGACGACCTTACGAGACACCCGGCCGCGGTCGGGTTCCCCGAGCAACATCCTCCGATGCGAGGCTTCATCGGGGTGCCCATCACCATCCGCGGGGCGGTGTTCGGGAACCTCTATCTGACCCACGATGAGCCAGGGCGGGTGTTTTCCGAATCCGATGAGGTTGCCGCACGCGCATTGGCGATTGCGGCGGCCGTTGCCATCGATAATGCGCAACTGTTCGAGCGCGAGCGCACCTCGGTGAAATGGATGGAAGCCAGCAGGGAGATCACCACCGCACTATTGTCCAACGCCGAATCGGGTCCGAAGCTTTTGCAGTTGATCGCCGACCGCGCGTGCGCGCTGACCGAGGCCGAGCAGGCGATCGTGCTGGTTCCGGTCGACGCCGACCTCCCCGTTGACGAGATCGACACGCTGGTCATCTCTGCGGCGGTGGGGCTCAACGCCTCCGAGGTCATCGGCCAGCAGATTCCGGTGGACGGTTCCACCAGCGGTCGCGTTTTCCGCTCCGGGGCGGCGATGATCTGCGAGTCGTTGAGCTACCCGATCCAGGCTTTCACCGATGTCGGGCAACGCAGCGCAATCCTGATGCCATTGCGAACCGACAACGACGTCTTAGGCGTGATCGCCGTCGCACGGAGCGCGGACCGGCCACCGTTCGATGACCGTTACCTGGACCTGGTCAGCGATTTCGCCACCCACGCGGCGCTGGCACTGGTGCTCGCGTCGGGCCGCGAGCACGCCCGCCAGCTGACCCTGGTGGGCGAGCGTGAGCGCATCGCACACGACTTGCACGACCATGTCATCCAACGGTTGTTCGCCGCAGGCATGGACCTGCAAGGCACGGTCGCGCGGGCACGTTCACCGGAGATCGTGGAGCGACTCAACCGCACACTGGATGATCTTCAAACCATCATCGAGGAGATCCGCACCACCATCTTCCAACTCAAATCGCCTCTGGAGCACGAAAGTGGCTTCCGGCACCGCATTCAGCGCGTGGTTACCGATCTCACCGAAAACCGTGACATCGTCACCACCGTGCGCATGCACGGTCCGACGACAGCTGTCGGCGGCGAGCTTGCCGAGCATGCCGAAGCGGTCACCGCGGAAGCCGTGAGCAACGCGGTGCGCCACTCCGGGGCGTCGCGGCTGACGATCGAAGTCAACGTCGCCGACATGCTGACTCTCGACATCATCGACAACGGGAGCGGCATACCCGACGACAATCGTCGCCGCAGCGGTCTGGCGAATATGGCGTATCGCGCCGAACAGGTCGGTGGCCGTTGCGAGATCTCCAACCAGGCCACGGGTGGTACCCGCGTGCACTGGACCGCTCCGCTCACCGATCACTGATCCGCCACCGGCGTTCACCGATCGCGGGGACCAATGGCACGGGCGGGGGGTCCAACGGCCCTGCCCGATTGCGCGACATCCCCATAGCGTCATGTGCGGGGTGCCCAATGCAACAGGGGGGTATGCCGGCGGTCGAGGAATGGTGATGGGCAGTCAAGAGGTGGGAGATACAGTGACGTGCCAATTGCTTGACGGGCGGCTGATCTCACTGCGCGGACTTGACGGCGATGATGCCGAAGCCGTTGTCGCTCTTCATCGAGACCTCAGCGATCATGATCGCTACTTCCGTTTCTTCACAGTGCATCCGGCCCATCTGGACGAGCTCGTGAGCAGGCTCATCGAGCCTGCGGACGGGCGGTACGCGTTGGGCGCATTCGATGGGGACCGGCTGATCGGCGTGGCGGACTATACGGTCTGCGTTGATCGGACGGCCGCCGATATCGCCGTCGTCGTCGCTCACGAGGACCATTCGCATGGCGTGGGAACGGCGTTGCTCCAACGGCTTGCCCAGATCGCCAGGGCTCATGGGATTGTGCGGTTCGTCGCCGACGTCCTGGCGCAGAACCAGCTGATGCTCGCTGTCATATCCGATTTGGGATGGCCGCGTGATCGAGGTGATTGCACGTCCATCGTCCACCTGGATATCGCTCTGCCCGAGCGCATCGGCGTGTCGTCACCGGCCGGCCAAGAGATTTCATGAAGGAGTGCGAAATGGCAACGACTGTGAATCACGGAATACTGGTCTGTGTCGACGGATCGGCGGCTTCCGACGCCGCGGTGGCCTGGGCGACCCGCGAGGCCATCATGCGCGGCTTACCGATTACGGTGATGCACGTCGTTGCCCCGGTGGTCGTTGGCTGGCCGGTCGGCCAGTTGTATGCGGACATGCCCGAATGGCAGCGCGAAAGTGCGCAGCAGGTTGTTGATCAGGCGTGCAAGACGGTCACCGCCAACCTCAATGGTGCGAAGTCGCCCGAAATACGCACCGAGACAATCTATTCCAGCGTTATACCCGCCTTGATCGAAGCGTCCAGGGACGCATCGATCATCGTTGCCGGCAGCCAGGGACTCGGCGCGCTGGGCCGCCTGCTGCTGGGTTCGGTCATTGCCGGGCTGCTGCACCATGCGCACTGCCCGGTGGCGGTCATCCACCCCGATGCGGACGTGACACCCGCGGCCAACGCACCCGTGCTGGTGGGCATCGACGGATCGCCCGCATCGGAAGCGGCAGTCTCCTTGGCTTTCGACGAGGCGTCGCGCCGGGGCGTCGATTTGGTTGCGCTGCATGCCTGGAGCGACGTCGGTGTCTTTCCCATGCTCGGGATGGATTGGCGGGACAGCGAGGCCGAGGGTCAGGAGATTCTCGCCGAACGTCTCGCGGGCTGGCACGATCAGTATCCGGACGTGTGCGTGAAGCGACTGATCGTGTGCGACAAACCCGCTCGGTGGCTGCTCGCGGAGGCCGAAAACGCTCAGTTGTTAATCGTCGGCAGCCACGGCCGCGGCGGGTTTGCGGGCATGCTGCTGGGCTCCGTGAGTTCGCGTGTGGCTCAATCGGCGATGGTTCCGGTGATTGTGACCCGCGGACGCTGACCGCTCGGAGTGCTCAGCGCACCACGAGCACCGAACATCCGGTGTGTCCGAAGCGAGGGGTGAGTGGACCGACCATTCGGGCGACCTTGTCGGAATACGAGCTGTCCACCACCGCGAGTTCGACGGGTTCCTGAGTGCCGACCAAATATTCAGCGGCTCCGTGTCGTGCCGCGGTTGGGTGTACATGCACCTCGGGGTACTCAGTGACCCACGGGTGGAGCCGACGGTCCAACTGACGGTATGGAATTGCTCCGAAACCCCATCGCCAAACACCCATCGCCAGAATCGGTGCCTTGCGCAGCCGCGCTTCCCTGAACCCATGCTCGAGCACGGTGTCGTTGTTAGGCGAGTCGTCGACCACGACCGCGATCGATCCCGAATGGGACTCCGCGGCTTCCCGGTTCACGCGAATGACCGCTACCGGGCAATGAGCCTTCCGAGCGACGGCGTCGGCGGTCGAGCCGATGACCTTGCGGGCGATCTGCCCGATCCCCACAGAACCCACGCAAACCATGGCCGCGTAGCGCGATTCCTCGATCAGAGCGCTTGCCGGTGAGCCGTGCACGAGATCGGTTTCGACTTTGACTTCCGCGGTCATGGCATGCAGCGCCGCGCAAGCGGCGCGCAGGGCCGATTCGCCGCACTCCACATCGAGAAGGTTATCGTCGGCCGGTGCATCCGCCTTTCGTTGCGGGATCGCATAGATCAGGCGAAGCGGGATATCGCGGCTGATGGACTCGGCGATCGCCCACTTGGCCGCGTTGACCGCTGCATCGGAGCCGTCGATACCCACAACTATCCGCTGTGGCGAGTGCGGATGGTTCATTGCATTTCTCCGATCGAGACGCTGGGCTGGCGGGATAACCCGTGGGTCAATCGGAGACGTTATTGAGCCTTGACGCCGAACGGCAGGGCCGTTCGGCCCTCGCCGTGCGGCAATGGTCATCTGTCCTGGCGTTCACCCGACCTCGATGGCCTGTCCCGGCGCGAGTTGTTGTACGCGACCGCGACATTCCACCTCGATCGGTTGTGCTTTCCCGGCTTCCGCGGTCACGGTCGCGGTTCGTCCGCTGATCCGGAGGTGAAGGCGGTGGCGACGGTAAACCATGGCAAACTCCATCGGACCTAGTCTTTCCGGCCACAGCGGGCCGAGTATCAGCCGGTCATCGCGCATTTCCAGACCGGTGAAGCACCGCTGCAGCAGATCGACGCTGCCGGCCATCGCCGCCAGATGTATTCCTTCAAAGGTGGTGCCCCCCTGGATATCAGCGATGTCGGATTCCAGCACCCGGTCAAAGTACTCCATGGCCATCTGCCGGTGGGCGCGAGCGAGAACCCACGAATGCACAATGGCGCTCAACGTCGATCCGTGCGAAGTGCGCGCTAGGTAATAGTCGACCGTCTTCGGGATTTGTTCGGCCGCGAAGCTGTAGCCGAGGCGGCCGAGCAGAGCCAGCAATTCATCCGAGGACAACAGGTAGAACAGCATCAGCGCATCGGCCTGCTTGGACGCCTTGTAGTTGTTCACACTGTCGTCCTCGGCTTCGAGAATGCGGTCCAGCCGCTGAATGTTCCCATAGCGCCGCCGGTACTGCTCCCAATCCAATTCCGCCAGGTCCGCGTAGCCTTCGAATTGACTGATCACACCTTCGTGGAACGGGACGAACATTCGTCGCGTCACCTGCTCCCACCGATCGAGTTCCTGCGCCGTCAGATCGATCCGACCGACGAGGTCGAGCCGATCCCGTAACGGCAGCAGGTCCAGCGCGTCCATTGCACGTAAGATCACCCAGACCGCCATGACATTGGTGTACGCGTTGTTGTCTATTCCGTCGTACTCCATGCCGGGGTAGCCGGAATGGAACTCGTCGGGACCGATGATGCCCCGAATCGTGTAGCGATCGCGGCTGTCGTCGAATTGCGCCAGGCCGACCCAGAAGCGTGCGATCTCGACCATCATCTCGGCTGCGTAGTCGACGAGGAACTGGCGGTCGCCGGTCACCTGATAGTGCTGCCACGCGTTGTACGCAATCGCGAGACCCACATGATGTGCGCGCGCGCTGGGATCCGGATTCCACCGTCCCGACTGCGGATTGAGGTGCAGTTCCTGGCTCACCTCGCGGCCGTCACTGCCCGATTGCCAGGGATACATTGCCCCGAGATATCCCGCCCGTCGTGCCGCGCGGCGGGCCTCGGGCAGCCGTCGATACCGATAGAGCAGCAGGGAGCGTGCCAAGTTCGGCAGGCGCACGCTCAACATCGGGGAGATGAACAGTGAATCCCAGAAGACGTGTCCGCGGTAGGCCTCGCCATGTAGGCCGCGGGCCGGCACCCCGACGTCGAGTTCGGCGGTGTGCGGAGAGATCGTCTGTAGCACGTGCACCAGATGCAGCCGGAGAATGCGCACCGCTTCGATGCTGCCACCCAGGTTGACGGCGCACTGTTCCCACAGCCGAGCCCACGCGCGGGCGTGCTGATAATGGAGATCGGCATAGCGTCCGGCTACCTCAAGGTAATGCTGTGCGGCACTTGCTGATTCGGATACAGCCGGGTCCCGTCCGGTAACGACCGTCACGACCTTTTCCAGCGTGATCGACTGCCCAGCGGACACCGTGACCTGGATGTCATGACCGGTACGGTAACCGTCTCGCACCGTCCGGTACTGCGCATCGGCCCGGACATCGTCCAGCCAGACCGTATTGCGCGCGGCTACCGCGATCGCGACGCGTGACTGCGACGTTTCAGTCCGCAACACCACCGAATCGGACGATATCTCGTCGATCACCGGCTCGGTGAGATGGGTGTCCGCCAAGGAGCGATATCGTTCCACCAAGGTATTGCGCACACTTCCGTCCACCAACGATCTGAATTCGACTGTCCCCGACCAGTTTTCGGCGGATACGGTGGTCAGCATCGCGACGATGTGGGGCTGGTGCATCGACGCAAACCGCTGCTGGGTCAGCGTGGTGCTGTGGCCGGAACCGTGGCGGAACCGGAGGGTGCGCGTCAGCGTCGCATGACGCAAATCGAATACCTGCCGGTAGGACACCAACTCGGCATCATCGACACGGAACCACGGGCCATCGTTGATCCGGAACGTCAGCGAGAGCCAATTGGGTAGGTTGACCAGGCTTTCGTTTTCGATGGCACGGCCCGTAATTCGATCGTCGAGCCGGTTGTACACGCCGGCCGCATAAGTGCCCGGATAATGGACTTCGCATGCCGATGCTTCCGGAGCGCAACCACGGGTAGCGACGTAACCGTTGCCGACCGTGCAGAGCGCCTCCCGCAGCAGCTCGTGGTCCGGCTGGTAGCCGTCGTAGGCAAGTTCCCACGAGTCCGCCGGGGCCGCTGCGATCTCTTCCAGATCGTCCGCGAGTCGCCGGATGAATCTGCACACCGCGGAGGGGTTTTCCAGGCTGAATATCGCCGAAGATGAGCGCTCTCCTTCCTCGCCGTGGCGCACGACTATCCCCACGCCGTCGAACTGGACGGCGTCGAACGCATCCTCATCGGTGAGATCATCACCGATGTAGATGGGTAACACCAGACGCACCCCGCTGTCGCGGGCCTCGATGTGCCCGAGCAGCCAATCGAGCGTCGTGCCCTTGTCCCAGACGATGTTTGGGCGAAGTAAGATGAGCTTGCGGCCGAGGCTGGTGCGAAGACCCTTGGAACGCCCGTATCTGCGGACCGCCGCGACCACCTGACCGACGTCTGCGGGGTCGGCATTGCGATAGTGGACGGCAACCGCGAAGCGCTTGTGTTCCACCTTGATTCCCGCGACATCCTTAAGCATTTCGGTCAACCGAGAGTGAGCAAGAACCAAGGCGTCGAGAGGCCCTGCGGCAGAGATGTTCTCGTGGCGGGTGCCATCGGGTTCCAGCAGTTCGAACCCGTGGCTGCCCGCGTACCATATCCCGTCGACCCTCACCCGATCGCGCACATCTGAGACGTCGCGGCCGCTGATCACCGTGACCGGACAATGAGCGGCCAGTGCGCGCAGCGCATCGGCGGCGCCCTCGACAAGCACCGCCGACTCGGGATGCTCGACGATATCGGAGAGCGTGCCGTCGAAGTCGAGAAAGACCGCCGGTCGCCGCGCACCCACCAGTTCTTTGAGTTGGCCGTAGACCTCAACGGCATCGGCGATGTGTGACACGACGGTGCTACCGTCGTGCACCGAGATCCCGGCGAGGTCGGCGATGACCGTATCGGCGCCGCACGCCAGTAGTTCGTCGGCATCTCCCTGGTGCGCAAGACCGATGACCAGGCCGAAACCGTCCGCAATGGCGGCCTTGACACCGGCGTCGTCGTGTTCGATCACCACGCAACGAGCGGCGCGGACGCCTAAGCGGGCCACCACTTCCGCCAGCGGCGCCGAATCGAGCGTTGTGTCGGTGTCCGCATCGCGGAGAACGTCGAAGGATTCGTCCATCCCGGCGCTCCGCAAAACCTGCTTACAGCCCGGGATGCGCGAGTAGACCGCTGTGGCGATGCCGACATCTCGCAGCCGCCGGAGCAAAAAGGGAGCGGAATCGCGGGCCTTCGCCGTTTCTGGCGCAGTCTCGGTGACCACGCAAGCGAGGTTGAAGATCACGGCATCGTGGTAGCGCCTGTCGAGAGTGGTGGGCCACTCGGTCACCCGTATCACGATTCCACAAAGCGCCCCCCGATCAAGGTCGGCGCCTCAATGAAGGTCTCTCGTCCATGCGGTTGGGGACGAAAGTCTCATGATCTTCGCCCCTTGGGTCAATAGCGTTCTGGATGAACGAGGGAGAACCACATGACTGCATCCATGAGGCGCCACGGCATCGTCGTCGGAGTCGACGGATCGCCCGCGTCCAATTTCGCCGTCTGCTGGGCGGCGCGTGACGCGGCGTTACGCAATGTCCCGCTGACCCTGGTCCACATGGTGAACGCCACGACGATGTGGCCTCAGGTGCCGATGGCGGCCGAAGCCGTGGCGTGGCAGGAGGACGACGGCCGCCGGGTGTTGGAGGAGGCGGTCAAGATCGCCGAGGACACCACACGGACAACCCGGAAGATCGACATCACGAGGGAACTGTGGCACGCACCGCCGGCGCCGACGCTGGCCAAGATGTCGGAAGAGGCCGACATGGTCGTCGTCGGGTCCCACGGACGCGGAGCCGCCGGCCGGGCCTTGCTCGGATCGGTCAGTGCCGGCGTGGTGCGGCGCGCGCACTGCCCGGTAGCCGTTATTCACGACGAAGACCCACTGATGCCGTACCCGGAGCAGGCGCCCGTCCTGGTCGGAATCGACGGCTCACCGGCTTCCGAACTTGCGACGGCCATCGCCTTCGACGAAGCGTCACGACGTGGCGTCGAGCTCAAGGCTGTTCACGCGTGGAGCGACGCCCAGGTCTTCGAGCTTCCCGGAGTGGACTGGGCGGCTGTGAAATCGGAAGCGGAGCGGAGCCTGGCCGAACGTCTGGCGGGCTGGCACGAGCGTTACCCCGACGTCACGGTGCACCGCATCGTCGTATGCGATCGGCCGGCCCGGCAACTCATCGAGCAGTCGGAAACCGCCCAGCTGACCGTCGTGGGTAGCCACGGGCGCGGCGGCTTGGCCGGTGTATTGCTGGGCTCGGTGAGCAACGCCGTCGTTCACTCGGTTCGCATGCCGGTTATCGTGGCACGGCCGTCTTGAGGCGACCCCGAGATGTCCTCGGCGACGCACAAACCGACGGTGATGGGACGCGAGCTCGTGACCGCTGACGTCGGGACCTCGGGTACGCCCACGGAACCCTATGTCGATGTTCACGAAACCCACACCGGGGTGGTGGTGCTCGCCGGCAAGCGTGCCTACAAGGCGAAGAAGCCGGTGCTGACCGACTTTCTCGACTTCCGGACAACCGAACAGCGCGAACGTGCCTGCCGTCGAGAAGTCGAATTGAACAGCCGGCTTTCTCCGGAAAGCTATTTGGGGATCGCACATCTCACCGATCCGGCCGGCGGGCCCCCCGAGCCGGTCGTCGTGATGCGGCGCTACTTCGACAGTGATCGCTTGGCATTCAGAGTGTGCTACGACCCCGACGAATCCATCTGCCACGTGTTGGACACCATCGCCGCCATGTTGGCCCGATTTCACCGACAGTCCCAGCGGAGCCCGGCCATCGACGCCCAGGGCCAGGTCTGCGCTGTCGACGGACGGTTCAGCGAGAACCTGCAGGAACTGAATCGCTATGCGGACAACCCCGATTCGGGATTCTCCTTCGAGGATCTGGCCCCAATCCAGCGCCTGGCGGTCGATTTCACGTCGGGGCGTGCGCCCTTGTTTACGCATCGGATCGCGGACGGGTGCATCGTCGACGGCCACGGTGATCTGCTTGCCGACGATATTTTCTGCGTGGCAGGCGAACCGGCGCTCCTTGATTGTTTGGAGTTTGATGACAAGCTCCGCTATCTCGACCGCATCGACGACGCCGCTTTCCTGGCGATGGACCTGGAGTTCCTGGGGCGCGCAGACCTTGGAGACTATTTCCTCGATCGCTATGCACTCCATTCGGGTGACACGGCGCCATCGTCACTGCGAGACTTCTACATCGCGTACCGAGCCGTCGTCCGGGCAAAGGTTGATTGCGTACGGCTGTCGCAAGGACACCCGGGGGCTACTGCCGATGCGGCTCGGCACCTGGCGATTGCGACCCGGCACTTGGAGATGGGTAGCGTTCGGATGGCCCTGGTCGGAGGCAATCCGGGAACCGGAAAGTCGACCATCGCGCGAGCTCTCGCCGAGAAAACTGGGGCGCAGATCATCTCCACCGATGACGTACGCCGAGAATTACGGGCGGTGGGTATAGTCACCGGCGATTCCGGCGATCTGGATGCGGGGTTGTATCGTCCCGGCAACGTCAGGACTGTCTATGAGGTCGTCCTGCACCGGGCGCGGGCGCTGTTGGCCAACGGGCAATCGGTCATCCTCGACGGGACCTGGCGCAATCCGCAGGTCCGCGCCCATGCCTATCGCATTGCCCGCGAGACGTTTTCGGCATTGGTAGAAATCAGGTGTTCGGTGAACGCCGATGTGGCGGCGGAACGGATAGAAACGCGCCGGCAGGGCAGTTCCGAGGTCACGCCCGGGATCGCGGCGGCCCTGGCCGAACAGCACAGCGGCTGGGAGACGGCGTACCTGCTGGACACCTCGCAGTCGGTTGAGCACTCCGTCGACCAAGCCCATGATGTCTGGCGCCAAGCGGTCCACGCGCCGGCTCTGCAGAACCGCTGAAATGTTAAGAGAGGCTGGACATGTCATCTGAAACCCTCACCGCCAAGTATGTCTCGGATATTGCGACGCTGCGCCTCGGGGACGCCGAGGAGGCCGGCGGCAAGGGCGCCAACATGGGGGAGTTGGTGGCCGCCGGCCTTCCGGTGCCGCCGGGGTTCGTGTTGATGCGGAGTAGCTACCTGACTTCGATGGAGGCCGGCGGGGTGGATACCGAACTCGCCGCTCTGCACCGCGAAGCGTTGACGCAGGTGGACAGCGCCGCCCGGCTGGCCGAGCTCTGCCAACGAATGCGGACGCTGGTGGCGAAAGCCGGCGTGAGCCGGGACGTCCGCGATCAGTTACTCGAGTCCTACCGCGCCCTGGGACCGAATTGCATTGTGGCTGTGCGCTCGTCGGCGACCGGTGAAGACGGCCGTGATGCATCGTTCGCGGGAATGAACCAGACGGTGACCAACGTGGCAGGGGAAAGCGCCCTGCTCGAGGCGGTAATCACGTGCTGGGCCTCGCTGTTCAGCCCGCGGGTCATCACCTATCGGGCCAGTCGCGGATTCGGGGCCGATCCCGCGATGGCGGTGGTCGTCCAGCAGATGATTGCCTCCGAGCAATCCGGGGTTGCGTTCACCACCGATCCCAGCACGGGGGAGCGGGAGCACATTGTTATCGAAGCCGCTCTCGGACTTGGCGAGGTCGTGGTGTCCGGGAAGGTCCAGCCCGACACCTACGTCGTCGACAAGAAGACCTTGGACGTGCTCGACGTCAAAGTTGGGTACCAGGCTTTCAAGATCGAGCGCGGTCCCGACGGGCACGACGTCATCGTCGAATTAGACCGTGCGCAGGCCGAGGCGCGAGTCCTTGACGACACGGCGTTGCGCCGCATCGCCGAGCTGGCGATTGCCGTTGAGGCGCATCATGGTTGCCCCCAAGACGTCGAATGGGCGATCGCCTCCGGCAAGGCCTGGTTGGTTCAGGCCAGGCCGATCACGACGCTGCACCCGCACGCGGGCGACGGGGAGGAAACCACCGGCGTCCTGGTGCGGGGGCTGCCGGCGGCACCCGGGTCGGCCTCCGGCCGCGTTCGAGTGCTCCGCACTCCGGACGAGGGCAACCGGTTGATCGACAACGAGATTCTGGTGGCCCCGATGACCAATCCGGATTGGCTTCCTGCGATCCGGCGTGCGGCGGCAGTGGTGACCGAGACCGGCGGTATGACCTGCCATGCGGCCATCGTCGCGCGCGAACTCGGAGTTCCCTGTGTGGTGGGCGCCCGCAATGCGACCACCGTTCTGCACGAGGGTCAGTCGGTCACTGTCGATGGCTCGCGCGGGAATGTCACTGCCGGAAGCCTCAGCCCGCAGGTCAGCGTGTCGGCCCCCCGGCAGCCGGTGGTTACCACGAGTGCCATCGAGACAACCGGTACCAAGATCTACGTCAACCTGGCCATCCCCGACGCGGCCGAAGCGGTCGCCGCCCAAGATGTCGACGGCGTCGGCCTACTGCGGGCCGAATTCCTGCTCACCCAGGCGCTTTCCGGCAGACACCCGCGTGACCTCATAGCTCGCGGCGAGCAGTTCGCTCTCGTCGACGCCCTCGCGACATCGATTGGACGAATCGCCTCGGCCTTCGGGAACCGGCCGGTGATATACCGGGCTACGGATTTTCGTAGCAACGAGTTCCGCGGCTTGCAGGGTGGTGAGGCTTACGAACCCGTCGAGAACAACCCGATGATCGGATACCGCGGGTGCTATCGATACGTCAAAGAACGCGACCTGTTCGGTCTGGAGCTTCAGGCGTTGGCACGGGTGCGGGAGCAGAATCCGAACGTGCATCTGATGATTCCCTTCGTACGGACGCGCTGGGAACTGGAGACCTGCCTTTCGCTGGTCGACTTGAGTCCGTTGGGTTCCCAGCGCGGTCTGCATCGGTGGGTGATGGCCGAAGTGCCCTCGGTGACGTACTGGCTACCCGAATACATCGGGCTGGGTGTGGACGGCGTCTCCATCGGCAGTAATGACCTGACCCAGCTGATGCTGGGGGTCGACCGCGATTCCGGGATCTGTGCCGAGCTGTTCGACGAATCCGATGGGGCCGTTCTCGATGCGATCGGCCGCATTGTCGCGACGGCGCGGAAACACGGCATCACGTCGTCGCTGTGCGGCCAGGCGCCCTCGACCAACCCGGCTTTCGCCGAGCACCTGGTCAGGATGGGCATCACCTCGGTGTCGGTCAATCCCGACGCGGTCGGTGCCACCCGGCGGGCGGTCGCGGCCGCCGAACGGCGGTTGCTGTTGGAAGCGGCCGGCAACTGGACCGCGCAGCACCAAAGCCAGGTGTGACCCATGCCGCGGCATTGGCTGGTGATGGACGCCGCGGGGGAAGGGATCACGGCACCCTACGTCACCCGATTGGCTGGTGCCGGCCGTCATTTACCCGAGACGCACCTGACGACCGACGAATTGATGGCCACCACACGCCATCGCACGCACATCGACCTGGAACGGCTGACCGGAATCCGTGAACGCCGGGTCTCCGTGGGCGAGGAAGACTCGTACACCCTTGCCGTCTCGGCGGCGATCGACTGTCTGTCCAGGGCGCAACAGGATCCCGCATCGCTGGACGTGGTGATCAGCTGCAGTATCACGAAATTCCGTGGTGGCCTGACGCAATGGCTCGAGCCCACGATGAGCAGTGTCGTGGCCCATGGCATCGGGGCATCACAGGCGATGACCTTCGACGTATCCAACGCGTGCGCGGGGATGCTCACCGGGGTGACGATTCTGAACAATTGGATTCGGCAGGGAATCGTCGAGCGTGGGCTGGTGGTCAGCGGCGAGTACATCTCGCAGCTGAGCCACAATGCGGCGCGGCACATCCGCAACATCATGAGCAAGGAATTGGCGTGCCTGACTCTGGGTGACGCCGGGGCGGCACTGCTGCTCGAGCGGGCTCCGGCCGGCTCTGCCGGTATCACCCTTGCCGGATTCACCACTGTCGCCGACTACAGCCGGCTGTGCTTGGCGTATCCGCAGGGACACGATCCGGGTGCACGGATGTTCACGAATTCGCGCGCCATCCAGCGGGCCGCGATCGCCGATACGCCGTTGTTGCTTCATGAAGTCCTTGATGCCGTGGGTATTTCGATTCACGAGATCGACCACGTGATCACCCACCAGACCTCGGCGCGGGCGATCCGCAAGGGCATGGCCCGAATGTCGGAGACGTTCGGCGACAGCCCCCGGCACGACGCCGTGATCACCGTCGACCGGTATGGCAACACGGCATCGACGACCCACACGGTGGCATTGGTCGAGGAGCTCGAAGCGGGACGCATCGCGGCGGGGGAGAGGATCGCGCTGCTGGCGCTGGCGTCCGGGCTGGAAATCGGCGTGGTGTTAATTACTTTGGACGAGGATTTGGTGAGCCGCTATGGGCACGATCATTGATCGAGTCGCCACCGCATATCCACGGTGGCTTGGCCGGCACAGCGCGCTGCATCTCGCCGTGGCCGCGGGTAAGGACTGCCTGGAGCGGGCCGGCTGCGACCCCGGTGAACTCGATCTCGTCGTCAACGCCGGGATCTACCGCGACCGAAATCTCGGAGAACCGGCATTGGCGGCGCTGATCCAGGATGACATCGGCGCCAATCCCGAAGATCCGCACACCGGCGCCCACGGCACGTTTTCGTTCGATATCGCCAACGGCGCTTGCGGGGTGCTCACCGCGCTGCAGATCGTCGACGGCTTTTTGCGGTCACGGGCCGTTCGGCTGGCACTCGTCGTCGCCAGCGATGCCGACCCCGGCCACGGAATGAGCGAGCACTTTCCGTTTTCGGCCGCCGGTGCGGCGTTGCTGTGTCGCTGGACCGACGAAGACTACGGTCTGAGCCCGGTGTCCTGGTCGAATGCCGAGGAGCCGACGGGAGACGGTCAGAGCTTCACCGCCACAGTAGGGTTCGCGGATTCCCGCAACGTTCTCCGGTTCGGTCAATCGGGTGACATGGACGAGCGGTTCCTCGTGGCTGCGGTGTCGGCGGTGTGCGCATGCCTCGAAGCCCAATCCACACGGCTGGCCGATGTCGACGTCATTGTCGCGGCGCCCGCACGCCACGAGTACCGAACCTTGTTGAGCGACAGGCTCGGGGTGCCGGTCGACAAAATCATCGTCGCCGACGATCAGAACATGCACACCGCTGCGCTGGCGGCCGCCTTCGGGCAGCGAGCCGAAACGTTACCGGTCGGCGCTCGACTGCTTTTCGTCGTCGCCGGTGCGGGTACCACCGGGGGCGCCGCTCTCTACCGGCAACCGCCATCCGCATTTTCTGAATCGGATGGCACCGCGCGGAAGGTAGCCAAATGGAGCAACTAACTGCCTTGGATGCAGGTTTCCTCGAGGCCGAAGACTCCGATCCGCACGTAAGCCTCGCGGTCGGCGCCGTGTCAATCGCGGAGGGTCCGGCCCCAGGCTACGACGAATTTGTTTCCGTGATCGCCGACCGGATGCCGGCGATCCAGCGATTCAGGCAGGTGCTGCGGACTCATCCGCTCGATCTGCGCCCGCCCGAATGGGTTGACGACCCACATTTCGAGATTTCGCGTCATGTCCATCGTCTCGCGCTTCCGCATCCCGGGGGCGATACTGAACTATTCGAGATGATCGCGACTTTGATGGAGCACCGCCTGGATCGTGAACGGCCACTGTGGGACTGCTGGATCATCGAAGGGCTGAGCGACGACCGGTGGGCGGTACTGACCAAGATTCACCACTGCATCGCTGATGGCATCGCGGCAACGCAGCTGATGGCAAAGTTCGGCGACGATGACACCGGCGACAGTTTCGCGACAGCTATTCACGCTGCTCAGCGGCCGGTCCGGCGCGAGCCGGGTTCGGTGAAACCAAGCCTCAACCCGATGAACTGGGTGAGTGAGATGGGACGAAGTGCCATCGGTGCGGCAACCGCCGCCGAGCACGTGGCCGTGGGTGCGGCCGAACTGGCCGCCAGTCTGCTCATCCCCGGCCCGGAATCGTCACTCAACGGACCGGTAACGACGATGCGCCGGTACAGCGCAGCCCGGGTTCGGTTGGCAGACATGCAGAAGGTGGCCCAGAAATTCAGTGTCACAGTGAACGACGTTGCGCTGGCCGCGATTACCGGCAGTTACCGCACGGTCCTGCTCGCGCGCGGGGAGCAGCCCGGGCGGAATTCCCTGCGCACGCTGGTGCCGGTTTCCGTCCGTCCGATCGACCAGCTCAACGTGGCCGACAACCGGGTCTCGGCCATGTTGCCGCTGCTACCGGTCGACGAGGAGGATCCCCTCAAACAGCTGCGACTGGTGCACGATCGGCTCAAGCATGCCAAAGCGAGCGGTCAAAGCGAAGGTGGCAGTGCCGTGGTTTCGGCACTCCGGCGTGTCCCGTTCGCTTTCTCCGCGTGGACGATTCGATTGCTGATGCGCCTGCCCCAACGTGCGGTGGTCGCCCTGGCCACCAACGTTCCCGGTCCGCGCGGCCAGCAGCGATTGATGGGGCGTCGGGTGTTGGAAATTCTGCCCATTCCTCCCATCGCTCTTCAGCTGCGCACGGGCATTGCGATGGTCAGTTACGCCGATAACTTCGTGTTCGGCATCACCGCCGACTTCGACACCGCGCCCGACATCGGGGCGCTCGCCAGTGGAATCGAGGACGGTGTCGAACGGTTGGTGAGGGCCAGCCGACCGCATCGGCGTAGCCGCGCCGCGAAGCTCGGACCGTCAAAAGCAAAGCCTGCGATGTGAACGGGCGCGCCAGACATCGCGATCCGCTGACCGGGTTCGCTTCTCTCGATGCAAGCCTCGGGCGGCGCATGCCCGGATCGTCGGTTGAGTTTTGAAGTCAGGCATCCGACAGGACGGTAGTATCTGTGCAGCCGCAGGCAAGGAAAGAGGGCCACGCCTGATGACATCGCCGCGCGCCGAACGCTATCTGAGCTCGGCGTTACTCAACAAGAGCTTGCGAGAGCGGCTATGCGACGTCGACGCCATGGTGGATGCGATCACCGACTACGCGATCATCCAACTCGATGCGATCGGTTACGTGATCCGCTGGTGCCCGGGTGCCGAGGTGATGACGGGCTACACGGTGGCGGATGTGCTCGACCAACCCGTCTCGGTGTTGTACACGGAAGAGGACCGCGCCGGCGCGCGGGCCGAATGCGAGTTGGACGCGGCGCGCGACTCAGGACGCATCGAGTTCGACGGCTGGCGAGTGCGCAAGGACGGCCGGCGGTTTCGTGCCGCCGTGGCGTTGGCAGTGCTAAAAGACGACGCGGGTGCCATCACCGGGTTCACCAAAGTGATGCGCGACGTGACCGCCGAGCATCAACGAGCCGAAACGATGTTCCACGCTTTGCTGGAATCGGCCCCGGAGGCCATGGTCATCGTCGGGCCGGACGGGCGCATCATGCTCGCAAACGCCCAAACCGACCAGATGTTCGGCTACCCACGCGAAGACCTGCTGGGCAGGGAGATTGAGATGCTGATCCCGCCCCGGCTACGCGGGGCCCACGAACAGCATCGCGCCGGCTTCTTTGACAAGCCGGGGTCACGGCGCATGGGGGTCGGTCTAGAGCTCTGGGGGCTGCGTCGCGATGGAACCGTGTTCCCTGTCGACGTGAGCCTCAGCCCATTGCAGACCGAGCAGGGCGTCATGGTGTCGGCGGCGATTCGCGACATCACCGAGCAGTTGGCCCTCCAGGCCGAGCTGAGCGAAGCTCGGGCGCAGGCCGAGGTATTCGCCGAGCGGGACCGCATCGCGGGCGACCTGCAAGACCACGCAATTCAGCGCGTCTTCGCCGTCGGTCTCGCGCTTCAGGGCACCATCCCGCGGGCGCGCTCGCCCGAAGTGCAGCAGCGCCTCAACACGGCGGTCGACGATCTCCACGCGGTGGTGCAGGAGTTTCGCACCGCGATCTTCGACCTGCGCCGCAGGGATGCCGATGTCACCGGTCTGCGCCAGCGTTTGGATGAAATGATCAGCCGGCTATCAGACGATTTGGCCACCACCGTGCAGTACAAAGGACCGCTTTCGGTGGTGGAGGGAGCGCTGGCCGAGGATGCAGAAGCCGTCGTCACGGAAGCGATCAACAACGCGGTACGGCACGCGGCGGCGACCAGGCTGACGATCGCCGTCGAGGTCGCTGACGAGCTGTGTATCGAAGTCGTCGACAACGGAAGAGGCTTGTCCCACGACGTCACGGAAGCGGGCCTGATGAAATTGCGCAAGCGTGCCGAATCGGTCGGGGGCACCTTGGACGTCGATCGTGTTCCCGGCGGGGGCACCCGGCTGCGATGGATCGCTCCGCTTGTTCTGATCTAGTGCCGCGTTCTGGGCGGTGTGGCCGAACGGCCCCCGTGTCAGAGGCTTCAGTCCCTATCGGCTGGTCCGGCTGCCGCGATAAATGTTGTAAATACGACGTTTTGCGGTAAGGCGATATCGTCGTGAGAGGAACAGCCACATGGCAACTGGTGTTGCGGCCAAAATAATTGTCCTGCAGACGCACTCGGCTTGGAATGCGGCTCAGCTTCGCGCCCGCGAGCGCGAGGAGGCGATGCGCCGCCATCCATCGTCTTCGGCCGGACCCGATGTGGCTGAAGGCCTCATCGAACAGCCCGCACGCCGGTTTCCAGAAGATGGCGGAAACGAGGACAATCCGCGCCGATGGGCGTTGAGGGTCCTCAGGTGATTGTCGTCGGAACGAATTCCGCGTAAATAGCGCACTGGTCATACAGGATGTCGCATCTGTATGGTGCTCGTAGGCGCCTATCGGGCACCCTACGACAGGAGAACTGCAGTGGCGGAACGATTGGCGGGAAAGGTCGCCTTAATCAGTGGCGGTGCCCGGGGGATGGGTGCATCGCACGTGCGATCGCTGGTCGCCGAGGGAGCCAAGGTGGTCTTCGGTGACATCCTCGACGACGAGGGCAAGGCGGTAGCGGCGGAGGTCGGTGACGCGGTCCGCTATCTGCACCTCGACGTGACCAAGCCCGAGGATTGGGATGCCGCGGTGACCACCGCCCTGGGCGAGTTCGGCCACCTCGACGTGTTGGTCAACAACGCCGGCATCATCAACATCGGCACGCTGGAGGATTACGCGCTCTCGGAGTGGCAGCGCATTCTCGACATCAATTTGACGGGCGTGTTTCTCGGCATCCGGGCGGTGGTCAAGCCAATGAAGGAAGCGGGCCGCGGATCGATCATCAACATCTCCTCGATCGAGGGCATGGCCGGCACCATCGCCTGCCACGGGTACACGGCAACGAAATTCGCGGTGCGGGGTCTCACCAAGTCGGCCGCACTGGAACTTGGACCAAGCGGAATCCGGGTCAACTCAATCCATCCCGGGCTCATCAAGACCCCGATGACGGATTGGGTTCCCGACGACATCTTCCAGACGGCGCTGGGCCGGGCCGCCCAACCCGTGGAGGTGTCCCATCTCGTCGTCTACCTGGCCAGTGACGAGTCCAGCTACTCCACCGGCTCGGAGTTCGTCGTCGACGGCGGCACCACCGCCGGCCTGGGGCACAAGGACTTCTCCAACGTCGAGACCGACGCGCAGCCGGACTGGGTTACCTAAGTTCCGTCTCGTGTCGCGAGACTGTAACTGGCAACGTGTTCCGCGAATGGTGCCGTCGGCAGTTACAGTTTCGCGGCGAGACTATCGGGCATCAGCAAACGATTCGCGGTCCTTGGCCGGTTGCGGCCAGGGCGAGGGAACCGGGCGCTGCCTCACCCGTTGGGGCCACCAGAACCACTTGCCCAGCAGCGCGGCGATGGACGGTGTCATCAGCGACCGCACGATCAGGGTGTCGAACAGCAGACCGAGTCCGATCGTGGTACCCACCTGGCCGATGACCGTCAGCTCGCTGACCGCCATCGTCATCATCGTGAAGGCGAACACCAGCCCCGCCGAGGTCACCACCGAGCCGGTGCCGCCCATCGACCGGATGATGCCCGTGTTCAGGCCGGCGTGGATCTCTTCCTTGAACCGCGCCACCAGCAGCAGGTTGTAGTCGGCGCCGACGGCCAGCAGGATGATCACCGACATCGCGAGCACCATCCAGTGCAGCTCGATGCCGATGAGGTGCTGCCAGATCAGAACCGAAAGCCCGAAGGACGCGCCCAGCGAGAGCAAGACGGTTCCCACGATGACCGCCGATGCCACCACACCTCGCGTGATGATCAGCATGATGATGAAAATCAGGCACAGTGATGCGATCCCGGCGATCAACAGGTCGTAGGTGTTGCCGTCGCTGAGGTCTTTGTAGATCGACGCGGTACCCGCGAGATAAATCTTCGAGCCCTCCAGCGGCGTGCCCTTCAGCGCCTCGTAGGCGGCCTTCTTGATCGCAGGGATGTGCGAAATGCCTTCCTGCGACATCGGATCGCCGTCATGGCTGATGATGAAGCGCACGGCATGCCCGTCGGGGGAGATGAAGTTCTTCATGCCCTTCTTGAACTCGGCATTGTTGAACGTCTCCGGGGGCAGGTAGAACGAGTCGTCGTTCTTGGAGGCGTCGAACGCCTTACCCATGGCGTTGGAGTTCTTCTGCGCCTCGTTCTGCTGATCCTGCAGACCCTTCTGGGTCGAATACATGGTCAGCATCGTCGTTTTCATGGCCTTCATGTTGGCGATCATGGAGGGCATCAGCGCCACCATCTGGGGCATCAGGGTGTCGAGATGATCCATGATGGGCAGCAGGCTCTGGATGTCATCGGTCATCGTGTCGATGCCGTCGAGACCGTCGAAGACCGAGCGAAGCGACCAGCACACCGGGATGTCGTAGCAGTGCTTTTCCCAGTAGAGGTAGCTACGGATCGGGCGGAAGAAGTCCTCGAAATCCGCCATGTGGTCGCGCAATTCGTTGATGTCGATGGTCATGTCATGCATCTTCTTGACCATTTGGTGCATGTCGTTCGACATTTGCACGGTGATGCTGGACATCTTTTCCATGCTGTCAATGGTCGTCTGCATCATGTCGGCCTGGTGGAGCATGTCCGCCATCTGATCTTCTTGGTACTTCTGGTTCATCTGCTGGGTGACGCCCTGCATGCTGATCTGGAACGGGATCGAGGTGTGTTCGATCGGCGTGCCCTGCGGGCGGGTGATGGCCTGCACGCGAGCGATTCCCGGCACCCGGAAGACCGTCTTGGCAATCTTGTCGATGACCAGGAAGTCCGCCGAGTTCCGCAGGTCGTGATCGCTCTCAATCATCAGCACTTCGGGATTCATCCGCGCCTGCGAGAAGTGCCGGTCCGCGGCCGCGTAACCCTCGTTCGCGGGCAGGTCCGCGGGTAGGTAGTTGCGGTCGTTGTAGTTGGTGCGGTAGCCGGGCAGGGTCAGCAAGCCGACCAGCGCCACCCCGATCGTCATCACCAGGATCGGGCCGGGCCAGCGGACGACGAGCGCGCCGATCTTGCGCCACCCGCGAATCCTTTGCGTCCGTTTGGGTTCCAGAGTCTTACCGAACCGCGTCGCCACCGAGATGACCGCCGGACCCAGCGTCAAGGCCGCCGCGACCACGACCACCATGCCGATGGCCAACGGGATGCCCAGCGTCTGGAAATACGGCAGGTTGGTGAAGTGCAGGCAGAAGGTCGCGCCGGCGATGGTCAGACCCGACCCCAGCACCACATGCGCGGTGCCCTTGTACATGGTGTAGTACGCCTCTTCCCGGGATTCGCCGACAGCCCGGGCCTCCTGATATCGACCGATCAAAAAGATCGCGTAGTCGGTGGCGGCCGCGATTCCTAACGTGACCAACAGGTTCGTGGCGAACGTCGAAAGCCCAATGAGGTTGAAGTAGCCCAGGAATGCGACCATGCCTCGTGCGGCGGACAGCTCGAGAACCACCATCACCAGCGTCAGCAACACGGTGACGATGGACCGATAGACCAACAGCAGCATGCCGATGATCACGGTGAACGTGGCCGCCGTGATGAGCTGCAGGCTGCGGTCGCCGGCCTCGTGCTGGTCGGCCGACAACGCCGCGGGGCCGGTGACGTAGACCTTGACGCCCTTGGGCGTCGGCACACTCTTGACGATCTTCTGGACGGATTCCACCGACTCGTTGGCCAGGGCCTCACCCTGGTTACCGGCCAGGTAAACCTGGACGTAGGCGGCCTTGCCGTCGTTGCTCTGGGCCCCCGCCCCGGTCAGTGGATCGCTCCACATATCCTGAACGTGCTCAACATGTTTGGTGTCGGCGTCGAGCTTCTTGACGATCTGGTCGTAGTAGGCGTGCGCGTCGGCTCCGAGGGGATTCTGGCCCTCGAGGACGATCATGACCGAGCTGTTCGACTTGTACTCGTTGAATATCGCGCCCATGCGCTTGGTGGCGACCACCGATTGCGCGTCGTCGGGTGCCATCGACACCGAACGCATCTTGCCGACTTCGTCCAGCTGGGGGACGACGACGTTGAGCACCGCGATGAGCGCGACCCAGCCCACGATGATCGGCACGGCCAACGTGCGGATGATCCGGGGGATCTTGTCATGCACGGGTTCTTTGACGACGGGGATGGCGTCGGTGCGGGTGTCGTCGACTGTTGTGCTCATGCGGATTTCACCAAGCAGAAGGTCAGGGCGTGCACGCCGTGGGTGATGTTCTCGGCCTTGACTTCGTCATCGATGGTGATGCGGCAACCGAGGGAACTGCCGTCGCTCTGGGCCGAAAGGTTCGGGAAGACCGAGGGGGCGGTGGTGCTGAGGACCAGCGTCCACGGCAGCGGCGCGCCGTCGACCCGCCGCGGATCGGCGGACAGGTCCAAGTAGTTCACGTTCGCCTGGTCGGCCGAGCCAAAGACTTCGTATTTGACGACCTTGGGCTTGAACGGCTTCGAATCATCGAGCCGCGGGCTGGTCATGATGCCGGTGTCGTGGGCGCCGAAGAAGGATTTGACCCGGACGACCGCAAAGCCGCCGACCACCAGGACCGCCACGATCAACAGCGGCAGCCAGGCGTTGCGCACGAGTCTCGATATCTGCACCTAGGTGGTCCCTTCCCCATCACGCGGTCGTGACGTGGATCAGCGTTCGCGCGACCGAGGCTGGGCAGGTGTGTGCCCACAAGTCGCATTGCTCAACAACGAATTACGTCGATTGCTACGGTTCGCGCAGGAGCGTCAAGCGCGGTGAATGCTGCCCACCCACACCGGCCGACCTCCCCGGCACCGACACCCGGCTCGCCTTGTTGCTGAAGCCTCCCCGGGTACCGCCACCAGCGCATAGTACATGATGTGCATATCTTGCAGTGCATGCAACATTTGCTACTGGTGTTTCAGATCACTTTGTGAAGATGCTGTTCACCAGCGCGGCAGCCCGCTCAACATAGGGCATCGGCGTGTCGGCGGTTTCAGTTGCTTCGCCGCGGGCCCACTTCTCAATGCCGGAACGTACCGCCGTCAGCGCCAGCGCAGAGATCAGCGCCGCCATCTCATCGTCCGGCTCCATCGCCTGGCGGCGCACGATGATGTCGGTCAACTGGTTTTGGAACCTTTCCAAGTCGGCGAGGAACGCCGCCAACACGGCGGGAGAAGTTTTTGCGAGCTCCAGCATGTGCGCCGCGTGTTCGCGTCGGGGCGGCACGTCGCGCAGGTGGTGGGCGGCCAACGTGATCAGCTCCGCCAGCACTACCGAATAGGGGGCCGGACCTGCGGCGACAAAGTCCTCCACCAGCTCCGGGGGGATGTCCGAGGGGCCGTAGGCGATGGCGGATTCTTTGTTCGGGAAGTAGTTGAAGAACGTGCGCGTGGCGATTCCGGCTTCGGCGCAGATCTCGTCGACGGTGACCTTGTCGAATCCGCGTTTCAGCGTGAGGCGCACCGCAGCGTCGCGGATGTCGGCGCTCGTCTGGCGGCGACGGCGCTCGCGGAGCCCTACGGGATTGGCCATACCCATATGGTTGCACGCTGTGCACACTTTGCAGTCAAACAGGTGCGCTCCCGAGTTCGTTGGCCTAGCGCGTTAAGGCGGGTAGCAAAGATTGGCCGATCGGGCAGGGGCTGGGGCGATGTGCCCCAAGGAACCGCGCGTCGGTATGACCGGTTGTCGGGCAACAGAATGAACTACACGCCGCGAATGGGCGTTGGGATGATGGCAGTCATCCACTGGGCGCAAGCGCGCCGCGCAAATACTCGCATTGGCTTTCGAAGAACCTCGTCGAGATCGGCGCCTTGTCCGCGATCTGATCGAACGCATGGAACGCGCCCGGAACGATCTCCTCCTGGACCGGGACACCGGCGTCGCGCAAGCGTTGTGCGTATTCCTGGCTCTCCTGATAGAAGAGGTCGAGCGTGCCGACCCCGATCCAGGCGGGCGGCAGGCCGGACAAATCCGTTCGGCGTGCCGGCGCCGCCTCTTCGGGATCGGCGCCGTTGAGGTACCACTGCCAGGCCAGTTGATTGTCGGACTCCGTCCACATGATGCGCCTCGGGCCGTTGCGCTCGGCGCCGGTGCGATCGTCGAGCATCGGGTAGACGAGCATCTGGAACGCGATCTGGACGTCGTTGCGGTCGTGGGCCCGCTGGGCCACCGCGGCCGCGAAATTTCCACCCGCACTGGCCCCGCCGACGGCGACCCGATCCGGATCAACCCACGGCTGGCGGGCCAGCCACAGCAGGGCTGCGTAACAATCCTCGACCGGTGTCGGGTAGGGGTGCTCGGGTGCCAACCGGTGTTCCACCGCGGCAATCGCAAACCCGGTGCGGCGCGACAGCTTCCGCAGGAACTTATCGTCCTGGGCCGCGTGGCCCATGATGGTTCCGCCGCCATGGACCCACAGCAGTGCGGGTGCGCGCTCGGGAAGCCCGGGCGGACGATGCAGCCGGACCGCGACGTGCGCGTTGACGGCGGCGACGGGCACGGTGCGGATGCGTCCGGCATTGCCCATAAGATTCATCACTGCGCGCTGAAACTTCAGACCGTGGTGCAACGCGTATCCGCGAGGAACGAATCGCGCCACCTTGCGGAGGCCGGGATCCAACGCCTGCGGGGACGTGAAGGCGTTGTCGGGGAGCCTGTTTGCCATCGAATGCCCTCTGTTCCCTCTCACCGACAGACATCGCTGACCATACAGGAACGGAGTTAGTGTCCAAGGCAGCTTATTGCGCCCCATTGTCGTCGTCGTTGAGTGTGCGCACCGCGTGATCGAACATGGTCTCTTTTATCGCAGCCAGCGTGCCCGGATCTTTGCCCCGCAGTGGGCGCAGCACGTCGAGGGCGGTGTCGTTGACCGCACCCTCGGCACAGGTCGCGTCGACGATGCCGAAGTGCTCTGCATCGGGACCGCTGAAGCGTCGGCCGGTGGTCATCGAGGCGACCGCCGCGCGAGGGGTGAGTTTGGCTTGGATGAGCGCGGCCATGCCGGGGTTGAACGGTATGCGGATGTCTACTTCGGGAAAACAGAAATACCCACGGTCGGCGCGCATCACGCGAAAGTCATGCGCGATGGCCAGCATCGCTCCGGCCCCGAACGCGTGACCCACCACTGCGGCCGCGGTGGGCAGGGGTAGGGTCAGCATGCGCGCCAGCAGCCGGTGCACCCGGCCGATGTACCACTGCGCCCGGTCGGTATTGGCGCTGAGCCAGTCCAGGTCCAGTCCGTTGGAGTAGAACTTTCCGGCGGCGGTTGTGATCAGTCCCTGGGCGCCGGCTGAGACGGCTTGATCTAGTGCATCATCGATGTCATCCAGAAATGTTGGAGAGAATCGGTTCTCGTCTTCACCCAGATGAACGATGGCGATTTTGTCTGCGTAGTCCAATGTCACTGTCATGGTGTTTCCTCTTGAGTTGCGCTGATAGATGGAAAGATTCGTCATCCGCGTTGCTGCCGCGGCGGAGGGGGACCTACCGCCAGCACCGCGCGCACGGCCGCGTGCAGCTGCGCGCGTGCGGTGGCACCTTCGAGCCGGTCCTGGCGCAGCAGCAGCGCGGTCGGCAGGTCGACGACGCAGCAGGTTATCGCATCTACCGCTGCCGCGTCCTTGCGGTCCCACATCGCGATGGCAAGCCGCACCATCAACGCGACGAGATGCTTGTCGAGGCGTCGCAGCTCGTCGGCAACGTCGTCGGGCACATCGTCGGCGAGCACTTGCTTGCGGGGCACCCGCAACACCAACGTCGATGAGCCGGGGTACTGCTCGGTGAACACCACCGCCGCATCGGCAGCGGCCACCACGGCCTCGATGGGGCCGCCCTGGTCACCCCTGGCCACCACTTCGTCGACCAGCGAAGTCTGCACCGACAAGAATCGTTTACCCGCCCGCAGCCAGGCCTGGCCCATCAGCCCGCCCCGTGATGTAAACGTGTGGTACACAGCGCCGTTGGACACACCCACCGCCGCACCGATCGCTCGGATGGTCACCGCGGTTGGGCCGGACCGCGCGACCAGGTCCTCGACGGCGTCGAGGACGACGTCGGGATCGTGCATACGCGGGCGGGGCATGCGGTCACTATAACAGAGCACATGCTCTAATAACCGTCGGCGTCTCCACGTTCGAGGATGCCGGGGCCGACGGCCAGGATCAGAACGTACTGTTGCGCCGGTTAGCATCGGATGTCCGGATGTCGACGCGGAGGGTGAGGCTTGGCTGCGATACCCGTCATCGCGCTCACCGGTCACCTCGGAGCCGGTAAGACGACGCTGCTCAACCACCTGCTACGTCACCCTGGCACCCGAATCGGAGTGGTGGTCAACGACTTCGGCGACATCAACATCGACGCCGGCCTGGTGGCCGGCCAGGTCGACGAGCCCGCCTCGATCGCCGGAGGATGCATCTGTTGCCTACCCGACGGCGGAGAGCTCGACGACGCACTCATCAAGCTCGCCGATCCAGCTCGGCGCCTCGATGCCATCGTCGTCGAGGCCAGCGGTCTGGCCGACCCGGTGGCCATCGCGCGGCTCATTGGCTTCAGTGAGATCCGCGGTGTCCGACCGGGCGGCCTTGTCGACGTCGTCGACGCCGTGAACCACTTCGACACCGTCGACTGCGGCACACTGCCCCCGGTGCGCTACGGTGCGGCGTCGCTGATCGTCGTCAATAAGCTTGACCAGGTGCCTGAGCGGGAGCGGGCGGCGGTGGTGCAACGCGTCACACAGCGCGCGGCGCAACGTAACCCGTGCATACATGTCGTGGGCACGACGGGTGGCCGGATAGCCCCAGAGCTACTCTTCGACGCGTCCGCCACCTCCATCCAGGTTGGACAGCTCTCGTTTCTGGATCTGGTGCCCGAGCACGACCATGACCGCGTCCATGTCGATGCCGTCACCGTCAGCAGCTCTGGCTGCGTCGACCCCGACGCCCTGCTCGACCTCTTGGAAAATCCACCGCCGCGGGTGTTCAGGCTCAAAGGCCTCGTGGCGGTGCGCCACCGCACGGCCGTCCACGGCTACGTCGTCAACTTGGTGGGTAACGCAATCCACATCGGGACTGCGCCGCGGGGCGCAATAACCAACTGCCTGGTGGCGATCGGGATGGATCTCGACGTCGAGGCTGTCCGCGCGGGAGTCGACAGCGCGCTGCAGCCCGCCTCGGGGCGGGCGTCGGCGCAGGCCCTGCGGCGGCTTGACCGGTACCGGCGCCTGAGCGCGTGAGCAACGATCCGGCAAGATACGTGGTGATGTCATCTTCGCTGGGCGACGTGCTCGCCACGTTAGAGCTCGAGAGGGTGGACGGGTGGCTCTTCGTCGGGCAGCAGCTACCGGCGCCCGCCAACCACATCCTCGGCGGCCATATCTCGGCTCAGGCTTTGTTGGCAGCAAGCCACACCGCGCCGGGTCGCGTGCCGCACAGTGTCCACACCTATTTCCTGCGGCCGGGCGATTCGCGTCGGCCGGTGGAATTCGAGGTTGTCGATCTTCAAGAGGGCCGGACGTTCTCGGCGCGTCGGGTCACTGCGCGCCAAGACGGCAAAATCCTGATGGAAGCAATGTCCTCGTTCAAAGCCGAAGATTCCGCACCCGCCCAGGTCGTCTACCAACCGTCCATGCCCGAGGCGTCCAGCCCGGAGTCCCTACCGTGGGTCGCACCGCACCTGGCGGAGTCCGACGAGACCGCCAGGGGACGGTGGGCGAGCCTGCGCTGGTTTGAGCGACGGATCATCGACACCGCGGTCGCTCCACCCGCGCGGGCGCGAATGTGGTGGCGACCCGACGGGCAGGTGCCCGATGATCCGGTGCTGACCGCCAGCCTGGTGGCCTATCTGTCCGCGGTGACGTTGACCGAGCCGGCATACGCGGCGCGCGAGGGTGCCGTGGAGTCAGCGCAGCGTGATCATTCGGTGTAGTTCCACGCTCCGGCGGCGTTGTCGGATTGGCTTCTCTACGACCGGTCGTCGCCAAGTAGCGCGGGTTCGCTAGCGCTGGCGAGTGGGACGATGTTCAACCGCGACGGCAGGCTGGTGTGCACGGTAAAACAAGAGATGTACTTTCCGCCTCGCACGGCGTGAAACTCTCATCGATTGTTGGTCAATAATGCTGCGCTGCAGGAATATTCGTCACAGTGACGTATTGCCGGCGATGGGCGGGGGACGGGAAAGGGGGAGTCCGCGGGCCGGTTTGGTCGCGACATCCGGGCGCCCCGCGTCGTCGCACTCGTGTGGCCGGCCCGCGGTCACTTAGTTGCCGGTGCCGGATGCTTCGACGCCGACTGTGACGAACGTCAACCGGCGAGAGTGACGTGGGTCATAGCTCGACCGCCCTCAATTAGGTCATCCTGACCGTTCGTTTGCATATCTAATGGCTGGGAGCGCGATGGCCGACCTCGACTTTGCTTATGACCTGACCCTCGACGAGGCGCGCAGACGCAGCGCAATGCTCGAAGCGATTGGTGACGACTGGGACCCCATCGCCGTGCTGCGCGAGGAAGAGAAGGCCTACGACATGCTGTACTCGAACCTGGACGAGGAGCAGCAACGGGTCTACGACGAGTTGGTCCACGCCGGCGTGCTGCCCGAACGGACGATCGCTCGTGCTACCGATTGATCCGACCGCCGACCGCGGCCGCCGCGCATGGTTGCCGTGCCCGTCCTGCGATCACGGCGCCACATGCGGTGAGTGCCGCAGCAGCCGAAATTGTGACACGCACTGGCAGTATCTGCTGAGCAACAGGGGCACGCTGGTGCACCTGCAGTGCTCGGATTGTGGCCATCTCTGGTCGACCGACACGCATCGCCGCACCCGCCCCAAGCGGTGGAGCCACAAGCTGAACTGACACCGCCAGCGCCCGTATCCCAATAGCCCTTGCGCGCAAAGTAATTTGTCACAGTGACGTATTGGCGGCGATGGACGGGGAGGCGGGGATGGGGTGCCCGGGGGCGCCTGCCCGGGGCATGGCTATTTGTCACAGTGACGTATTGACGGGCCGTGTCGCCGGAACGCGGGAGGGGTAAGTGGCCGCCCGCTGCACGCGTTACTGGCCCGTTCGGATGGCACCCCGAGTTGACGGCTCTCGTCTGGCGGCGGCCCCGTCGTCCGCGCCGATTGGGTTATCCGGCCGGCGGCAAGCAACGTCGTCGCATGGCCGCGCGGGCCAACGGCGGTGTAAACCAGCAGTTCACGGCGGGCATGGCTTGAACTCGGGATTAGCGTGTGCCGATAAGCGACATTATGTCAACTTAAGTACGCGCTCTTCACCAGGGGAATCAGGGCTGTCCCTCGTCCGCTCGCATCGGTCGACTTACCGGAGAGCTCGTAGGAAAAGACTTGGGCGTGCGGTTGACTGTCACTCGATCGCCGGGAACGTCCGCGAGAGGCGAGTGTGCGTCGCGAGCTGGTGGCGGCAGGGCATGTCCGGCAGCGCCCACGCTCACTATGAGACCGTGCTTTCCTAGCTGCAGGACTACACCGAGGACCTGGGGACGATCACCGTTCCCGTCTTGGTGATGCACGGCGACGACGATCAGATCGTCCCGTTCACAAGCGCGGTTCCCCGGGCGGTCGAACTACTTCAGAACGGTGCGTTGAAGACCTATGCCGGCTATCCGCACGGCATGTTGACCACGCACGCCGATGTCCTCAACCCGGATCTGCTCGCGTTCATCGCGTCCTGATCGGCACCGTCGGACCAGGCTCGACACCATACTGGCCCTGGCGCTGACGCGGTGAGTCCGTTGGGATGAAAGAGGCTGCTCGTGCCCGAAGACTCATTTGGGACATGCCGTTGAGCTGATCCCACGGCTCTATACCCCCGAACACCACGGGCTGGCAATGCATTTAAGCGGAATGTCGAGACCTGTTGCACCACAGCCGAGTTCGCCGATAATCTACGTCTGATCGAATCCTCTCGCGCTGCCTGAAGGCCACGCGCCCTATCCACTGCTAGCCCATGGTCAAGATCGCGCCCGCGGCGATGCCGATCACCGCGACCAGGGCTACGAAAATTACCGTGATCGACGCGCGCACGATATCTTCTTCCGTGGGTCGCCAGCGCGGCTTCAATTCGGCGAGAACGGTGTCCCCCCGCCAGGCAATAGCGTTGAGTCTTGCGACCGCCAAAGTGACATCGTCGCGCGCGTGGGACGCGCCTTCTCCCTGCGCTGGCTGGTGCTCGGCGATTGCGGTCGTCATATCAGCCCCCCAGGCTTGCGGACGTCGATCGGCGTTATCTGAGGCCGAAAGCTTTGGACTTCTGGTAAATCCAATGATACGAGTGCGAAAATCACGATTGCGGTAACGATCCTTAACGGTCGCAGCACAGAGTCGTGCTCCGCGCCAGCATTCTCGGCTGGCGGCGCCCCTGTCTCAGGCAGGTCGTCGGGTGACGGTTCACCCCGGCGTCGATGAGCGCCACTTTCTGGCCTGCCCCGCGCGAGAATCGCCACGTCGAGCGGTAATTCAGCATCGCCCCGTCAGTGTCGCTCACGGTTCCACGGCGACCACATGAGCAGTAATACGGCGGGTTACCAGCAAACTGCTCCTTGCTTGCAGCTCAAGTCTTTCCGCGCTGAACGCCTGATTCGGGCTACAGCCCGGGTGGTACGGCTTTGCCGTTCACCGTCACCTCGACCTGGCCGGTCTTCGGGTTGTACCCGATGCTGCCGTGCTCGAAGTTCGACACGAGCAGATCGCCGACGGCGTTCTGGTCGCTGATGGGCAACCCGAGCGGACCTGCCGAACCGTTAGTGCCACTGACGGCAGGCACGCCGTCCGGGCTGCGTGGGACGTTCCAGGCCTCCCGGATCTTGCCCAGGATGATATAGGCGGGCGTGCCGGCCTCACCGTTTCTGGCGGTAATCGCGCCGCCCTGGAACTGCTGAAATACCACGCCGCTCTCCCGTGTGCCCGCGTTGCGGTCACCCGTCAATGGTTTGCCGAGAGCCTGCCGCTGATCCTGGGTTGCCGACGAGTACTTGGCAGCGATCGGGCCGGTGAGAGTCACCTCGACGTCGCGCTCCCCGATGATCTTTACCTCGGAGGGCTGCGCCGGGGCTTGGGACGTGGAGGTGGCGCTCACCTTGGCCTGAGGCGGCGCCGACGCGTCGACGCTCTTGCCACTGCTGCAGCTCACAGTGATCAGCGCGACGGCGGCCATGCCGACGCCTGCGGCGTGGCGGTATGCGATCGTTCTCATGGGCTTCCTTTGGTTCGTAGGTGCAGTTACTTCGTGTTGTTACGTTGTGCTGTGACCCCGCGCTCACCGCGATCCGCCGCGACCCGCAATCTCGGGCCTACTACCAGTCCAAACGCGACCAAGGTAAGAAGCCGATCCAAGCCACCATCTGTCTGGCTCGACGCCGCACCAACGTCCTCTACGCCCTCATCCCCGACCACCGCACCTGGCAACCCGACTCACCCCCGATCACCGAATCGGCCGCTTGACTTCATCATTGAGAGTCCTCTCGCGCCTAGTGGCGCAGGCTGTCGCGGTCGTCGTAGCTTCGGACGAACTTACGCCCCGGTCGTAGACGGCGAGCCAGAGCACCTGAGTAAGGATCACCGGTGCTCGGTGAAATCCATCATGGGCTGGGCGGGCGTGTTCTATGACATCGCATCGGTGTCCGGCACGACGCGATATGCAGGAGTTGAACATCAAGCGTTTCCAGTAAACCAGGCCAACACGAACGGGGAATTTGCTCTGACATCGAGCTAATCAAATGAAGGAGCGCGCAGATCGCCAAGCGCTATTCAGCAAACATCGGGGTTTGAAATCCTGGGCTCTGGATACACCTTCGATCTAGCTGCCGCTTCTGGACAGGCGGCACATCACGAAGGGAGCCCGACGTGGCGTTCTCACACATTGCATCGAAAACGATGGCAGCAACAGCTGTATTTGCGGCGGCCGGACTCCTGGCGCCGGCACCGGCATTCGCCGATCCGCAAGTGCTCCAATTCGGCCAAATGGCAGAGATTTCCAGTAACGGCGGCACCATCGACTACACCGTGAGCAACCTGCAGCCCAGCGGCCACAACGACGGCGTGTGGTACTCCGACGTAACGGCCAAAGGTGTAAGCGGCAACGCAACTCCGAACATCGCCGATTTCAACGCTCGGGCCGCCAACAGCTCCACGTTCGCGGTGATGAAGGGCAACCAGACCGACGGCCTTCCTGAGGGCCCACTCCCCTTAGGCAATCCTGTTACGGGTCGCATTTACTTTGACGTTCGCAACGGTACGAACCCCGACAGTGTCGTCTACCGGGACGCCGGAGGCGCGGACAAGGTCGTCTGGAAAGGCTAGCAACGCGCCTTCCCGGCTAGCGCCTCGTGATCGAAACCTGGCTCTAGGAGCCACTTTGACGACTCCGACCGCTGCCGCTTGTCGTCCAATGCAACCAAACTTTTTCGTCTTTCGCTCTCACGGCGGAAGAACGCGTCTGGCATCTAGTGCACGGAGGCGACACCACCGGAGCCGGACGGCGACTCAGTGAGCACCGGCGATTAGCGGACTCAGATGCGCGTGCCGCTTCGCGCTGGTGTCGTTCAGAGAGACGTTTTTGCCTTTGGACTCGTATTTACGGGTGATGGCGTCGAGTGTAGCCACGCTTGAGGCGTCCCAGATGTGCGCGTCGGTCACGTCGATCACGATGTTGTCGGGGGACAACCGGTTTCACCATCGGTGGGCGTAAAGCACGTTGACAAGGACTTGCGCCGACCAGGTCCGAATCCGGTGCCGTTCATCGTAGGCTTTGGGCATGCATTCGTATCGTTGTGCCGTCGGGGTGATCATCAGCATTGCAGCAGCTGGCGTTTGCGGGACGGCATGCACTAAGAGCACCGCCGGACATGCCGCACATAGCACTAGCGGTATGGGCACCACTTCGCAGATCGCGACGTCGGCTCCATCGGTGGCCACGTCAGTGTCGCCAACCGGCCAGCCGGTCGGCACCGCGGTGATGAAGGTCAGTGGCGGCAGCTCCCCCGTGACTATCCGATACCGCATCAATGGAGGCCCAGAACAGACCGAGTCGAATGTGCCACTGCCGTGGGAAAAGCAGTACCCCGTCTACAACGAAGTGGAGTCGCAGGTAGCCGCCGACGGCGGAGACACCCCCCTGACATGCACGATCATCATGGATGGCGACAAGGTCGTGTCTCTCAAGAGCGAACCGCGGCCCACCTGTAACTTCGCCTACTGGGGCTGACCGCCGACGCCATCAGGTCCCTGCGTGGGCGGGTCGCCGTCAGCGGACCACTCGTAGGCCGTCAAGGGCGGCGGTGGTATCGGGGGTAGTCCGCCGCCATATATGTCGAGATATGGTGCGGCGTAAAGGTTTTTCCATGGCTGCACGCCGGCGCGGCGCCTGCGCACGTAAGTCACAATGAGGACGCCGCCCGCCACGACAAGAAATGCCAGCAATAACGCTTTGCCGACCAGCAGCGCAGTCATGAGCGAATTTTAGCCTTCCCGAAGGCGCGAGAAGGGCGTGCCGTTAGGAGCACCCGCGCCCCACCGCGGCGTCCATTACCGTCGAACGCCGGGTCGTGACCACTGAGGCTTGAGCGATGCCTGAGACCACTGTGATGAACCGACCCGATCCATCCCCCGACACCCCGCCCGCCGAACGACGATTGTCGCCGCCGTGCCATATCTTGGAGCGTCCGAGGCATGACGGAACGAGACGGAGGGCGCGTGCTGGACGACGACACAACGCTGTCGCCTGCCGACCTGCTCGAGTTGAATCGCGGCCTTCAGGGCTCGCCGACGATCCGCCTCCTGGCCACGCTGAACCTGAACCTCTATGCCACCTTGATGGAGCGACGGCTCAGCGGCGGCGTGGTGCCCGAGACTGACCTCGTCGTACGGCTCGAGCGCGATCTCGCCGCACTCGACCAGGCCGGCGAGCAGTCCGGCCTGGCCCTGATCAAGTCCTGGGCCAGCCAGGGCTGGCTGCACCGGGTCGCCGACCAGCGCTCCGGCGTTGAACGCAACCTGTGTTACCTGACTCAGGAGGCGCGCCGGGCGCTCGACTTCCTGCGGGGCATGCGCCGGCAGGACACCATCGCCACCGGCGGCTCGATCAACGGCATCGCGTCCCGGCTCAAGCAGGTCGCGCTGCGGGTCGGCAATAACCCCGACCGCATCCGCGCCAATATCGAGGCTGAAATCGCCGCGCTGCAAACCGAACTCGACGCCCTGGCCCAAAGCGACAGCTCAGGTGACCACACCCAAGACGTCGACCTCACCGACGCCTACGACGAAGCCCACGCCATCGCCCTCCAGATGGAACGCCTGATCACCGACATCGGCCAGTACGGGACCATGATCGAGCGGGCCACCGCGGCCCTCGACGATCCGATCGACAGCAACGTCGAATACCGCGACCGGCAGCGCCGCATGTACGCCGACTACGAGGCCGCCTGGGACTCCCAGGGCCGCGACTCGCACCGTGCCTTCCTGCGCATGATCAACGACCCCGATCAACGCGCCGAGTTCGAAGCCGACGTCGCCGCGGTCGCCGACGCCCTCCCGGCGCTGGACCCCGCCCTGCGCAAGGTGATGGCCGGCTTCTTCGAATTGGTCGGACATCAGATCGACGAAGTGGAACGCATCCAACAGCGCTGCGCGCAGCGCGTCAAACGGTTCACCGCGTTCGGCACCCTCGAGCAGAGCCGCGGCGTGGCCCGTCAGCTCAACGAGGCGATCGGCGCCGCCCGCAACCTGCTCAAGGCATCGCTGACCGACTCCCGGCTGGATATCGAACTCCCCCTGGCCCGGCACGCATTCAGTTCCGTTGGCGCACTGAGCTTTCGGATCGGCGACTTGTCTAACCCAAAGCCCGCCCAGGCGGCCGAGGGTGAGGTCGATCTGACCAGTTTCGCCGCGCTCACCACCCAGGTCGACGCACCCGCGATGTCCGAGATGATCAACACCGCGATCCGCTCCGGGGCGACACTGTCGCTGCCGGATGCGGTCGCCATGCTCGACTCGGCCTACCTCGGGCACGTCATCGTGCTGTGGTCCTGGGCGCTCAAACAACCGGAATCCGCACAGGTTTCCGAGTCGGTCACGGTCCGCTTTCAGTCCCTGGACGGGCGCGACCGCGAAATGGAGGTGCCGCACCTGATGTTCACCGAACCGGTTTCCACCCTGCTGGGAGCAACCGCGTGACCGTCGAAGAGGCCACTAGAGAGCCCACGGACTACAGCGGTTTCTCCGCACTCCCCCACGTCGACCAGACGGCCCGCGCGCCGCACCAGCGCCGGCCCCGGTTCGACGGCGACGTGTCCGAGCTGCCCGACCGTGCCTGCTGGGCGCTGCAGCAGCTGCTGACGCGCCGCTACATCAGCGCCGAAGCCGACCGCGACGTCTACACCTGGGTGCTGGAGTACCGCGCGCAGTTGTCCGTCAGGCTGTCCGAACTGGATCTGTTGCTCCGCATCGTGGAGGGTGCTGACGTCGCGTTCGTCGAACAGGCGCGCTACGAATCCGCCCGGGGCGTCAAGCTTTTGCGCCGTGAACCGCTGGGCACCTACGACTCGATCCTGGCGCTGCACCTGGCGCAGATGATGCGCGCCTCGGGTGATCAGGCCGTCGTGATCAGCCGCGACGAGATGCACGGGCTATTCTCCGGCGTGCTCAACGACGTCGACCGCGACGCCGTCACGTTCACCGCGCGCATCGATGGCGCCATCGCGCGGCTGGCGTCGCTGGAGATCTTGCGCAAGACCCGCGACGACGAGGACAGCTACACCGTCAGCCCGGTCATCAACGCCGTCATGACGGCCTCGGTGATCAGCGAGCTGCAGCGGCAGTTCGAGATCCTGCTGGGCGGCGGGGTTCCCGACGAGCAGGGCCACGACGACGAGGAGGAACGTGAGGATGACTGAACAGTTCCACCTGTCGCGCCTGCAGGTCATCAACTGGGGTGTCTTCGACGGGTATCACTCGATCCCGTTCAGCGAAGGCGGCGCACTGATCGCCGGCGCCTCCGGAAGCGGCAAATCCTCACTGCTGGATGCCATTTCGCTCGGCTTCCTGCCGTTCAACCGGCGCAACTTCAACGCCTCCGGCGACAACACCGCCGCCGGGTCCAGCGCGGGCCGGCGGACCGTCGACAAATACGTCCGCGGCGCCTGGGGCCAACGCAGCGAGGCCGGCGCCAGCAAGGTCATGTACCTGCGCGGCGACGGCACCGCCTGGTCGGCCATCGCCGTCACCTACACCAGCAACAGCGGCCGCACCGTCACCGGCCTGGTGCTCAAATGGCTCACCGGCGAATCCCGCTCGGACTCCTCGAGCCGGTTCGTGCTGGCCGACGGCGACCGCGACATCGAGAACGTCTGCAATCGCTGGGCCGCCGGCCGCTTCGACGCCGCCGTGTTCAAAGACGACTGGCGGTTCTCCACCAAGGTGGAATCGCAGTACCTCGCCCAGCTGTACGCCACGATCGGCATCCGCGCGTCCGACGCCGCACAGCAGCTGCTCGGCAAAGCAAAGTCGTTGAAAAGTGTTGGCGGGCTTGAACAGTTCGTTCGGGAGTTCATGCTCGACGAGCCCGCTAGCCTGACCCGGCTGCCCGAAGCGCTCAAGCAGATCGACCCGCTGGTCGACGCCCGTGAACTGCTGGCCGTCGCGCAACGCAAACGCAAGATCCTCGGCGACATCGAAAAGATCCAGCAGCGCTACGCCTCGGAGTCCTCCGACCTGGGCATCATTGATCTCGTCGACCAGCCGATGGTCCGCGCGTACACCGATCACCTCCGGCTCGCGCAATGCCCGGCGCAGATCGAATCGCTCGACGCCACCATCGACCAGCTCGGCAACGAATACGAGGACGTCACCCGCCAGCTGAATCTTGCCAAGGCCGAAGGTGATTCGCTCAACACGCAGATCAGCGGATCCAGCACCAGCCTCGGTCCGTTGCAGTCGCAGGTGGCCGGTGCCGAGGCGCACGCAGAGCAAGTGTCGCGTCGGCGCACCGCCTACGAATCCATGCTCAATACCCACGGCCTCGACATCCCGGACTCCGCCGACGAATTCTGGAACCTGCGCGAGGAACTCAGCACGCGCGCCACCGAACTGCTGGCCAAACTCGATCGCGGTCGGGAAGCCTCCACCGATGCCGAATACGCCCAGAAGGTCGCCCGCATCGCCCGCGACGACGCCGCCAAGGAACTCAAACGGGTCGAGCGCGTCGGCTCGGCGCTTCCGGAGTTCGCGCTCACCATGCGCGAACACATCTGCGCCGCCGTCGGTATCGATCCCGGTGAGCTCCCGTATATCGCCGAGCTGATGGATCTGCGGCCCGAGCAGAGCCGGTGGCGCGTCGCCGTCGAGAAAGTGCTGCGCGGCGTGGGTCTGCGGCTGCTCGTGCCCGACACTCACTATGCGGCGGTGCTGCGGTTCGTCAACGAGACCAACATGGGCGGGCGGCTGCAGCTGCATCACGTCCGCGCCAGGTTCGTCGGCGCCGACGTTACCGAGGCCGACCCGAACACGTTGGCCGGCAAGCTGTTCGTGGTCGACCCGACCCATGACTGCGCCGCCGAGGCCGCCGACGTCATCGCCGCCGCCGGTGATCACATCTGCGTCGACACCCCGGACGTGTTCTCCCGGTTCCGGCGCGCCGTCACCGACACCGGCCTGTACAAGGAATCCGAGCGCCTGGCGATCAAGGACGATCGCCGGCCCCTCAAGCAGGCCGACTACATCTACCAGGGCGACGTGGCCGCCAAGATCGACGCGCTGACCGTCGATTTGGCCAATGCCGAAGAGGCGTTTCGCCGGGCCCGCGCCGTCGCCGACGACATCGCCGCCGAGCGTCAGCAGTGGCGGGACCGGGCCGCGGCGTTCAAGGCGATCTGCGATCAGTTCGAGCAGTGGACCCACGTCGACACCGACACCGCCGACGGCCACGCCGACCGGCTGCGCGAGCAGTTCGAGCTGCTGCTGGCCGACAACCCCGATATCGAGGCGCTCACCGCCCGCGCCGAGGAGTGCTGGGAGCAGATCCAGGCCCTGATGACCCGCCGCGGCGCCATCCAGACCCGACGCGACGACCTCGACGGTCGCCGCACCCGGCTGCTGGAGCTGCTGGAACGGCTCGCCCCGGCGTTCGTGTCCGAACCGCTGACCGACCTGCTGAATCGCTACGCTGCCGACGTGCCGGTGTCGCTGGACATGCTCAACCCCGAACCGCACCGCGACGCGGTCTTCACCGCGATCCGCCGCGAACGCGAGCAACTGCGCGAAAGCCGCAGGCGCTCATACGATGAGCTCGCGCGGATCCTCAACACGTTCGACACCGCGTTCCCCGATGCGATCCCCAACGACAGCGACGTGTTCGACGAGCGCGTGCACGATTACGTCGCGCTGTGTCGACACATCGACGAGCGGGAACTGCCCGAGGCCTACGAGCGGATGCTGCGACTGGTCACCGAGCAGGCGCCCGACGCCATCCTGACCCTGCACCGCGTCGCCGAGCAGGAGGCCCGGCGCATCAGCGAGCAGATCGAACGCGTCAACACCGGGCTGGGTGCGGTGGAGTTCAACCGCGGTACCCGGCTAACCCTGCGCGCCACCTCGCGCAGCCTGACCGCGGTCGCCGAACTCACCGAGATCGTCCGCTCGATCTCGCGGCGTATCGCCGAAGTGGGGCTCGGTGACAAGCAGGCCATCTTGGACCAGTACGCCGACATCTTGCGCCTGCGCAACCGATTGGCCTCGACCGCACCGGAAGACAAGGCCTGGACCCGCGACGCCCTCGATGTCCGCAACCGGTTCACCTTCGACTGCGCCGAATGGGACGTCAGCAGCGACGACCTGATCCGCACCCACAGCAACTCCGGCGACAACTCCGGCGGCGAGCAGGAGAAGCTGATGGCCTTCTGCCTGGCCGGAGCGTTGAGCTTCAACCTCGCCAACCCGGAAAGTGCCGACAACAAACCGGTTTTCGCCCAGCTGATGCTCGACGAGGCCTTCTCCAAGTCCGACCCGCAGTTCGCCCAGCAGGCGCTGCAGGCCTTCCGCAAGTTCGGCTTCCAGCTCGTCATCGTGGCCACCGTGCAAAACGCCACCACCATCCAGCCCTACATCGACAGCGTGGTGATGGTGTCCAAGCGCGAAGCCACCGGCCGCAACGCCCGCCCAGTTGCGACCGTGACCACAAAGACGATCACGGACTTCACCGCGCTGCGCCACGAGTTGCGGACGTCGGCCGCGCTGGTCCCGGCCGGGGTGTGACGCACCAACGCAATTGGAGGAGCCCGGCCCGCCGCCGAGTCGACCTCGACGGGCTCCGCGTGCTCCCTAGCCGGCAGGAGGTGCCACTGGCGGACGGCATTCGTTGGCGCCTGGATCCCACCACCAGCCGTTGTCGCATGCGAGCGGTTGCGGCCCGACACCCAGGGGTCGGCACACATTGGCCGTCGGGTCCCACCACTGGCCCGGGTCGCACGCCAAGGGCTGTGGCCCGACTCCAAGGGGTCGGCAGACCTTGCCCGTCGGATCCCACCACTCGCCGTCCGCGCAATCGGCCTTGCTCACTGCCGGCGTCATGAGCGTCACGGCGGCCATCGACGCGAACGCCAACATGACGATGACTACGAATTGGCGAATGAACGTCCTCATCGTGGACCTCCCATCGGTTATCCAATATCGAACCCAGCCTCGGGCGTCGAGGTCAAGGGCGTTTTTCGCGATCGAGTAGAGGTCGGGCCATTGTTCCGATGAATTTGCCGGTGGCTCACGAGTCAGACCTTCGAATCAACAAATCGAGCGCAAAGGTGGAGCCATGTCCCGCGAAAGCACGGCCTTGCCGCCGGTCGTCGATCACCAAACCTGGCGCGCCGCCCTCGACGAGCTGCGCACCCGGGAGAAGGCCGCCACCCGCGAATTGGATGCGATCGCCGCCCAGCGGCGACGTCTTCCGATGGTCGAAGTGGCCGATTACACCCTGGTCGGTGCCGATGGGCCCATCCGCCTGGCCGACGTGTTCGACGGCCGATCGCAGTTGATCGTCTACCACCACATGTGGTCCGACGGCGCGGAGTGGCAGTGCGCCGGGTGCACGGGGTTTACCTCGCAATTCACCCGGTTGGAGTTCCTCGACAACTACGACGCCCGGTTCGTCATCGTGACCAACGGACCGATCGAGGAGGCACTCGCCTACAAGCGCAAGGTCGGCAACCGGATGGACTGGTATTCGTCATCGCAGAGCCCGTTCGGCACCGACATGGACGCACCGCCCGGTGGCGGTTTCGGGGTCAACGTTTTCCTGCGCGACGGCGACAGGGTGTACCGGACGTGGCACACGAACGGGCGAGGGACCGAGCAACTCAGTCACTCGTTCGGGCTGATCGAGATCCTGCCGTGGGGTCGCCAAGAGGAATGGCTCGATTCGCCCGAAGGGTGGCCTTCGCGGCCCACATACTCGGGGTGGCTCGACTCCCCCGCCATCGCGGCCGCGTACGGATCGACGACAAGTGAGGACAACGCATGAGCGCCAACGCCGAACGGTACGTCGTAACCCGCACCATCGCGGCCAGCCCGGCCAAGATTTTCGCGGTCCTGGCCGACCCATCCCGCCACCAGAACACCGAGCCGACCGACTGGGTCCGCGACGCCGTGGACGCCGCGCCGATCACCGGAGCGGGCCAGATGTTCGCGATGAACATGTACCTCACCCAGGCGGGCGGCGACTACGTCACGCACAACCTGGTCAATGTGTTCGAAGTGGACCGTGCCATCGCCTGGATGCCGGGGGTGCTCGACGACGCGGGCAACCACTCTCCGGGCGGGTGGTTCTGGCGTTACGACCTCACCCCGAACGGTGATCGCACCGACGTCACCCTCATGTACGACTGGAGCGGGACGCCCCAGGCTTTCCGGGACCGCGTCGGCGAGATGCCCATCTTCGGCGAGGATTACCTCGACGCGTCACTGGCCGCCTTAGAACGCTCGGTTGGGGCTGAAGATCGGCCTACCGCAGGCTGACGAGTTGCTCGACCGAATCCCTGGGTAGCTCACCGTCGGTCACTGCCGTGACTGTCATATTCTGCAACGTGATGGCGCCCTTGTGATTGTCCAGGAATGCGGTGTCAGCGGCGTCTCGACCCGTGGCAATCCGTACCATCGACTGCCGGGGCGCCAGGCACGTGGCGTCGACGACCCTCCATGCGCCGTCGACGAATGCCTCGGCCACCGCGTGGAAATCCATTGGCTGGCAACCCGGTGCGTACACCGCCACCAAGCGGGCGGGAACATCGAGCGCGCGCAATATGGCGATGACGAGATGCGCATAATCGCGACACACACCGGCACCGGCAAGGAGTGTGTCGGTGGCGCCGTCGATCGGATCGCTGGATCCCGGGACATACTTCACTCGAGTGCCAACCCATGACGAGACTCTTTCGAGAAGCGTGACCGAGCTGCCGTACTGCTGAAATTCGGTCGTGGCAAACCCGAGGAACTTGTCGGACTCCGCATACCGACTCGGGCGCAGATAAACACTCAGGTCGACATCACTGACCGGCGGCACGTCGGCTTGGCCAGCGACCGTCGCCGAGTACGACGCGGTGACGGTTCCCCTGCCCGCCTGCACAACATGAATCCGCGTCAGATGCTCACCAACGACTTCGCGCGGTTCAATTGGCTTCCCGTTCAGTTCGATTGCCAGTGACTCGTCGACGGTGACGCCCGGTTGACGGCTGACCGTGATCTGGAAATCCAATGTCGTCGGTTCGGTAACTTCGACTTCGATATAGGCGCCGACTTTACGAACGGTGATTATCGAACTCGAATCGGTTTCGGCGGTGCGAGTTTTCCATGAAGGCATACGGTGCGGCCCCCTCTACTCAGCCAGATCCCGCTCGCTGCTTGGCAGGGCCTTCGTGTGCGCACTGTTTCCAATAGCTTAGTCGTAGAGTCCCGCCGCGTCGCGGCGGTGGCGGCGGCACCCATTTCCCGCGATCACCCGCCATCCGACGAAAATATCGGGTTAACCAGTGCGGGTTTTGCGTGGTTTCGGTTGTCTCTCAAAGCGTCTGCTGCCTGGGGTGCCTGGAGCCACCGGCATTCCGGCACTCCACTCGTCGACACCGCCATCGACACGGCGCACACTTGTCGAATGGAGGTATGTCATTACATCGCCGTTATGCTGACCGCACCGCCGCTGACCGCACCGCAACCCGCGCGCCGGTTTCGGGCTTCGACGCGACCGCGGACGGCGTGATGGGACCCGAGCCGCGCCACGTACTCAACGGCCTCTCGGACATACGCGCGTTCTTTCACACCAACAAGGTGCCGCTGTTCTTCATCTCCCCGACCCCGTTCAACCTGCTGGGCGTTGACCGCTGGATACGAAACTTCTTCTACCTTACGTACTTTGACTCTTTCGAGGGCACACACTCGCGCGTGTTCGTGCCTCGCCGACGAGACCGCCGTGATTTTGACTCCATGGACGAGGTGTGCAGCCATCTGTTGTCCGATCCCGAGACGCTCGAGTTCATCGCGGGCAAAGGTCCCGGTGGCAAGTGCTGCTTCGTGATGATGAACGAAGAAATTCAGTCCCTCGCGCGGCAGGCCGGGCTCGAGGTCATGCACCCGCGAATGGAGCTGCGCGAGCGTCTGGGCTCCAAGATCGTCATGACTCGCTTGGCCAACGAGGCGGGTATCCCGAGCGTGCCGCACGTCATCGGGCGGGCCGGTTCGTACGACGAATTGCAGGCGCTCGCACAAGGCGCCGGATTAGGAGATGACCTGGTCATCTCGATCGCGTACGGCAACGCCGGCAGCGGGACGTTCTTTGTGCACGGTCGGCGCGACTGGGACGAACACGCGGGTGACCTGACGTCGCAGCCAGAACTCAAGGTCATGAAGCGGATCCGCAATGTCGAGGTATGCCTCGAGGGTGCCGTGACCCGCCACGGCACCGTGGTCGGCCCCGCGATGACGAGCCTGGTCGGTTATTCGGAGCTGACGCCGAGCCGGGGCAGCTGGTGTGGCAATGACATCTGGCACGAGGTGCTGCCGCCTGCCCAGACGCACGCCGCGCGAGAAATGGTGACAAAGCTGGGTGACGTCATGCGCCGCGAGGGTTACCTCGGCTACTTCGAGGTGGACATTCTGCATGACCTCGACTCCGACGAGCTCTACCTGGGCGAGGTGAACCCGCGCCTGAGTGGCGCCAGCCCGATGACGAACCTGACCACCGAGGCCTACGCCGACATGCCGCTATTTCTCTTTCACCTGCTCGAGTACATGGACGTCGAGTACGAACTCGACATCGACGAGATCAACGCGCGCTGGGAGCGGGGCTATGGCGAGGACGAGGTCTGGGGCCAGGTGATACTCACCGAGACCTCACCGGAGATCGAGCTATTCACCGCGACACCACGCACCGGGGTGTGGCGCATCGACGACGACGGTCGGGTCTCCTTTTCGCGGACCGCCAACGACTGGGCCACGCTGCTCGACGGGTCCGAGGCTTTTTACATGCGTGTCGCGGCGCCCGGCGACTTGCGGTCCGAGGGCGCCCAACTCGGCGTGCTCGTCACTCGCTCACACCTGCAGACCGACGACTATCAGCTCAGCGAGCGCTGTCAGCGCTGGGTTAAGGGCATGAAGGCGAAGTTCGTCTCAACGCCCCTGACGCCGGCTGCGCCGATCGTCTCGCGGCTCGTCGCCCGCGCGTGAGCCCCCCGGCCGGTATCTCACTGAACAACTGGCTGGCGCCGCCCTATGCGCAGTGGTCCTTCCAGCACGTCGAAGACATGGTTCCGACCGCGGTCATCTCGCGCGGGGCCGGGCCCGTCGCTGCCCTGCCCGCGGCCGGTGCCTCCATCGCCGAGATCCCGGTGACCAACACCAACCGGGCGGCCACCACGGTCGGCGCGGTGATGGCAGCGACCGCTACCGACGGGTGGGCAGTCGCCCACCGCGGTGCGATGGTGGCCGAGGAGTACGTCAACGGCATGGTGGCCCAGACCCGGCACCTGATGTTCTCGGTGAGCAAGTCGCTGGTGGCGTCCGTCGTCGCCGCGCTACGCGGCTCCGGCGCGATCGAGATTGACGCGCCTGTCACGAAATACGTTCCTGCCCTTGCGAATTGCGGCTATGCCGGTGCGACGGTGCGCCACCTGCTGGACATGAGGTCGGGTATCGCCTTCTCGGAGGATTACGACGACCCGGCCGCCGAGATCCACCTCCTCGACCAGGCGATGGGCTGGGCACCGAAAAGCAATCCGGACGGACACGCCACGGTGCGCGACTTCCTGCTGACCCTGCGGCAGAAGTCGGCTCACGGCGGCCCCTTCGAATATCGCTCGTGTGAAACCGACGTGCTCGGCTGGATCTGCGAGGTCGCCGGCGGCTGGCGGATGCCCGAACTGATGTCGGAATTGCTGTGGAGCCGCATCGGCGCCCAATGCGACGCCACCATCGGTGTCGATCCCGCCGGCACCGGTTTTTTCGACGGCGGGATCAGCGCCTGCCTCAGCGACATGATCCGGTTCGGTTCGCTGTTCTTGCGCGAGGGCGTGTCGCTGACCGACCGGCAAGTATTGCCGGCGGCGTGGATCGCCGACACCCTCGACGGCGGCCCCGACTCGCGTCAGGCGTTCGCCGCCAGCCCCGATCACGACACCGATTTGCCCGGCGGGATGTACCGCAACCATATGTGGTTCCCGTATCCCGGGAACAACGTGGTGTTGTGCCTGGGCATGTGCGGCCAGATGATCTACGTCAACCGCACCGCGGAGCTGGTCGCGGCCAAGTTGTCCACCCAGCCGCACTCTCACGAGCCGCACATGTTGGACACGTTGCGCGCATTCGATGCGGTGGCATACCAACTGGCTGGTATCACCGGCTAACCGGCGCACGCTGCGAATTTCGGCGAGCCGCGAAGGCAAACTTTGGCTATTCTGCTGTGTGTCTTGCTTTGCAGCGGTGCACTTTTGGCGGCCTATGATGGCGCCGCGAAGATTGGAAGGGAACCGAATGTTCTCACCTCGAAGGCTGGCCGGAATCGCCGTCCCCATCATGGTTGCCGCCGCACCGTCCGGTAGCGCCGGCATTGCTGCGGCCACCCCCCAAGATGACGCATACCTCGCACAACTGCGCGCCGTCGGCCTCACGTGGCCGCCGAAGACGGAAGAGGCACTCATCGCCGAGGCGCACGATGTGTGTTACGACCTCACTTGGGGTTGGACGCCCCAGCAGATCGCCGACGACCTGCACGCCCGCCTGGACACGAAGGGCGTGACGTTGCTGGACGTCGGGAGCCTGGTCAACGCCGCACACTCGATCTACTGCCCCGGCAATGTGTGCGACGCCCCGAGCCTTTGCACCTAGACAGGGACGGTCACCCTCCCGCGCAAAAAATGCACGCAGGGCTCCCGGCAAGGGGCGCAATAAGTGGCTGTAGCGTGACGGCCGTGAACTTTTCCCGGATGAATCCCTCCGCCGCGCTCGCGGCCGCTGTCGCGGCAACCGCTATGACGTTCGCCGGCGCGGGCACGGCCACCGCGGCCGGTTCATGCCCGACGGCAGCGCCGCCGAACGGTGCAACGCCTGACTGGACGCTGAGCGGTACTACCGGCAGCGTCGCGGTCACCGGATCCACGGATACCACCGCTCCGCTTGTGAAAGTGACCGCACCGTTCAGCGTGAGCCAGACCCAGGTGCACACGCTGCATGCCGGCGATGGACCGGTGGTCTCGAACACCGCCAGGGTCTCCGTCTGCTACATGGGCGTCAACGGACGTGACGGGTCCGTCTTCGACAGCAGCTACCAGCGCGGCGCCCCGGTGGACTTCCCCCTTACCGGAGTGGTGCCGGGCTTTCAGAAGGCCATCGCAGGGCAAAAGGTCGGGTCCACGGTCGCCGTCGCGATGGTCCCCGCGGACGGCTACCCCGAAGGCCAGCCCAGCGCTGGAATTCAGCCTGGCGATTCGCTCGTCTTCGCGATCAAGATCCTCAGCGCCGCGGGCTAGTCGGCCCACCGAATCCCTTGCCGCGTAGGTCAATCGGCCAACGGGGCGAACATGAGCGCAGGATCGATGCCTAATTGTCGGGCGACGTGAGTGGTGTCCCAATACTCACGCCAGTGAGTGATCGCACCGTCGCGAACCGCGAAGAGCGCCGTGACGTGGAACGTGACGGCGTCGACGTCCATGCTCTGGCCGTAAGCGGCATGTATGAAATCGACCACGATCTTTTCGTTGTCGTTTTTGGTCGCAACACGTTTCGCCATCTCATCATCCTTCAGGGGTGATTGCAGTGCGCTATTCGTCGCACTGTAGATCGCTGCCAGTGGAATCGGCGCCGTTCCACGAAGCGCTTAACGCACGTTCAGGGACGAAACAACGTGATGATGGTGACGTCGTCGTCGGTGTGATCCGCCGCCATCGCCGTCCAGATTTGGGATGCCGCCATGTCGCCCGCCCGTCCGAGGGTCTCGGCCAAAAGGTCGAGCCCGTCGTCGATCGATTCGCCGCGACGTTCCACGAGGCCATCGGAGAACAACACCAGGCCGTGTCCGGGTTCGACGGCGAATGTGCTGGGTGCGTACGTCACACCCTTGATGCCGATCGGCGGCGAGAGCTTGATCGGTGCCGGGACCGCCCTCGCCAAGGAGTTCGTCAGGTACGGCATCAGGTGGCCCGCTGACGCGGCCTCCACCTGACCCGAGCCGAGATCGACCCGCGCGGCAATGACGGTGGCGAACGCGCCGCGCAGCATGTGCAGGCAGAAGTCGTTGAGCTGTTCCAGCGCCTCGGCCGGTGCGGCGCCGGCGAACAACTGAGCGCGCAGAGCATTACGCAGCGCCGCCATGGTGCCGGCTGCGGCGATGCCGTGCCCGGCGACATCGCCGATCAGCACGATCAACCGGCCGTCGCGGAGCTCGAACGCGTCGTACCAGTCGCCCCCGACGTTGTCCCCCGCCGCCGGTTCGTAATGCGCGGACAGGTGCCAGCTGTCGAACGTCGGGATCGACTCGGGCAGCAGGCTGCGCTGCAGCGTCTCGGCCACGCGCAGCGCTCCCCGGGTGCGGCGATAGAGCGATTCGACCAGCTGGCGCCGCAACGATCCGGCGGATTCGGTCTCGCTTTGTGACCACGGTTCACTGCGTTGGTGGACGATCTCGCGCCACCGGTCGAACGATTTGCGCGGGCTGAGCCGAAGCTGGTCGTCCTCGTTGACCGCGTTCGCCTTGTTGTACGGATCGCCGCCCCAGTCCACCGAGCGCAGCACCTCCCGCCGGAACCAGATGGCGTACTGCCCGTCGGGCAGATTGAGCACCAACGCGCCGGCGGCCACCTGCGGATCGACATCGAGTTCGGGCAGCGCCCGAGACAGGCATTCGCTGCAGGCGATCTCGTCGTCCGCGTCACGAGCCCAGGCGGCGACGGCGGAGACGATTTCTCGCGGTGGGACCGCGCCACGCATGCGGAGATCACCCCCGATGTTGATGATCACGCCGTCGGCGGGCACCAGGTCGAGCAGGTCGGGCGCCCCGAGCAGCGACTCCGACAGCGGCTCGCCGTCATCCAGCGCGGCAGCGGTGAGCTTGGCCAGGATGGCCTGCGCGGCCAGCCGCTTGTGGAGTTGCTCGTCCTCGAAGCGGTCGACCAGTCGCAGCGACAAGGTCGAGCCGAGGAACTCCGCCGCCGCCCGCGTGCCGAACGGCGGCAGGTGCGGACCGGCGTAGTGGTGGCAGGCGATCAGCCCCCAGAGCCGCCCCTGGCGAAGCAGCGAGATCGACATCGATGCATGCACACCCATGTTCTGCAGGTACTCGATGTGAATCGGCGAAACACTGCGCAACGTTGCATACGTGAGGTCCAGTGGCGTATTGCTCGCCGGGTCGATGCTCGGCACCAGCGGCGCCGGCGTGTAGTCGACGTCGGAGATCAGCCGAATCCAGTTCTTCTCGTACAGTGCGCGCGCCTGTGCCGGGATGTCGGTCGACGGGTAGTGCAGGCCCAGGAAGGAGTTGAGGTCGTCGCGCCTGGACTCGGCGACGACTTCACCGTTGTATTCCTCGTCGTATCGATACACCATCACCCGGTCGAACCCGGTCAGATCGCGGACGGCGCGCGCGGCGGTGGCGTACAGCTCGGTCAGGCTGGAGGCGCGGTTCAGCTCCTCCACCGCGCCGCGGACCGATTGGTAGGTGTTCGGAAAGGAGAACGGCCGCTCGCCGTAGGCGATCTCCAGTTCGACTAACAGCACACCGCCCGGCTCACGGTGCAGGATCGCGTCGAAGGCCCGCGGCTCCCCGGCGACCTCGATGGTGAGCTCCAGCGGGTTGTTTTGGCGCAGACTGCCGAAGCTCGCCGCCACCCGCTCGATGCGGGCGGCTTGTTCGGAACCGATCAGTGCCGACAGGTGCTCGCCCAGGACCGCTTCGACGGGACTGCCGAGCAGGTCGGCGACGTTGGCGCTGACCTGACGCACCTCGAACGCAGGCTCGTGCACGACCGCGAGCACACCGCGCGGCTGGATGCTGCCGGGGATGTGGATCGCTTCACGCGCACAGTTGTCCAGGTCGATCGGAGTGCCGACCGGTACGAGATTGTCGACCGGCTGATCCGGGGCTGCCGATGGCTCGACGCGCCGCCCGTCGCTGGTCACGTGAGCGGCTTTATCGCAGTGGTGAGGGGTAGCAGCCAGATCTCCAAGCTATCAATGTATGTCGGCATTCTGAACCAGGTCGGCCGCGGTTCGCATTTTCACGCGGATTTGCCTGGCTCTGATTTCTGAACGTGCTCAAGAAATTTTCCCCCTCCGGCTGCAGTACTCCGACCACGGCTCGGTCGCATAGGCCGCAGTCACCGCCCCCGTTGCAAGCACCAATGTAATCTGAACAGCTAATGTGCTCGATCGCCGTCCCGACAAGCCGCCGTCTGTCGGTGGCGATGAAAGAGGGCTCGGCGGCCGAACACGACGCCGCGGAGCAGAGCCCATTCATGTCCGAGTTGCTCGCCGGCCGGATCGGGGCGGAGGGCTATTCCGACTACTTGCTCCGCCTGCGTGTGGTGTACGCCGCGCTGGAGGACGCCGTGCGGGCCCGCCGTGACGATTCCATGGTTGCCGCCGTGTACGACCCGGCGCTGGAGCGCCTGACGGCTATCGACGCCGACCTCGACCACTGGCTGCCCTGGGGTGCCGCACGCGAGGTCGACTCCCCCGCGGCCGCGGCCTACGTCGAGCGGCTCGGGGCACTCACGTGGGGTGGTGCGCTGGTGGCCCACCACTACACGCGCTATCTCGGGGATCTCTCCGGTGGTCGGGGCATCGGGAAAATCCTGGATCGCGCGTTCGATCTGCACGGCGCCGGCCTTGCCTTCTATGAGTTCCCGGTGCGGCCCAAACCGTATAAGGACGCCTATCGGGCTCGCCTCGACGCTCTACGCCCCGACGCCGGCGAAATCGATCGCATCGTCGGTGAGGTGAAATATGCCTTCGCCCTGAACCAGGCCATCTTCGATGAACTCGCCGACAACATTGCGGATCATCAGCGCTGAGTCTGGGGCCGGTCAGACCTGGTTGAATCCGCCGTCGGCGGTCACCGTCGATCCGGTGGTGAAGCTGGACAAATCGCTGGCCAAAAACACTGCGGCATTGGCGATCTCGGTGGGATCGGCGAAGCGGCCCAGCGGGATCGTGGCGATGCGGCCGGCGCGGAACTCTTCGATGGATGCATCGGGATCGGTCTGGGCAGCCAATGTGTCGCTGCCGGGGGTGGCGGTGGATCCGGCCACGATGACGTTGACCCGGATGTTGCGGCCGGCGAGCTCGTTGGCCCAGGCGCGAGCCAGCGATCGGACGGCCGCCTTGGTGGCGGCGTAGATGCTCAGCCCGGCGCGGCCGCGGTCGGCGGTCGTGGACCCCGTCAGGATGACGGAGGCGCCGTCGTTGAGCAGCGGCAGCGCTTTTTGCACGGTGTAGATGACTCCCTTGACATTGGTGGTCAGCAGCGCGTCGAGGTCGTCCTCGGCGATCTCCCCCAGCCGCGCCACCCGGGTCGATCCGGCATTGGCCATCACGATGTCGAGGCCGTTGCCGGCGGCCGCGACCTCGGTGTAAAGCCGGTCCAAGTCCCCCGGGGTTCCGACGTCGCCGCGCACGGCCGTAGCGCGCGGGCCCAAACTCCTTGCCGCATCTTCGAGTTCGGTCTGACGGCGACCCGTGATGAACACCCGGTCGGCGCCTTCGGCGAGAAACCGCTGCGCCGTGGCCAGCCCGATGCCCGAGTTTGCGCCGGTGATGACAGCGGTCTTATGGTCGAGCAATCCCATTCAGTTCTCCTGAGGTCTGCGGGGCGGGTTTCGGTGAGCTACTCCCCCGGTATCCCGAAACTGATGAGTCCTGTTGCGGGCCGGTCTATTTGGCCGGCTTCGCTCGCTGCCAGGTCAGGCGCGCCTTGCGGAGTTTGCCTTTGATGAGCACGGGCTCGACGGGGCGTAGCTGCAAACGGTCATCGCCGACTTGGGCTGCGCGGTATTGCGTTACGCCGATCCAGTTCGGCAGCAGACTGACGTCGACGTGGTGGGCGATCGTGCCGTTGTCGTGGACGCTATACGGGCCCGTGTATGCCATATACCCTCTGGCCGCCGCGGCCAGTTCGTCGTTGCCGGCGACCTGAAGATCGCCAGAGGCAAACGGTGCGCGGTCGGCGCGCATGATCTGGGCGGACATGTATCCGTCGGCGGTGTACATGATGATTCCGCGGGCGTCGGAACCCAGCGGGTAGCGCATGTTTGAGCCATCCACGTCGGAGCTTTGGTAGGACTCCAACGTCCAAGCCCCAATGAGATATTCGCGAAGGTCTTCCTTGCTGAGTGCGGTCATTGCCGGCGGCCCCTCCCTGATGTGCTGTCGCCGCGTAACCTCAACCGCGGCATCGAGACACCTGCGCGCCGTCGACGCCTCGATAATGCCGCGCTGTGCCTGTGCCGGCACCATGGCCCCCGCGTAATCATCGCGGAGGGCGCGACCACGGCGAGCCTCCGGACGCAAGTTGTCTGCCGGCAGAGGTCGTCAGGACTTCAAATCCCCCGTCGGAGCAATGACTTTCGGCACTAGCTCGATGCGGCATTCGCGGTTTGGCTGGCCTGGGTAAGCAGCAGGTTTCCCAGCGAGGGAGGCCCAGGAATGACGGTCACCCATGTGCGCGGGCTGAGACGAGCGTCGCCGGTGTGGGCCATCTGCGTTGTAGTGACCGCACTGCTGAGCCATGTCGTGCTGCCGGCACCGCAGGCGTCTGCGGACTGCACCATGACCGCCGACGACGACCGTTACGTCACCTTGCTGGCCGAGAAGAACATCGTGCACGCGGCTGGTTACACCGATTGCCACGTGACCGCCGAGGGCCGGTGGTTCGCCGACCAGGTTCGTGCGTCCCCTGATCCGTTGGGCACTGCCCGGTCCCTGGTCAGGACGGTCATCGCCGGAACACCGTTGAGCGCTGAGCAAGCCGAGTGGGAGGTCGCGGCCGCGATTTACACCTACGCGCCGGAGATGATCCAGGTGATCATGAATCAGGGCGCGGGGCCAGCGGCCTAGGCGTTCCCTGAGCCGACGGCGCGGGTCAAAATCCGCAACCACCCGGCACCCGCCGAAGCCTACTATTTCGGTAACGCATCGAGGAGCGGCTCAATGATCACGAAGGTACTGATCGGCGGGGTCATCGCCGTTGCGGCTGCCGTGAGCGCGGCAGCACCGGCGACGGCGGACCCGTCGACCACGACGACCTGCAGCTGCCAGCCACCGGCTCAGGGGGCCGGCACTCCCGCGCCGAGTTCCGAGCAGCTGGACCAGGGGCTGCGGCACGCTCTGTCCGAGATGCAAGCCGGCCACCAGTAGCCGGAAGGCCGCCACCTCGCCGGGTCCGACGCCATCCCCGCCGTTCAGGCCGGCGCGACGGACGGGCGCCTGGGACACCAGCTCCCTCAACCAGACACGCGTGAGCCTGACTCGTATTGTCATGCAACATGATCGCCGCTTTGATCCCGTGGTCAGTGCGCCGCCCGCTGCGGGTGGCCGGCGGATCCCCGCGCTAGGCCCGGTACAGGCGCGTGGCGGCTCTGGTACTGGCGCTTGCCGGACTGGCGTTTCTCGACTCGCTCAATGTGCTCAACGTCGGGGTGGTCTCGGCCGTCATCTTCGACAGCCGGCTCGGTCGTCGGTCACCGGTCCCCGGCGCCCTGAGTTACGTCGCGGGCGTGTTCGCGGTGACCACCACGTTCGGCGTGTGCACCGTGCTGGGCATCGGCTTCATCACCGAGGTACTCGACTTTCACCTCACCCCGGCCATTCGCTTCCGGGGCGAACTGCTGCTGGGGGCCGTCCTGGTCGGTTTGGCCTTCTTCCCGCTGACCGCGCAATCGTCGGCACCGGGCTGGGCGCTGGCGGCGATGCGGCAGCGGCCGTGGCTGCTCGGGTTCCTTGGGTTGGCGGTGGGCAGCGGCCAAGCTCCGACCGCCGTGCCCTACCTCACCGGCCTGGCGATGCTCGCCGCCCTGCACCCGCGACCGCCGCTCTGGCCGGTGGTGATTATCGGCTACTGGGCGATCGCCCTCTCGCCGCCGCTGCTGATCCTCACTCTTTCGATGAGAAAAACCATGCGAGCCAAGCGCATTCAGCGCGGTATCGTGCGCGCCCTCACCCGCTACGGCCCGATGTCGGTGCGGCTGTTGTTTCTGGTCTTCGGAACCGGGCTCATCGCCGATGCCTTCGTCAATCACAGCGCGCTCTGGTGACGCGCCACAACTTCTCATGTCGTGCACAGCGAGCTGCATTACCTTGTCGCGTGTGACTGATCGTCAAATACGCGCGATGTCCTTCGGCTCGATCGCCGAGGACTACGACGCGCTGCGGCCACACCCTCCGCGGCACGCGGTGGACTGGTTGCTGCCGTCCGACTGCGAGGTGGCCGTCGACGTCGGTGCGGGCACCGGTCTGTTCACCCGCACGCTCGTCGGGCGGGCGGCGCAAGTCGTCGCGGTCGAGCCCGACGCGCGGATGCGCGCGGTGCTGGCCGAGAGATCCCCCGGGGTTCGCGCCGTGGAGGGCACCGGCGAGGCGATTCCGCTGCCCGACCATTCCGCGGACGCGGTGTTCGTCTCGTCGGCGTGGCACTGGATGGACCCCGAATGTGCCGTTCCGGAGATCGGCCGGGTGTTGCGCGACGGCGGACGGCTCGGGCTGATCTGGACCAGTCGAGATCGCGATGTGGACTGGGTCCGCGACCTCGACGTGCTGCCCGGCGACGATACGACCGAGCTGGATGCGCCCGACCGTTTCCGCCGGCGGCACGAGAACGTGGTGCTCCCCGATCCGCAGATCTTCCACAACGTCGCCAGCGAGAGGTTCGCATTCGTGCGGAGGATGACCATCGACGATGTCGTCGCGATGCTCGCCACCTACAGCCGGGTGATCATCACCTCGCCGGACGACCGCGCCCAGCGACTCGCCAACGCCCGCGCCGTCTTGACCGACCACTTCTCCGGCGCCGAGGCGATCGACGTCCCCATGCAGTCTCGGTGCTGGCGCGCCGACCGCATCGCGCGCGGCCGCTAGGCCGCTTCGGCTCGGTCCCATTTCTTGGATCTCGTAGACAGCGTGGGGTTAAGCGCATAACTTCTGCCGCATTCACGTCAGGAGGAGACGCATGTCGGTGCAATCGGTATTGGACGAGGTCCGCGCCCGCCGTTCGACGACGAGGACGAGGCCGTCGCGCTGGCCAACAACAGCACCTACGGTCTGGCTGCCACGGTGTGGACCAAGGACTTGGGCCGCTCCGATCGGCTGGCCAAGCGGCTCAAGGCCGGAACCGTCGGACTCAACTGCGCCTTTCCCTACGACCACTCGATGCCGTTCGGCGGCTACAAACAGTCCGGCTGGGGCCACGAGTCCGGCAAGGCCGGCATCGAGACCTACCTACAGACCAAGGTCGTCGGGGCGCAGATGTAGCGGCCTCAGGCCTGTGGTCCCTCCGGCGGCCAGTGCGCCCCGGGCGAGGCGTCGCCGGGGCTTTCGTAATCGCCGCGCGACAGCGGTACCCACCGTTCGCTGGGGGCGGGTTGCTTCGACGACGGAAAGTCGCGCAGGCTGCCGCTCGGCTTGGCGTCCCACTTGGCGAACGTCAACGGTGTCTGCAGCCAGGCGTGCAGAAGGTTGTAGGCGGCTTCCAGCGAATCGATGTGGGTGCGCTCCCAGCCATGACTGCCGTCGAGCCCGAAGCCGACCAGCGCGGCGCGGGTGTTGGCCCCGGCCTCGATAGCCGCCGCCGCATCGGAGCGGTAGTAGCGAAAGATGTCGCGGGCGAACGGGATTCCCTGGTCCTGTGCGAGTCGGCAGAGTTTGCGGGTCAGGTGGTAGTCGAACGGGCCGTGCATGTCCGCCATCGGGATCGTCACGCCGTCCTCGAGGGAATGCTGGCCGGGCGCGCACACCGCGTTGTCCACCGAGACCAGCTCGGCGACGTCCGCGGGCAGGCCGTGGCTGGCTCCGTGGCCGACCTCCTCGGTGATGGTGACCATGATCGTGGTGCGGTGCGGCAGCACCACCTTGTTCTCTGAGAAGTTCTTGGCCAGGGCGAGCGCGATAGCGACGCCCGCCTTGCCGTCCAGGTGCCGGGAGACGATGAAACCGTCGGCGGTGAGCTCGGGGCTGGTGATCAACGCCACGAAGTCACCGACTTGCAGGCCGAGCCGAACCAGGTCCTCCCGCGTGGACACCCTGCGGTCGATGCGAACCTCGACGTGCTTCCAGTCCGTGGGTTGCGTGTCGATTTCGTCGCCGAACGCGTGCCCGCTGGCCTTCAGCGGCATGACCGTGCCGGTGATGAACTCGTCCGGGTCGTCGATGAAGATGCGCACCCGGGCACCGGCGGCGAACCGCGCCGAAAAGGTGCCGACCGGAACGATTTCGAGGCGGCCGTTGTCCTTGAGCTCGCGGACCATGCAGCCGATGGTGTCGGAATGGACCACCACGGCCCGGTCGGTGGTCGCGGACGCACCCGCGAGTTCGGCGGTCAGCGCGCCGCGCCGGGTCAGGGTGAACGGCACCCCGAAGTCGTCGAAAATGTCGCCGATCAGCTGCATCACCGCGTCCGTGCGTCCCGACGGGCTCGGGGTCTGCAGCAGCGCGAGCAGCGTGTCGACCATCCACGCGCGGTCGGCCTCGGCCATGGCCGCGGTCTGGCCCACGTCATCTCCTCTCGAGTCGTCTCACAACGCGTTCAACCTACCGTGTGGCCGGCACTGAACGCCCGTCGTGGGCGGCCGTCGTGCACCCGCGCGGCCCGCCCGATATGTCCGCAGCCCCTAGGAAGCGGATTCCAGCTCGGAGATCAAATCCGCGAGGGTGAGGATGCGCTGGGCGTCGCGGACGTGCAAGCTCTCGATCATGCGGCCATCGACGGTGATGACGCTGGTTCCCGCGGCCTGCGCCTGCTCATAAGCTGAGACGATCTTGCGGGCGTCCTCCAGCTCTTTGTGTGACGGACCGAACAGCTCGTTGGCGGGGGCGATCTGCGACGGGTGGATCAGGGTCTTGCCGTCGAATCCCATCTCGCGGCCCTGCCGCGCCTCGGCCCGGAATGCGCTCTCGTTGGTGATGTCGTTGAACACGCCATCCAAGATGACCTTTCCGGCCGCCCTCGCGCCCAGCAGCGCCAGGCCCAGGGCGGGCACGGCGGGTGCGCGACCAGGGACGTGCAGGCCGTGCAGCTCGTTGACCAGATCGTTGGTGCCGACCACCAACCCGGCCAGGCGATCGCTGGCCGACGCGACCTCTTCGGCCCGCAGAAAGGCCCGGGGCGTTTCGATCATCACCCACAGCTGCATCGACTCCGGCGCTCCCAAAGTGCCCAGCTTGTTGGCCAGCGCTTGAACCTGTTGGCCTGTCTCGACTTTCGGCACCAGCACGCCGTCGGCGGTCGATCCGGCCGCGGCGGCCATGTCGTCTTCGTGCCAGTCGGTGTCCAGGCCGTTGATACGAACCACGACCTCGCGGGGCCGGTAGCCCCCCGCCGAGATCGCCTCGCACACCGTCACCCTCGAATCGGCCTTCGCATCGGGTCCCACCGCATCCTCGAGGTCGAAAATCAGCACATCCGCCGGCAGCGTTCTCCCCTTCTCCAGCGCGCGTGGCTTGTTACCGGGCAGGTACAGGGCGGATCGGCGCGGGCGCAGGGTCGGTGCCATGGAGTGCTTCACTTCCTGTCGTCGAGCTCGGCGCGGTTAACGGTCAGATTCCTGCGGGTGTGTGGTGCGCTCGGCATAGGCAGAAAGTACCCTTCGGTACCGGTGGCCTAGTCGCCGGTGGTGAACCTCACCGAGGGCGAATTGGCCGACGCGGTGGATGGATCCCGGAAGGGGAAAACGAATGTCATCAACTGATTCGGCGCGAACCGAGGGCGACAGCTGGGACCTGGAATCGAGCGTGGGCGCGACCGCGACCATGGTGGCGGCCTCCCGGGCGATGGCGTCCCGCGAGCCCGACCCACTGCTCGATGACAAGTTCGCCGAGCCGCTGGTGCGGGCCGTCGGGCACCCCTTCTTCACCCGCATGCTGGATGGCCAAATCCCGCTCGACACCGATGACATGCCGATGACCCTGCAGCAGCGGCGCGAGCAGATTACGGTGCGGACCAGGTTTTTCGACGACTTCTTCGGCGCGGCCACCGCGGCCGGAATCCGGCAGGCCGTCATCTTGGCCGCCGGGCTCGACGCGCGGGCCTATCGATTGTCGTGGCCCGCGGGCACCGTGGTTTTCGAGGTCGACCAGCCAGAAGTCATCGCCTTCAAGACCGACACGCTCGACCAGATCGGTGCCGAGCCGGCCGCCGAGCGCCGCACCGTCGCGATCGATCTTCGCGATGACTGGCCAACGGCGCTGCGCCACAGCGGCTTTGACGCCAACTCCCCCACCGCCTGGATCGCCGAGGGCCTGCTGCCCTATCTACCGCCCGAAGCCCAGGACCGGCTGCTGGACAACATCACCGCGCTCAGCGCCCCGGGCAGCCGGCTGGCCACGGAAAACATCACCGACATGAGCGTATTCACCGACGAACGGGCCCGGGCGATGCGCAGCGCCTGGCGTCAGCACGGACTGGACATCGACGTCGCCGAGCTGGTCTGGCTCGGCGAGCGGCGCCCGGCCGCTGAACACCTGGCCGGCACCGGCTGGAACGTCACCCGCCACCCCACCGAACAGGTCTATGCCCAATACGGATTCGTGCTACCCGACAACGAAATCCTCAAGCACTTCCGGCACGCGATCAGTTACCTCAGTGCCGAATTAAACTGAAACCGAGGTGCTTTCGCGGCGCTTCCGCTATGACCTGGCCTCCCGCCACTCGCGCTCGAAGGGCAGTCGCCACGCATTGGGCGCGATCAATTGGTGGATGGCGTTGGGTCCCCATGTGCCTGGCTGATACAGCTTGGCCGGCGGCGGATCGGTGAGGAGATCTTCCGAACGCTCCCACAATGATTCGATGCCTTCGGCCGTATTGAACAGCGTGTGGTCGCCCCGCATCGCATCGAGGATCAGCCGTTCGTAGGCCTCCAGCACGTCCACGACGGTGTCGATCTCCTGTGAGGAAAACTGCATGGACAGCTTGTCCAGCTTCATCCCGGGGCCGGGACGCTTGCCGTAGAAGGACAGCGAAACCTTCGAGTTGTCGGCGAGATCGAACGTGAGGTGATCGGGACCCTGGGTCCCGACGCCGGATCCGGGCGGGAACATGGTTCGCGGCGCCTCTTTGAACGCGATCGAGATGATGCGGATACCCTCGGCCATCTTCTTGCCGGTGCGCAGGTAGATGGGCACCCCGGCCCATCGCCAGTTGTCGATGCCGACTTTGAGCGCGATAAACGTCTCGGTGTCGGAATCCTTTGCCACCCCGTCCTCGTCGCGGTATCCGCTGTACTGACCGCGGACCACATTGGACGGCTTGACCGGCAGCATCGACCGGAACACCTTGTTTTTCTCTTCGCTGATGGCAAACGGTTCGAGCGCCGTCGGCGGCTCCATCACCACGAACGCCATCACCTGAAACAGGTGGGTTACCACCATGTCCTTGTACGCACCGGTCTCTTCGTAGAAGTTCGCCCGCTGGTCCAGGCCCAGCTCCTCGGGAATGTCGATCTGGATATGGTCGATGAAGTTGCGATTCCAGATCGGCTCGAACAGGCCGTTGGCGAAGCGGAACGCCAAGATGTTCTGCGCGGCTTCCTTGCCCAAGAAGTGATCGATACGGAAAATCTGGGATTCCTCGAAGGTTTCGTGCACGAAGTCGTTGAGCGCCACCGCGCTGGCCAGATCGGTGCCGAACGGCTTCTCCATCACCACCCGCGAGCGTTCTACCAGCTTGGCGTCGCTCAGCATGGTGATCACGGCGCGTGCCGCCTTGGGCGGCACCGACAGGTAGTGCAATCGCCGGACGTTGGGCCCCAAGTTGTCCTCGGCCTGCGCCACCGCCTCGGCCAGCGCCTCGGGCCCGGCGCTCTGTGGGACGTAGCGGACGATATCGGCGAAGTTCGCCCACTGTTCGGGCGTGAGCTTGTGGGTGCCGAAGGAATCGATGGCCTCCTTGGCGATTTCCCGGAATTCGTCCTGACTCAGGTCTTCCAACGACGTGGCGACGATCTGGATATTGGGCGCCAATTCGGACTGGTCCAGGTACGCCAGGCCGGGGATCAGCTTTCGTTTCGCCAGATCGCCCGTCGCGCCGAAAAGGACGATGACGTGCGGGTCGAGCGGGTCGGAGTGGTGGCGACGCGGGCGGGCGTCGGCACCCGGGTAAGCGATGGTCTGGGGTTTCTCGGTAGCCACTCTTGCGATACTTCCACCGCAGCGGCGCTGTGTCTCGTCCGTTCCGGGGGCGGCGGGGTCTGGTTAGCGAACGCGCGATCGGGTATTGAATAGCGGCGGGGCCCCGGCGCTGGTGCCCGTCGTCCGCCACCCAGGCCAATGGAAAGCGATATGACCAAACCCGACAAAGACCCGCTGAGCCGCGCTCAGGAGCTGGAACACATCGTCGATCAACTCGAAGAGAAAGTTACCGAGGAAAGCGAGGCCGAAGGCGTTCCCGGCAACCGCAGCGACCGGGAACAAGCGGATGTCCGAGGCTCGGCTAACGAGCCGCCGGACTGACGGGACGCCCGGACTGGACAGCGTCATCCGCTCGGCAGGTCGACGGCATGCGCCCGCAGCGTCGCCAGCAGCTCTGGTCTCGGCCATTCATTGGCGCGGTAGCGGACCGGATTGATCCCCGCAACGGGAAGGATGCCCACCGCGTCGACGACCGTCGGGAACGGGACGGTGAACTTGTCGTTCGACGGATCGCCGGCCAAGAAGGTCACGTAGTCGGTTTGCGGCAGCTCCCAGGGGACGCCTTCCCCCCACACGGTGATGGTGCGCGGGCCCCAGTCCGTCTCGATCATCTGCGCTTCGCCGACGTGTTGCGGGAACAATTCACGCGCGTAGTGCGCCCGCAGGAATTCGCTCTGATGGTTGTATTCCCTTGTGGCCAAGAGGGTTCGAGCCCGCAATGCCAACTCCCGCAGGGGGTGCGGGCCAGCCTGATCGAACGGCGCGATGATGCTGCCCTCGATCGTGTAGCCCTGCGGCGAGATGGGTTGCTCGGCATCGAGGTACATCCGCTCGGCGGCCTCGAAGAGCTCCGCGGCGTCGTCGGGCGCGTCGGTGCCGAGCAGCAGTACGCCGTCGCCGGGGAAGAACACCAGCGGGCGGGGGGCGCCGGGCACCGCGAGCGAACCCAGCCAACCGGCGGCGAGGATCAGAGAATCGACATAGGTGTCGCCGTCCGCGTCCTTCAACAGCAACTTCTCGCCCGGCGCGAAGACCTGTTGGCGCGCGGAAAGATTCTGCCTGGCCACCGCGAAGGCTTGATCACCGGTGATGGCCCAGGCATCCGTTTCGGCCGGGGTCACCATTGCCCGCACCGTGGGCAGGTCGACCACAACCATCTCGTTGATGAACGGGAACACCACGCGGACCCAGGGCTGAGCCCCGGTGTTGACCAGGTGGTTGACGTAACTTTGTGGGCGCAGCACGGGCCGGAGCAAGGGTTGGGCCTCGGCCCAATTCACGGGCGGTGTCGGGGGTTGGTCGGTTGCCATGTCCACGGTGCGCGCTTCCTGCTCTTGAACAGCGAACACGCACGTTACACCCTGCGCCATCCGATACAAGTCACCCTTTCCTGCGCACATCGTCCTCACGTCGCGGGGGCGCGCGGCCCGAACCAGGTGGCGAGGGCGTCGCGGAGTTCCGGGTCGGTTCGGGTGCCCACCCACGCGACGTGTCCGTCCGGCCGGATCAACACCGCCGGCGGTGCGCTCACCGGGCCCAGCACCGGAAGCACAAACGAGTCAACATGTTTCGCGTCAACCACGCGCACCCGGTCCGTTCGGGACCCGGTGTCGGTGCGGCCGCTGAAATGAAGCAGCAGCGGGCGGGCATCACGCATCAGGTCGAACACGCGCAGCGGGCCGTCGGTGGTGACAAGGTCCAAGTCGGGCATGCGGCGCCCCACCAGCGGGTGCCCCGCACCCAGGTCGTAACAGATGTCCAGCCCGGACATCATCGCGGCGAAGCGTTTGCGGGGTTCGTCCATGCCGAGAAGGTCGGACACGGTGTCGCGCAGCGCCTTCGTGCGCTCGTCGGGGTGCAGGAGCGCCATCTGCGCCAACGCGTTGCGCAGCACGCGCTGCGCGACCGGGTGGCGTTCGGCGTGGTAGCTGTCGAGGAGGCTGTCGGGCGATGTCTTGTTGACCACCTGAGAAAGCTTCCAGCCCAGATTCACCGCGTCCTGCACGCCGGTGTTGAGGCCCTGGCCGCCCACCGGGTGATGGATGTGCGCGGCGTCGCCGGCGAGCAAGACCCGTCCGCGCCGATAGGCAGCGGCCTGCCGCGCCGCATCGGTGAATCGGGAAACCCACGTGGGGCTATGGATTCCGAAGTCGATCCCATACACGGCGACGAGTGCCTCACTCAGGTCGCGCAGCGTGGGTTCGGTGGCGGGTCCAAGGTGCCGCTCAGTGACCATGACCCGCACCGGGCCGCCCTCCTCAACGGTGGACATGGCATGGACACCGAGCGCGTCGTGGCGGATGCCCCACTGCGGGGTTTGCCCGGTCGCGGCATCCATCTGGACCTCGGCGAGTAGATAGCTCCTCGTCGGGTCCCACCCCGGAAACTCGATACCGGCCGCCTTGCGGATGACGCTGCGTCCGCCGTCGCACCCCACGAGATACTGGCCGCGCATCACCCGGCCGCCGGACAAACTGACGTCGACGACGTTGTCGTCCTGCGCGAAAGTCGTGACCTCTTCGCCGCGATAGATCGGTACGCCGAGTTCGCGGATCCAGTCGGCCAGGATCTGTTCGATCTCGTTCTGCCACAGCGCGAGTCCGTAGGGGTGCCGGGTGGGAAAGTCGCTGATGTCCAACCGGATCTGGGAGAAGCCGGCGACCTGCGCCACCTTGCCCCGGGACAGGAATCGATCTGCGATGCCACGCTGGTCGAGAACCTCGATGGTGCGGGAATGCAGACCGCCGGCGCGAGCACCGATCAGGTGCTGGCTGGTGCGACGCTCGACAATGGCGGCGTCGACCCCCGCCAAAGCCAGTTCGCCCGCCAGCATCAGCCCCGTCGGGCCACCGCCGGCGATGAGCACCGCATGTTCGACGTCGCCGCGCGAGCTCCCCGAGAACCCCGAAACATCCACTTCGCCCCCGATTCGACCGAATTCTGGTTGAGGACAGCGATTTTGCATCATCACCCGGGTCTTGCGGCAAGTCCCCTGATGCGTTATAGGTTGAAAGTGGCGGGGGGAATCGATCACAAAGCGTCGCGCACGGCGTCGATCGCGCGGTAGATCCGCTGCTCGCTGACCGGGCGGGGCGTGCCGAGTTGCTGGGCCCACAGGCTGACCCTGAATTCCTCGATCTGCTTGGAGATATCGCGTACGCCGGCGGCTGTCGTTGCCGGCTGCGGCAGCTCGCGCACCAGCTCGTCGTAGGCGTCCTGCACGGACAGCACCCGCTGCATCCGCTCTCGATCGGCCTGGATCCCGTGGGCCAGGCCGTCGAGGCGGCGGCGGATCGCGAGCAGGTAGCGAGTGAGATCGGCGAGGTGTGCGGCGCCGGTGGCGGTGACGAACCCGGCCGGCAACAGCCGATTCAGCTGGACACGGATGTCGGCGATCGCATCGGCCTGCGCGGGCGGCGGGTTTTCGGGCACCACGAGTTGGACCTCCTGAGCGGCGGCCAGTACCTTCTCGACGCGGTGCACGATGTCGACGGTAGTGGGCAGCAAGGACTTTCCTGCCCGCTGTTGCAGCGCGACGAACTCCGCACGGGTCCACACCGGCGCGGCCACGAGGGCGTCGGTCGCGGCGTCGGCGCAGTCCTCCAGCAGCGCACTCAAGTCGCCGTCCGGGTTGCTGCCGAGGGCCAACCGGGAACGCGGATCAAGTTGACGCGCAATAGCTTTGACCGGTGATGCGACGCTGAGCCGCACCAGCCGCCGGATGCCGGGTGCCATTGTCCGATCCTGCTCCGACGAGGTGGCGAACACGCGGAGGTCGACGTTGGCACCCGAGTCGACCAACGCCGGAAAGCCCCGCACGGTGCGCCCGTCGATCGTGCGTTCCACGACGCGCGGCAGTTCTTCGAGGTCCTCGGGCCAGCCGCGCAACCCCGTCCGTTCCAGCTCGCCCGCCACCGCCTGCGCGACGGCCTGCCGGGCCGGCGTGGTGAGCCGTTCCTGCAGTACCCCCAGATCCTTGCCGCGGGCCACCTCGGTGCCGTCGCCGGACTCGACCGCGAACGTGACCCGCAAATGCGATGGCAGCCTGTCCAGGTCGAAGGCATCGACCGGCACCAAAATTCCAGTCCGACGGCGTAATTCGCGTTGCAGCGCCAGCAGCAGCGGTTCACCGGTCGGGTCGATTGCGGACAGCACCGCGCGGGCCGTGTCCGGGGCGGGAACGAAGTTGCGGCGCAGGTCTTTCGGCAGCGAGCGGATGAGCGCGGTCACCAGCTCCTCGCGCAGCGCCGGGACCTGCCAGGCGAACTCATCGCCGCCCAGGCGGGCCAGCACGTCGATGGGCACATGCACGGTGACCCCGTCGTCGGCGGCGCCGGGCTCGAACCGGTAGGTCAGCGGCAGCGCGACATCGCCCGTCCGCCATGTGTTCGGCCGGTCCGTGTCGCCCGTCTCGTCGGTGCGCAGCAGGTCGACGCGGGCGAAGGTGAGCAGGTCCGGTTTCTTGTGTCGCTGCTTTTTCCACCAGGAGTCGAAGTGCCGCGCCGAGACGACATGGGCGGGAACCCGGGCGTCGTAGAGCGCATACACGTCGTCGTCGCCGACCAGCAGGTCGCGGCGGCGGGCCCGCTCCTCCAGCTCCTCGAGCTCGGCCCGCAGCCGTGCGTTGTCGCGGAAGAAGTGATGGCGGGTGTGCCACTGTCCTTCGACCAGCGCATGGCGGATGAACAATTCCCGCGCCACCACCGGCTCGATGCGGGCGTATCCGACGCGGCGGCGCGCGACGAGCGGCAGCCCGTACAGCGTCACCCGCTCGTAGGCCAGCACCTCGCCGCGCGCGGCGTCCCAGTGCGGTTCGCTGTAGGTGCGCTGCACCAGGTCGCCCGCGACCCGCTCCACCACCTCGGGCTGCGTGCGGGCCGCCGTTCGCCCGTACAGCCGGCTCGTCTCGACCAGCTCCGCGACGACGACCCAGCGCGGTGGCCGTTTGGTGAGCACCGAGCCGGGTGCCAGGACGAAGTGCGAGTTGCGCGCGCCCAGATACTCGCGGGTGTCTTCGCGCCGCATGCCCACGTGCGACAGCAGCCCCGCAAGCAGCGCCGCATGCACCCGCGCCGGATCGGCCGGCTCATCCGACGATGCGTCTTCGACGATGCCCAGGTCGCGGGCGATGCTGCGCAGCTGCCCGACCAGGTCCTGCCACTCGCGAATGCGCAGATAGTGCAGAAACTCCGAACGGCACATCCGTCGAAACGCATTGCCGGATAACGACTTCCGTTTCTCACGCAGATAGCGCCACAGGTTGAGGTAGGACATGAAGTCGGAGTGCTCGTCGGCGAAACGGGCATGCTTGTCGCGGGCCGCCTCCTCGCGGTCGCTTGGCCGTTCCCGCGGATCCGGGATCGTGAGCGCCGCGGCCAACACCAACATTTCGCGCACACACCCCTCGGTCTGTGCCTGCAGAATCATCCGGCCCAGCCTCGGATCGACGGGCAGGCGTGCCAGGCGGCGACCGAGGTCGGTGATCGCGCCGTGGCCGTCGAACGCGCCGAGTTCGGCCAGCAGCTGCGCGCCGTCGCGGACGCTGCGCCGATCCGGCGGATCGAGGAAGGGAAATTCCTCGATGTCGCCGAGCTGCAGGGCCGCCATCTGCAGCAGCACGGCGGCGAGGTTGGTCCGCAGTATCTCGGGGTCGGTGTAGCGCGGCCGGACCGCGAAGTCCTGCTCGGAGTAGAGCCGTATGCACACGCCGGGGGCGACGCGGCCGCACCGGCCGGCCCGCTGTGCGGCCGACGCCTGCGAGATGGGCTCGATCGGCAGCCGCTGCACCTTCAACCGGCGGCTGTAGCGCGAAATGCGGGCATTGCCCGGGTCGATGACATAGCGGATCCCCGGGACGGTCAACGAGGTTTCGGCGACATTGGTCGCCAGCACGACACGGCGCCCGGTGTGGGGCGCGAACACCTTCTGTTGTTCGGCGGTGGGGAGCCGGGCGTACAGCGGGAGCACCTCGGTGTGCTTGAGGCCGCTCAAAGCCTCTGCGGTGTCGCGGATCTCGCGCTCCCCCGAGAGAAAGACCAGGATGTCGCCCGGCGGCTCGGCCTCGAGTTCGCCGATGGCGTCGACGATCGCCTCGAGCTCGTCGCGGATCTGGGTTCGCACGATTTCGTGGTCGGGGTCGTCGGGATCGTCGTCGGAGACGGACGGCACGGCGACCTCCAGCGGCCGGTAGCGCACCTCGACCGGATATGTCCGCCCGGACACCTCGATGATGGGCGCGTTCTCGAAGTGCGCGGCGAAGCGCTGGGGCTCGATCGTGGCCGAGGTGATGATCACCTTCAGGTCTGGGCGGCGCGGCAGCAACTCGCGCAGGTAGCCGAGCAGGAAATCGATATTGAGGCTGCGCTCGTGGGCCTCGTCGAGGATCAGCGTGTCGTAGCGCAGCAGACGGCGGTCGCGCTGGATCTCGGCGAGCAGGATGCCGTCGGTCATCAGCTTGATCAGCGTGCGGTCGCTGACCTGGTCGGTGAACCGCACGGTATAGCCGACGGCGTCGCCGAGCGGGCCGCCCAGCTCGTCGGCGATGCGCTGCGCGACGGTGCGGGCGGCCAGGCGGCGGGGCTGGGTGTGCCCGATGGTTCCGCGGATACCGCGGCCTGCCTCGAGACAGATCTTGGGTAACTGCGTGGTCTTCCCCGACCCGGTCTCCCCGGCGATGACGACCACCTGATTTGCCCGTATCGCGTCGGCAATTTCCCGGCGGCGCTCGCTGACCGGCAGGTCGGGGTAGGTGACCGTGGGCACGGCGGCCTGCCGGGCGGCGACGACCTTGTGCGCCGCGGCGATCTGTTCGGCCAGCTGCCGCAGCTTTTCGGGCGAGGCGCCGCGGAGGTTCTTCAGGCGTCGGCCGATGCGGGCGGCGTCGCGCAGGGGTACACCGTCGAGCTGTTTGCGCAGTTGCGCTACGGACGGTTCGGCCACCCCGCACAGAGTAGGCACTCGCGCAACCGCGACCCCACCGCTTCGGGGTGACCGGCGGGGTTGATGGCAGCCGAATTCGGGTATCACCCGGCGAATGCATCGAATTGGATGCCGGCTTGTGGGGGAAGTGATCGACGATGGTCGGTTGGCTGGACGAGCTGCAGCGGCGGAATCGAATCGTCGGCGTGATCGTCGGTGTCGTCTACAAATTCAATGACGATCAGGGTGGTTACCTAGCCGCCCTGATCACCTATTACGGGCTGGTGTCGCTGTTTCCGCTGCTACTGCTGCTGACCACCGGCCTGGGGGTGGTCCTGGCCGGCCGGCCCGATCTGCAAGCACAGGTGCTGCACAGCACCTTGAGCCAGTTCCCGGTGCTCGGTACCCAGCTGCATCATCCCGAGGGACTCAGCGGGGGCACGGTGGGCGTGGTCGTCGGCCTGCTCGGCGCGCTCTACGGCGGACTGGGCGTGGGACAGGCGCTGCAGAACGCGATGGACACGGTGTGGGCGGTGCCGAAGCACAAGCGCCCCAACCCGATCCGATCGCGCCTGCGCAGCCTCATGTTGTTGTTGGTGCTCGGCTCGGCCGCCATCGCGGCCACCGTCTTGGCCGCGGCGGGCCACGCCACCGGGGCGCTCGGCATTTTCAGCAAGATCGGTCTGGTGCTCGTCGCCGTCGCGATCAACGCGTTGATCTGCCTGGTGGCCTTTCGCGTGACGACCGCGCGGGCATTGACGTACCGGCAGGTGCTGCCGGGAGCGGTTGCCGCGGCGCTCATTTGGCAGATGCTGCAGTGGTTCGGCGCCGGCTATGTCGCGCACACGGTCAAAAGGGCGAGCGCCACCAACAGTGTGTTCGCCCTGGTGTTGGGGGCGCTGGCGTTTCTGTTCCTCGCGTCGATGGCGCTGGTGATCTGCGCCGAGGTCAATGTCGTCTTGGTGGAGCGTCTCTACCCGCGCGCGTTGCTGGGCGCGTTCAGCGACGACGCCGATTTGACGTTGGCGGATCGGCGGACCTACACCAAGAAGGTCAAGGCCGAACGGGTCAAAGCCTTCGAACGGGTCAGCGTGCATTTCGACGACGTCAAGCGCCTACCCGCGAAAACCGTTGGGCGCCTGGCGATATTCCATGATTTCCGCCGCCCGCGGACACCATGAAACGGGGCTTGTTCGCGGCATCAGGCGTGGCCGTGGGCCCGGGCGCAATAGTCTGAAGTCATGAGTCTGGTCACCTATGAGCTGCAAGACCACGTTGCCACCATCACCCTAAACCGTCCCGAGGCGCGCAACGCCATCAACGGCGCCCTTCGCCAGGACCTCAACGCCGCCTGGGATCGCTTCCGCGACGACCTGGACGCGTGGGTGGGGATCCTGACGGCCAACGGCAGCGTCTTTTGTGCCGGCGGCGACCTCAAGGACGGCGAGGGCTCGGTCGGCACCTTCGGCGGCACCTTCTGGGAGAAACCGACAATCAACTCGTTCGAATCCGGCATGGAATTGTTCAAGCCCACCATCGCCGCCGTGCACGGTCCCTGCATCGGCTACGGGGTGACCGGGGTGTTGTTTTGCGACTTCGTCATCGCCAGCACCGAGGCCACCTTCTGCTTCCCCGAGGTATCGATCGGGGTGCCCACCATCGTCGGAGCCATCCGGCTTCCGCATCGGGTCGGGTGGGCCAACGCCATGGAGTTGCTGTTGACCGGAAAGCCGATGAGCGCCGAGCGGGCCAAAGAGATCGGTCTGGTCTGGAAGCTGGTCGAGCCCGACCAACTTCAGGCCGAAGCCCAGGCCTGGGCCCGGACCCTCACCGAGGCCGCGCCCCTGGCCCAGCGGGCGACCAAGGAGGTGGCGTGGCGGACTGCCGACATGGGCTGGATCGAATCCGTGCGCTTCGGCGAGACCATGCGCAAGGTGGCCGGTGCGACCGACGACGTCGCCGAGGGGCTGCGGGCCTGGGCCGAGAAGCGCAAGCCGCAGTGGCGCGGCCGATGACAGGCGGTGCCGCGGGCAGAACGGTCGACGAGTGGTGGCGCGGTGGCCTTGACTGGTGGGATGGGTGAGCGATTGCGCGCCGAGCTGGGTCGTGCGCTCGCCGGTGGTGGCCGCGGCGCCGACCACGCCGAAATCGCCCTCGGCAACGGGCCGATGAGGCAGCGGCTCGAGTCGTCGATCCGCGCGCTGGCCGAGCATCGTGGCCCGAAAAGCAGCATCTGCCCGTCGGACGCGGCCCGCGCGGTGGGCGGCGACGATTGGCGCGAGTTGATGGACGAGGCCCGGGCGGCCGCACGGCGACTCGCCCGATCGGGTGGCGTGCAGATCACCCAGCGCGGCAGCGTCGTCGACCCCGACGGCGACTGGTCCGGCCCCATTCGTATCCGCACCACCGGATGAGCGTAAGGCATTGCGTTGCAGCTCCATTCGGCTGGCACACGCGGCGTTGTCGCCGTAGCGCCAACCGCCGACACCGTCGCGCCCGGCGATATGACAGGATTTCGGCATGAGTGCACGCAGACTTGCTCGGTTGGTTGGTATCTCGGTTGTGACGGCGTGGGCGCTGCTGAGTGCACCCATGGGGAATCCGAGCGCCACGGCCGATCCCTGCTCGGATGTCTCGGTGGTTTTCGCCCGGGGCACCCACCAGGAGCCCGGTCTGGGCAACATCGGGCAGGCGTTCGTCGACTCGCTCACCTCGCAGCTCGGGGGCAAGTCCGTCGACGTCTACGCGGTCAACTACCCCGCCAACGACGACTACCACAACAGCGCCAATGCCGGTGCCAATGACGCGAGCGCACACATCCAGGACGTCGTGGCCAACTGCCCGAACTCTAGGATCGTGCTCGGCGGCTACTCCCAGGGCTCGACGGTGATCGACCTGGCCACCAACGCGATGCCGCCCTCGGTGGCGGACCACGTCGCCGCCGTCGCCCTCTTCGGCGAGCCCACCAGTCAGTTCTCCAGCATGCTGTGGGGCGGCCAACCGCTACCCACGATCAACGCGGCCTACGGTTCCAAGGTCACCAGCCTGTGCGCGCCCGACGATCCGATCTGCTCCGGCGGCGGCAACATCATGGCGCATGTTTCCTACATCGACGCCGGGATGACCGCCCAGGCCGCGACTTTTGCGGCCAACAAGGTCAACCAGGCCGCGCCGCGCACCTGATCCGCGTCGGTAGCCCGCCCCTCTTGCCGTCGCCGATTCAGGTTCGCGCTGCCCGACGGCGATAGGCGGCAGACTTCGGTGGGCGATACCCTGGCCCACATGGCCATCGAGTCCACCATGCTCGCCCTGGGTACCGTCGCACCGGACTTCTCGCTGGCCGAGCCGGCCACCGGCCGCACGCTCAATCGCGACGACCTGACGGGCCCGGCCCTGGTCGTCACCTTCATCTGCAATCACTGCCCGTACGTCAAGCACGTCGCCGCCGGGCTTGCCGCGCTCGGTCGTGACCTCGCCGAGCAGGGCGTTGCGATGGTGGGCATTTCGAGCAATGACGTGGTCACCTACCCGCAGGACGGGCCGGAGCAGATGGTCGCGGAGGCCCGCGGCCACGGTTGGACATTCCCATACCTCTACGACGAAACCCAGGACGTTGCCCGCGCGTTCTCGGCCGCCTGCACGCCGGACACATTCGTTTTCGACGGCGAGCGTCGACTGGTCTACCGCGGCCAGCTCGACGATTCCCGGCCCAAGAACGGCCGACCGGTCACCGCCGCGGACGTCCGGGCCGCGGTCGACGCGGTGCTCGCCGGGCGACCGGTCAACCCCGAACAGCGTCCGTCCATCGGATGCGGCATCAAATGGCGCTAAGGCGCCGTTAACAGCATCGATATCGGGTAGCTGGGCTTCCACTACCGCGATAGGAAGGACGCTATGCGAGGAGCAGTCATCTACGGCGCCGGCGATGTCCGATTCGAAGACCTGCCGGAACCCGAGATCGTCGCCCCCACCGACGCGGTCGTCCGCGTCGCCGCCACCTGTGTGTGCGGTTCGGATCTATGGCAGTACCGCGGCCTCACCCCGGTGCCCGAACCCACGCCCTTCGGTCACGAATACTGCGGGGTCGTCGAGGCCGTGGGCAGCGACGTCAGCTCGGTCAAGGCCGGCCAGTTCGTCATCGGGCCCTTCTTCGCTTCCGATAACACCTGCCCGAACTGCCGCAACGGCGTTCAAACGTCGTGCCTGCACGGCCAATTGATGAGCGGCTGTCAGGCGGAATACGTGCGGGTTCCGGTGGCCGACGGCAGTCTGGTCGCACTCCCCGACCAGCCCGACAAGGAATCGCTTCCGGACCTGCTGACCTTGTCGGACGTGATGGGCACCGGGTGGTTCGCCGCCGAGGCCGCCGGCGTCGTTCCCGGCATGACCGTGGCCGTGGTGGGTGACGGCGCGGTGGGTTTGTGTGCGGTGCTGGCCGCGCGCGAAATAGGCGCCGAACGGATCATCGCCATGAGCCGCCACGAGCCCCGGCAGAAGCTGGCGCGGGAGTTCGGTGCCACCGACATCGTCACCGAACGCGGCGACGACGGTGTCGCGGCGATCAAGGACATGACCGAAGGTATCGGCGCCGATGCCGTTCTGGAATGCGTTGGAACCGAGCAAGCCATGCAACAAGCGATCGATTCCGCCCGCCCGGGCGCCTTCGTCGGGTTCGTCGGCGTGCCCCACGACGTCAGCATCAACGGTGAGGAGCTCTTCGCCAAACAAGTCGGGCTGCGCGGCGGACCGGCCCCGGTCCGGCAATTCCTGCCGTCCCTGATCGAGTCGGTGCTCGACGGACGGATCAACCCCGGCAAGGTGTTCGACCTGAGCCTGCCCCTCGAGCAGGTCGCCGAGGGCTACCGGGCGATGGACGAGCGCCGCGCCATCAAGACCTTCCTGCAGCCCTAGGTGAGGTCGGTCACTGCGCCGTCCGGTCCGGAAGGTCGCCGCGTTTGTTTCGGCTAACGTCGACCGTATGTCCAAAGTCTCCGGTAACGACCTGATCGACGACGTGGCCCCTGGCGACATCATCGCCGTGGACCGCGGCTCGGGTGAACAGCCCTACAAAGTCGTCTTCAAGGACCCCAGCGACTCGGGGTATCTCATCACGTTCGAGGCCGACGGCGGTGAGACCTTTCAGCTCGATCTGGCGGCCGGCACCAGGGTGAAACGCTCGCTCGAGGCGAAGTGGGAGTCTGCGCAGAGTCCCACGCCGAACTCAGAGAACTAACGGGCATTTTCGCCGTCGCGTTCATCGCGGTGGCGGTGCTGCTGGTGATGAAGATGGTCGGGGCGACCGGCTAGCCTGCGCCGCGCGGCGACCGGCTAACCTGCCGAAACCGTCCACCGCACTTCCTGATTACGTTTGCCCGGCAGTAGGCATAGCCAAAGGCATGGTCGATGATGCCGCGCAGGCGCCGCAGGAGAATCCGGAGAAGGACTGGGCGGGGTGGTTCGTGACCATCGCTGCCGAGGATGGCGAAGTGCCTGCGTGGCCGATCCTGCTGGGGCATAACCGTTTACGGCCTGACGGTGACCTGGTCGCCGACGCGGATGACACCCTTGGTCACCACCGCGAGGTAGGCGCCCGCGCACGGCTGTGCGCCGTGACCCCCTGTGTCCAAACGGTTTTCGGCTGCGGGTATGCGAAGAGCCTGCGGAGCTCGCGGCAGCGGTCCGTGCTCCAGCGTGGGAACCACGCAGCGCGACGTGGCCGTGAGGACGCGCAGCCGCGCCTCACCGATGACGATTTCTCCTCCCACCCACTCGTTTTCGGCATACGGCGGGTAGTCCGCCGGCGTCGTGATCACCAGATTCGGCCGGTAGCGCAGGGCCTCGACACCGATGTGCTCGAGGGTGGCCGTGGTGATCGCATGCAACGGAGCTTCGTCGGTGAACGACTCGCCCGGGGTGGCCGCGGCGATACGCAGAATGCGGCCACCGACCTCGGCGTCGAGACCGAGTTCGAGCAGTTGCTCCGGATCGGGGCGCACCAGCGTCGCGCCGTCCGGGCGCCGGGTGACCAGCCGGACCCGCCGCCCCGTCAGCCGGGAGATCAGCTCGTCGATACCGGGATCGTCGGCGGCCACGTCAGTCCCATCGGGCAGGCTGATCCGCACACCCTTGGCATCAGCACGTGCCGTGCACGTCAGCAATTCACGCCATAGCCGGGGATTCTTGGCGCTGGCCACGTGCCCGGTTTCACCGTCGATCAGCGCCAGCCGCCGGTCGCCCTCGGCACCGCGCTCGTCGACCAGCAGGCGATCGAGGGTTTCGCCGAGCATCGATTTCACCGGATAGCGAAGCAACGCCTGAACCCGCATCGGTACGGCGTCAGAAGTCTGGGCGGTCGAGTTGTCCATGAGGCGCCTTCATTGAAGTATTACCGCACACTTTGCCCGAAATCGCTTGGCGTGAACAGTGATCAGCTGGGCGCCGCGGTTACGATGACCGATTGATCGCTGGTCTGCCAGGCCGTCACGAACCTGGCGAAGCCGACCTGTTCGTCGGCGTGGTCGATGCCGGGGTCGTTCAGATGAACGATCGCTTTGCCGGTGTCGATGCCCGTCACGACCAGGAAATGGTCGGCCTTGGTGCGCTGGTCGTCGGCGTTCAAGATCACCGAGGAATTGACGAAGGCGATGATCTTGCGATCCTTCGCCAGGGAGTGCTCGAGGGCGGGCAACCCGTTCTCATCCCGGTCGGATGCGGAGGTCATCTCAGATTTGATGCCGAAGTGGTCGAGGAGGATGACCAGGTCGGACATCGAGATCCCGCTATCGGGGCCGGAGTGGCTCGAGTCGTTGCGCGGCGCGTAGATCGGACCGGGATTGGCCCCCGACGGCGTCGACTCCGCAAGGTCCAGCATCTGCCGTTCGGTCGGTGCGTGTCCGGTGATCTCGCCCACCACGTCGGCGATCGACACGAGTCCGCAATTGTCCTCGAGCGACTGCGCCGCCCAATACTTGGCCGCGGCGGCGGGATCTCCGTACACGCCGGGGGCGGTCGTTGCGGCGGGATCGGCCCCCCGCGCGGGCAACGGATTATCTTGCGCCGCAACGATTGTGGTCAATGAGGTGGTAGCGGCCGTCGTTGCCGATGGCGCCCAATCGCAGGCCGCGACCAATGGCACGCCGGCCAGGCCGATGCATGCGGCAGCCGCGGTGACGCGGGCTGCGGGAGACGGCCGGAACATGAGCATGTGCGAGGAACATCCCGTCGACGGTCCAATGGCCAGCAAACGGTAGCACCCGCAGGGCACCGTCGCCCCGCGAAAACCGTGAACTCTCTCGTTCGCGCGCATCTGTCGACGGACGCGCAGCACCTCGGCCCGGATCAGCTTGGCAGCAGTCGCTTTTTCTGCTCTTCGAATTCCTGCTGCGTCAAGATCCCCGCGTCGCGCAGCGACGCCAGTTCGCGTAGTTCGGCGGCGATGCTCGTGATCGGTCCCCCCGCCAGAACCTGCGGCGGTGTCTGGCCGGTCGTCGGCTCCTTCGGTGCCTCGCGCGTCGCCTTCTCGATCTCGCCGGCCCGCGCCCGCTCGCGGCCCAGGGCGCCGCCCGTCCCGGCCATGGCGCGCCCGGCCATGCTGGCCACGGCCATCTCGCCGAACAAGCTCCCCGCGCCGCCGGGAGCGGCCGCGGCGGCGGCCTCCGCCGCGGCGGCGGCGGGCGTGGTCGGAAGAACCAGGGCGGCGGGGCGAATCGCGGGGGCGGCCGCAGCCCAGCCCGGCGGGACTGACAGGCTGCCGACCGTATTCGCCTGGCCCAGGCCCGCCGACGCCAACGTTCCGAATCCGCCCGCCGGGTTCGTGATCACCGGAAATGGCGTCGGTGGCACGGCGCCGGTGCCCGGCCAGGACTGCACTCCGGCCCAGCCACTGACGATGTCGTCGGTGTGGAAACCGGTCAGCGCTCCGGCCACGTCGAAGGGGAGAGCAATCAACGTACCCGGCGTGTCGATGCTGAGCCCGGCCACGCTGGCAGGCGCGTCAAGGAAGAAGGTGACGAGATCGCTCCCCAGGCCCAGCACGTCCGTCGCAGACGCAGGGGTGGCCGCGGCGCCGAGATTCGGCGCTGCCGAAATGTTGCCCAGCAGGTTGGGTATCGCGGAGAACGACTGTTGGGTCACCGCATTGCGTGCGGTCCCGGCGGCGGTCCCGGTGGCCTGGGTCACCGCTTCGGACTGCGCGACATCGGAGTTGGTCGTCGGGTCGGGTTGGGCGAACGGTGTCAACCGCGTGGCCGACGCCGTAGTACCCGCGTAGCCGAACATGGCCGCAGTGTCGCGCGCCCACATCTCGGCATACTCCGTCTCGGTGGTGGCGATCGCCGGTGTGTTCTGGCCGAGGATGTTGGTCGCAACCAGGTTCGCCAGCAGGACGCGGTTGGCCGTGACAACCGGGGGCGGCACCGTCTCGGCGAACGCAGTCTCGTAGGCGAAGGCGGCGGTCCTGGCCTGGTTGGCGGTTTCCTCGGCCTGGGCGCCGGTGGCCCTCATCCACTCCAGATAGGGGGTGATCGCTGCGACCATGGACTCCGCCGACGGGCCAACCCACGGACCGGAGGTCAGGGCCGTGATCTCGGCCTGGTACGAGTTCGCCGTCGATTGCAGCGCGGCGGCCAATTCGTCCCAGGCCATCGCGGCGGCCAGCATCGGTCCCGACCCTGGACCGGCGTACATCCGCGCGGAGTTAACCTCCGGCGGTAGTACTGCGAAGTCCATGTCGCTTCCTTCCGATCAATAACATGGCCACGGGCGCATCGACTGGCCGCGATGCGTGTCGTATGTGGATAGCCACCCGAGCAGCAAACAAATCGCTTTCCCTCCGCTGCTAACGGCACCCCGAACCAACACGGCCAAATGAGACCGTTCCCGGTGTTAGCGGACCGGCCTCACAAGTTTGCAGGTTCCTCCACGTTAACGAATACAGCGAAATTGTTGCCGTAGGTTATCGCTAGGTTACCTGCACATGACGACGAGACCTCACAAGGGTTGGGCTCGGTTTGCGCAAATCACTCTCAGCCGCGCCTCAGCGGGACGTGGAACCGCCCGACGGCCGGTGTTTGCAGGTCAGGCGACCGATAACACCATGGTCAACGAGGCGGCGCGCGCCCGGCGGGTCTGGCGGCTTCGATTCTGCTTGGATTTGTGGCGTCCCCGCGAGTGAGGTCTGTTGAATGAAAATTGTGCTGGCCGCCTACGGCAGCCGAGGCGACGTCGAGCCCTGCGTCGCCGTCGCACGTGAGTTGCACGGCCGAGCACACGACGTCGTCGTCGCGGTGCCGCCCGACAAGCTTGCTGTGGCCGAGTCCGCGGGAGTCGCGGCGGTCGCTTACGGACCCGACAGTCGCGAGCAGATCACCATGGCGACCAGCTTCGTCCGCAACGTGCAGAACCCGATGAGCGCGTTGCCGCAACTCATCGAGCGGGTCACCACGGTGTGGACCGGTAAGAGCGAGACGCTGACTTCGCTGGCGGAGGGTGCCGATCTGCTGGTGGCCGGGATGAACGAGCAGCGGCTCGCCGCCAACGTCGCCGAGCGCTTGAGCATACCGTTGGCCGCGCTGCACTTCTTTCCCGCCGGCGTCCTGGAACTCGGACGGCTGCAGTCAGACGTCACCAGCGCGGCCGAACGGGTGCAGCGCCGGGTGCTCGGTCTGCCCGACGGCGCCGGGTCGTCGACCCGACCGGCGCTCGAGATTCAGGCCTACGACGAGCTGTGCGCACCCGAACTGGCACAGCAATGGGCCGAGTCGGGGTGCCGACGGCCCTTCGTCGGTTCCCTGACCCTGGGAACGCCGACCGATGCCGACGACGAGGTGCTGTCCTGGATAGCCGAGGGGACGCCGCCCATCTACTTCGGATTCGGCAGTACGCCCATCACCTCCCCCGCCGAGACCGTCGCCGTGATCAGCGCGGCCTGCGCGCAAATAGGCGAGCGGGCGTTGATTTGCAGCGGCCCAAACGATTTCACCCACATCCCGCCGGCCGGCCACGTCAAGGTCGTGGAGGCGGTGAATCACGCCGCCGTCTTTCCGGCCTGCCGTGCGATCGTGCACCACGGCGGTGCCGGAACCACCGCGGCGGGCATGCGGGCCGGCGTGCCCATGTTGATTCTCTGGCTCTGGCTCGATCAACCGATCTGGGCCGAGGCGGTCAGCAGGCTGGAAGTCGGCGCGGGGCGGGCGTTCTCGGCCTCCACCCTGGATTCGCTGGTTGCGGACCTGCGCTCGGTGCGTTCTGCGCACCACCTGAGCAGAGCCCGGGAGGTCGCCGCCCGGATGACCACGTCCAGCGAAAGCGTCGCCGCGGCGGCCGATCTTCTCGAGGGCGCCGCCCGGCCGGCGTAGCCGGATCCGCCCGTTCGGCTGAGCGGTGGTGCAAAGCCGGCCGGTCGTGTAAAAGGTTCTGGTGCAGGATCCGCCGAATAGGTCGTTCGACCCGTCGATGCTGCGCGAGGCGTTGATCAGGCGGATGTATCGGCGATTGTCGGCCGAGGGCCACATCAGGGTGCCGGCGGTGCCGGGCCTGATCGACGAGTACGTCCAGCTGTGCAACAACGTCTGCGCCACCCTGGGCGTCTGGTGCCCCCCCGAACAGTCCGCACAGCTGCGGGCCGCGTTGCAAGCCGAGTTGGCGAAAGCCTTCAAGGCCTCCCCCCGTTCCGAGGTCCTCATCTCGTATCAGGCTCCATTCGGGACCGACGTGAATTTCCGCGTCCAAGCCGATTGGCGCACGGTCGAGGCCGACTACGACCAGTGGTTGGCCATCCGCCCGCCGCCGCTGTTCGGCACCGAGCCCGACGCGCGCGTGCTGGCCCTGGCGGCCGAGGCGGCCGACCCGACGACCTATCGGGTGCTGGACGTCGGCGCCGGAACCGGGCGTAACGCGCTGGCCCTGGCCCGGCGCGGACACCCGGTCGACGCGGTCGAGATGACCGCGAAGTTCGCCGAGGTGATTGTTGTCGAAGCCGCCGGTGAATCGTTGAGCGTGAACGTCATTCAGAGCGACGTCTTCACGGCGATGGAGGGCGTGCGCGATCAGTATCAGCTGATGGTGGTCTCGGAGGTGGTGTCCGACTTCCGCACGCCGCACGAGTTACGCGGCTTGTTCGAACTCGCCACCGATTGCCTGGCCCCAGGCGGGCGTCTGGTGTTCAACACCTTCCTGGCCCGCGACGGCTACGTTCCCGACGACGTGGCGGTGCAACTCAGTCAGCAGTGCAACAGCATGATCTTCACGCGCGACGAGCTGACCGCGGCGGCGGCCGGTCTGCCTCTCGAGCCGATCGCCGATGATTCCGCCTACGAGTACGAGAAGGCGCACCTCCCCTCGGACGCGTGGCCGCCCACCGGCTGGTTCGAAGGATGGGCCGGCGGCCTCGACGTGTTCGACGTCGAACGTGACGACTCGCCGATCGAGTTGCGCTGGGTCGTCTTTCAAAAGGTGGGATGAATTCGGCGCCGGTCTACGCGGTGAGATCGCGAGTGGCCGGGCCCTCCAGCAGGGTCCCGTCGGGTGCGAACCGCGACCCGTGCAGCGGACACTCCCACGCCTGATCGGCGTCGTTCCAGTTCACGATGCCACCCAAATGCGGGCACACCGGTGAGACGCGGTGCTCGGTCCCGTCGACGTGGCAGCGGGCCTCCAGATGCCACGGCGGGCCGCTCACCACGCCGCCTTCACCGTCGACGGGGCTGCGGCGGTGCATGCGCATCGCGGGCGTGATCCACCCCTTCGTCAAGTTGAAGCCGACCTCGAGGTTGGCCTGCAGGGCCGTCGTCAGGCCCGTCAGCTCGTGCGGACGCCAGCTGGCGAACGCGCGGGCCCAGTCCATCCGGCCGCCCAGGATGCGGCTCGACAGCGCCAACGCCGCGGCCGGACCGTTGGTCATCCCCCACTTATTGAAACCCGTTGCGACAAAGATACTTTCGGTGTTCGGCAGGATGGGGCCCACGTAGGGCAGGTGGTCGATGGGCGTGTAGTCCTGCGCCGACCAGAAGTGGGTCTGCACGGCACCCGGGTAGTGCTTGCGCGTCCACGTCGACAGATCGTCCAGCGCCTCGGATGGACTCTTCTCGCGGCCCACGGTGTGGCCGGCCCCGCCCACGATCAGCCTCTCGCCGTCCACGACCGGCGCGTACCGCACCGAACGGGTCGGCGAGTCGGTCGAGATCATCATCGGCCGGGTGATGTTGCCGGGAACCTTGAAGGCCAGGCAGTAGGACCGGCTCGGCTTCACCCGCGCGAAGTAGCCGCCGCGATCCAGGATCGGGATCCCGGTGGCAAGCACCAGTTGATTGGCCTGAAGTTCGACATCCTGTTGGGCGGCGTCGTTGACATGCACGCGCACCTGCTTGCCGCGCCAGGAGACCCGCCGCACCCGGGTGTGCTCGACCAGCCGTCCGCCGCGCCCCAGCAGCTCGACCACCAGCGAGTCGAGGAACGACATCGGGTCGAACTGCGCCTGGTCGGCCAGTCGCACGCCGCCGTGATACGCGAACGGCACGTCGGCATCGTCGGCCCACGTCGCCGGCAGGCCGACCGCCTGGCATGCCGCGAGCTCGGCGCGCGCCGACGGGACACCCCGAACCGACTGGGCGTAGGTGTATGCATCTTCGCGCTGCACCGCCACGCCGTGCGCTTCGCAGTGGCCCAGCACCCACTCCTGACCTTCGCGGTTGCCGTCGACGTACGCCCGCGCCAGATCCCTGCCGTGCCGCGGCAGCACCTTGGAGAGCTGGCTGCCCTGCAGCAGGCTGATTTTGGCGGTGGTGTTTCCGGTAGCGCACGCCCCCACCGTGCGCGCCTCCAGCACGAGCACGTCCTTGCCGGCGCGGGCCAGCAGCACGGCCGTCATCAGCCCGGTGATGCCGGCGCCCACGACGATGACATCGGCGGACGCCGAGCCTTGGTCAAGCGGGCTTGCCGCCCAAGGCTGTTCGGATCGTTCGGTCATCCATAAAGAAGTCACGGCTGAGCTGATACCCCGGCCCGGCTCGGGGAAACGCACCGACGAACTCACGCCCGCTTCAGCCGGGCCTTCGCTTCCTTCAGGACGTCCGCGGCGTCCCGGGCCGCTTGCTGCGCCTTGTCGTAGTGCTTGTCGGCGCCGCTCAGCTCCCGCTCGGCGGTCCGCAGCGCCCGTGCCGCGTCGTCACGCCGGCGCCGGGCGGCATCCCGTTGAGCGTGCCGCTCCGCCAACGCGTCGTCGGCCTCCGCCTTGGCGCGTTCGGCGGCGGTGACGGCCGCGCCGAGCGTTTCTCGTCGTCGGTCCCGTACCTTGTCTTTCGCCGGCTGTACCGCGGGCGGTTTCCGCGCCCGGGTGCCCTGCCGCTTCACCGGCGCGCTTGGGGTATCCACCGATTCCGGCTCCTCATCGCCGAAGGCGCCGAAACCCGACCACTGCTCGGGCCGGGTCAACCTGCCCAGCCGCGGGCTGATCTGCGGGTCGGCGACGGCGGCCTGCAGAGTGCTGGTCAGATCCTCGCGCACGCTGGCCGACGGTTGCGTCAGGTCGGCTTCCTGCAGCGCCTTACGGGTGAGTTCGTCGATGAGCTTGTGCTGCTCGGCTGACAGGTCTCGGATGCGTCCGCCATCCATCGCCGCGTGCGCGTCGCGCAACCGCTCACCGAGATCCGCCAGCCGCTGCCGGGTGTCCGTGTGCCGGAGTGCCAGCCGGTTGACTATCCAAGCCGCCGTCGTGGGTTTGTTGGCGGCGGAAATCCGCTTCGCGGCTGCGGTATCGCCGCGCTGCTTAGCCGCGGCGGCCAATCTGGTGCGTTCCGCGGTGAACTCCTTCGGCGGTACCTCATAGAGGCGGTCGAGTTCCTCATCGGCCATGACGCCATGATCTCTCGCCGACCGCCGGTGGCGGCCCGGGTGACGCCCGCCGGTTTAGAAACCGCACGTCGCGGGATACCTCATCTACAACATCGACATCTACAACATCGACATCTACAACATCGACTTCGCCGGGCAGAAGTTCCCGCCTGCGAGAAACAGAAAGCAGGGATTCGGCAGCTCCATGACGTCCAAGACCAGCGATCAGCTCGTCGGCCGGGTCCTCAACCGGCCTCGCCGACTCTTGCTTGCGGTGTTCGCGATCGTCGCCGCGGTGGGCGCGATTTACGTCGCGTCGGGTCCGCACTGCCCGGGTGGCCGCTGCAGTCACGGCGGTGCGTCCGCGAAAACCGCTGGGCCAGCCCAAATAACGATCACTCCCGGCCCGGACACGCGTGATGTCGATCCGGTCGCCCCGGTCACCGTCAAGGCCGACAATGGCACCCTGACGGGCGTCGACATGGTCAACGAGAGCGGTAAGCCGATCGAGGGCGTCATGACGCCGGACAACACGGTGTGGAAGCCGACGGTCCCGCTGGGCTACGGACGCACCTACACTTTGACGGTCACCAGCAGTGGCATCAGTGGCATTGCGGCCAAGCAGGTTTCGTCGTTCTCCACGCTGAAGCCGTCCAACCAGACCAAGGTGTCGTTCACCACCACGTCGGAGGCGTCGTTGCGCGACGGGGGCACCTACGGCGTCGGCACGGTGATCGTGGCGCACTTCGACGAGAAGATCGCCGATCGGGCCGCCGCCGAGCGGCAGCTGTCGGTGACCACCAACCCGAAAGTCGAGGGTTCCTGGTACTGGGTAGATGACCAGAATGCGCATTGGCGGCCCGAGCGCTACTACGCGCCGGGCACAACCGTCACCGCCGAGGCGAAGATCTACGGAATCGCTTTGGGCGACGGCCTATTCGGGCAAGACGACACCAAGGTATCCTTCCGCGTCGGCGACGCACACGTCTCGATCGCCGACGACGCCACTCACCAAGTCAGCGTCTTCAGCAACGGACAACTGCAGCGCACGATGCCCACCAGCATGGGTATGGGCGGCACCGAGGACGTCGGCGCCAAGACCATCTCGCTATGGACACCTTCGGGGGTCTACACCGTCCTCGACAAAGGCAATCCCGTGATCATGGATTCCTCGACCTTCGGGCTGCCCAAGAACTCCAGGCTCGGCTATCGGGAGACCATCAACTGGGCCACCAAGATCAGCTCGGACGGCATCTATCTGCACGAGCTCGACGCGACGGTGTGGGCCCAGGGTCACCGCGACACGTCACACGGCTGCCTGAACCTCAACGCCGACAACGCGAAATGGTTCTTCGGCTTCTCGGTGCCGGGCGACGTGGTCGAGGTCCGCAACAGCGGCGGACCGCCGCTGACACTGGCGCAGAACGGCGACTGGACCCTGCCGTGGGATCAGTGGCGCAAAGGCAGCGCGCTGAAGCCAACGTGAGCGTGATCCAGCTCATTTGTCACCTGCAGTTGTGCCCCACTTCACAATAAAGTCTTGACTCGTTCCAAATAAGTGCGTCATATTGGATGGCGTGTCATCGACGGCCGATTACGCGGGCAGGTTGCGGATGGCCGATCTGCGGGTGACCCGGCCCCGGGTCGCCGTGCTGGAAGTCGTGGACGCCAACCCGCATGCCGACACCGAGACGATCTTCTCGGCGGTCCGGGCGGGACTGCCCGACGTTTCTCGCCAAGCCGTGTACGACGTGCTCAACGCGCTGAGCACCGTCGGCCTGGTGCGGCGCATCCAGCCCCTGGGCATGGTCGCGCGCTATGAATCGCGCGTCGGCGACAACCATCACCACGTCGTCTGCCGGTCCTGCGGGATCATCGCCGACATCGACTGCGCCGTCGGCGACGCCCCCTGCCTCACGCCCTCGGACGAGGACAACATTCTTGATGGCTTCGTTCTCGACGAGGCCGAAGTCATCTACTGGGGCCTGTGCGCCGATTGCTCGACGGCAGGTTCCTAGATCACAGCCCGTGATCGCAACCTGATTCACCCACCCTCGAAAGGAATGCTGTGTCATCTGATACATCCGCCAGCCGCCCTCCCCAACCTGACGCCGGGTCGGCTAGCACAAGCGAGAGCGAAAACCCAGCAATCCCTTCACCGCAGCCGAAGTCGGATGCTCCACGGACCAACCAGGACTGGTGGCCCAACCAGGTCGATGTGTCCAGGCTGCATCCGCACGTCGCCCAGTCCAACCCGCTCGGCGAGGACTTCGACTACGCCGAAGAGTTCGCCAAGCTCGATGTCGACGCGCTCAAGGCGGACATGGTCAAGCTGCTGACCACCTCGCAGGACTGGTGGCCCGCAGACTACGGCCACTACGGAGGCCTGTTCATCCGGATGAGCTGGCACGCCGCCGGCACCTACCGCATCTACGACGGCCGCGGCGGTGGCGGCCAGGGCATGCAGCGCTTCGCCCCGCTCAACAGCTGGCCCGACAACGCCAGCCTGGACAAGGCGCGTCGGCTGTTGTGGCCGCTGAAGAAGAAGTACGGCAACAAGATCTCCTGGGCGGACCTGCTGCTCTTCGCCGGAAACACGGCCCTGGAATCGATGGGATTCAAGACCTTCGGCTTCGCGTTCGGCCGCGAAGACGTCTGGGAGCCGGAGGAGATCCTCTTCGGTGAGGAAGAGGAGTGGTTGGGCACCGACAAGCGCTACTCGGGCAAACGCGACCTTGCGCAGCCCTACGGCGCCACCACCATGGGTCTGATCTACGTGAATCCCGAAGGTCCCGAAGGCAAGCCGGACCCGATCGCGGCCGCGATCGACATCCGGGAGACGTTCGGCCGGATGGCGATGAACGACGAAGAGACCGCCGCGCTGATTGTCGGTGGCCACAGCTTCGGCAAGACCCACGGTGCCGGTGACGCCGACCTGGTCGGTCCCGAGCCGGAGGCGGCCCCGATCGAACAGCAGGGCCTGGGCTGGAAGAGCTCGTTCGGGAGCGGCGTGGGCAAGGACGCCATCACCAGCGGCCTGGAGGTCGTCTGGACGCCGACGCCGACCAAGTGGGACAACTCCTTCCTGGAGACGTTGTACGGGTACGAGTGGGAGCTGACCAAGAGCCCCGCCGGGGCCTGGCAGTTCACCGCCAAGGACGGCGCCGGCGCGGGAACCATCCCCGATCCGTTCGGCGGCCCGGGGCGCGCCCCGACGATGCTGGTCACCGACATCTCGTTGCGGGAAAGCCCGATCTATCGCGACATCACCCGGCGCTGGCTCGACCACCCCGAGGAGCTGACCGAGGCCTTCGCCAAGGCGTGGTACAAGCTGCTGCACCGCGACATGGGACCGGTGTCCCGCTTCCTGGGACCTTGGATCCCCGAGCCGCAGCTGTGGCAGGACCCGGTCCCGGTCGTCGACCACCAGCTCGTCGACGACAAGGACGTTGCGGCCCTGAAGGACAAGGTGCTTGCGTCCGGTCTCTCCGTCCCCCAGCTGGTCAAGACCGCCTGGTCGGCCGCGATCAGCTACCGCAACACCGACAAGCGGGGCGGCCCGAACGGCGGGCGGCTTCGCCTCGAGCCGCAACGGAGCTGGGAGGTCAATGAGCCCTCCGAGCTGGACAAGGTGCTGCCGGTGCTGGAGCAGATCCAGCAGGACTTCAACGCCTCGGCCTCCGGCGGGAAGAAGATCTCGATCGCCGACCTGATCGTGCTGGCCGGTTCGGCGGCGGTCGAGAAGGCGGCCAAGGATGCCGGCTACGAGATCTCGGTGCACTTCGCCCCCGGGCGCACCGACGCCTCGCAGGAGAACACGGACGTGGAGGCCGCCGCGGTGCTCGAACCGCGGGCCGACGGGTTCCGCAACTACGCGCGGCCCGGTGAGAAGGCCCCGCTCGAGCAGCTCCTGCTGGACCGGGCCTACCTACTGGGTGTGACGGGTCCGGAGCTGACGGTCCTCGTCGGCGGACTGCGTGCCCTGGGCGCCAACCACGGCGGCAGCAAGCACGGCGTGTTCACCGACCGGCCGGGCGCGTTGACGAACGACTTCTTCGTCAACCTGCTCGACATGGGCACCGAGTGGAAGGCGTCGGAGACCGCGGAGAACGTCTACGAAGGGCACGACCGGGCCTCCGGTGCGCTCAAGTGGACCGCGACCCCGAATGACCTTGTCTTCGGCTCGAACTCGGTGCTGCGCGCATTGGCCGAGGTCTACGCCCAGGACGACGCCCAGGGCAAGTTCGTGGAGGACTTCGTCGCGGCATGGGTGAAGGTCATGAACAACGATCGGTTCGACCTCAAGTAAGACGGGTCGACCACGAGAAGCGGCACCCCGCGAGCAGATGGCTCGCGGGGTGCCGTTCTTTCACGAGGGGCTCCGCCCGTCGTTTTGCCGGGGACGGATGCCGGGCGGTCAGCGATTGAGGTCCCACTGCCCGAAGTCGGCAGCCAGCACTTCGTCGACATCGACATTGATGCCGCCCAGCAGGGGCCCCGGATTTCCCGGGCTGTTGACGATCGTTTGGAAGAGCACCGCCGCGGGCTCGCGATCGCCGTGCGACCAGGATCTCGTCTGCCACACCCATTGGTGCCCGGCGCTGGTGGACGGTCCGATGACGCCGTCTCTGATCGCCCACCCACACACCTGGGCGTCTCCGTAGATGCCGGTGCGGCCCACGCCCAGGACCGAGTTGATTCCCCGGAACCATTGGACCCCAGGGCCATCCCAGGTGTTGGCGTCGATGTCGTCGTCGACGCTGAAGAAAATCGGGGCCGAGTTCGGGCCGCCCGCCGCGGAGTGTAACTGCGTGGCCGTATGGGCGTCGGCCACGCCGCCGTCATACCCGCGGGTCAGATCCGACGGGTCGGGCCAGCCGGGCTTGCCGTACTGGAAGTTGCTGACGATGTGCAGCCCCGCCGCGCGCAGCGCATCGGCGTAATCCCGGGTCAGCGGTTTGGCTTCGAAGTTGGCGCCCGGCCGCGACTGGGACACGTAATTCACCACGCCGTCGTAGCCGGCCGCCTTGATCTCGTCCGGTGCGATCCTGCGCTCGGCGAAATCGATCAGCTTCATGCCGGCGGCCGACGCCCGCGGGGTGCCGCGCAGCGCACCCAGACTCAACAGCGCCGGCGTCAATGCATAGGTGCCGGCGAATCTGAGGAGGTCGCGCCTCGAGGGCGACCGCCGATCGCGGCGCCCACCCGGTCCGGCCGAATCCCGCACCGCGCGATGGTAACAAAAGCCCGAGCCTTCTTTTAGCGTATCTTCGCCGGTCAGCGCCGATCATCTCCGGCCTCGCGCGTCAAGCACCGACCGGTCGGAAAGATGGCCGCCATCGACCAGTGGCATGATCTTTGCGTGCCGGACATCCTGGGGGCCGCCTGCACGCGGTACGGCGGATTTGCGGCTCGTTGCGCTCGATTAGGTCGTCGAACTATAGTCTGGACACATGTCCAGTTTGCTGTCACGGAGTTCGGGAGTCCGTTGACCGCGATGGATTCGGCGCCATTCTGCGGTCATTTTCCAGCAAAGAAGAGTTGAGTATGCGAATTGCCCTGCTGTCCTACCGTAGTAAGACCCATTGCGGCGGACAGGGCGTCTACGTGCGCCATCTCAGCCACGGTCTGGTGGAACTCGGTCACGAGGTCGAGGTGTTTTCTGGACAGCCGTATCCCGACCTACTCGATCCGCGGGTCCGGCTCACCGAAGTGCCGAGCCTTGATCTTTATCGGGAGCCCGACCCTTTCCGCGTTCCGCGGCCCAGCGAAATTCGCGACTCCATTGACTTTTTGGAATTACTCACCACGTGGACCGCGGGCTTCCCCGAACCGCGAACGTTCACGATGCGGGCCGCCCGGTTACTCGCCCAGCGGACAGCCGATTTCGACGTCGTCCACGACAACCAGAGCCTGGGCACCGGCCTGCTCGACATCGCCGCGGCGGGACTTCCCGTCGTGGCAACCGTTCACCACCCCATCACCCGCGACCGGGTGCTGGACCTGGCCGCCGCGCGATGGTGGCGAAAGCCGTTGGTGCGCCGCTGGTATGGGTTCTTGGACATGCAGCAAGAGGTCGCCCGGCACATCCCCGACCTGTTGACGGTCTCGTCGTCGTCGGCCTCGGACATCATCGCCGACTTTGGCGTGGCGCCGGAGCAGCTGCACGTCGTGCCGCTGGGGGTGAACACCGAGCTGTTCAAGCCGGGTTCCGGCCCCCGCGAGGCCGGCCGCATCATCGCGATCGCCAGCGCCGATACCCCGCTGAAGGGCGTCCGCACCCTGCTGCAGGCGGTCGCCCGCCTGCGCACCGTCCGGGATCTCGAATTGCGGTTGGTCGCCAAGGTGGAGCCCAACGGCCCGACCCACAAACTCATCGCCGAACTCGGGATCTCCGACATCGTGCACATCACCAGCGGGCTGTCCGACGCCGAGCTGGCCGCCTTGTTCGCCTCCGCGGAGGTCGCCTGCATCCCGTCGCTTTACGAAGGGTTTTCGCTGCCCGCCGTGGAAGCCATGGCCAGCGGCACCCCGATCGTCGCCAGCCGGGTGGGCGCGCTGCCGGAAGTCCTTGGTACGGACGGTGCGTGCGCCGAACTGGTGCCGCCCGCCGACGTGGACGCCCTGACCCAAGCACTCGGCGAGCTGCTGGACTCTCCGGAAAAGCGGCGCAGCCTCGGCAGGGCGGGACGAAGCCGCGCCGTCAACGTGTTCAGCTGGGAAGCCGTGGCCGCTCAAACCGTCCGGGTCTACGAGCGGGCGATCGCACGCAACGCGCAGAGCGGATCGCCATGCTGACGGTCGACTTCGACCGGCTCGGGATCGGGCCGTCGACCACGGTCATCGACGTGGGATGCGGGGCCGGCCGGCATGCGTTCGAAGCGTATCGACGTGGCGCCGATGTCGTCGCCTTCGACCGCGACGAGGCCGAATTGCGTTCGGTGGACACCATCCTGCGCGCGATGGGCGAGACCGGCGAGGCACCCGCCGGCGCGTCGGCGAAGGTGGTCGTCGGTGACGCGCTGAAGCTGCCCTACGCCGACGGCACGTTCGATTGCGTGATCGCGTCGGAAATTCTGGAGCACATCCCCCACGACGATGCGGCGATCGCCGAGCTGATCAGGGTGCTCAAACCCGGTGGCACGCTGGCGGTCAGTGTCCCCCGCTGGCTGCCCGAGCAGGTGTGCTGGTTGCTGTCCGACGAATACCACAGCAACGAGGGCGGCCACGTACGCATCTACCGGGCCAGTGAATTACGCGGCAAGATCCTCGGCGGCGGAATGACCTTGACCCATACCCACCACGCCCACGCACTGCACTCCCCCTTCTGGTGGCTCAAATGCGCTGTGGGCGTGCAGAACACCGACCACCGCGCGGTGACCGCCTACCACAAGCTCCTGGTGTGGGACCTGATGCAGCGACCGAAGATCACCCAGCTGGCGGAGTCGCTGCTCAATCCGCTGGTGGGCAAAAGTGTAGCGATGTACTTTGTCAAACCGCAGGAGGCGAAAAGCCAGGCAACTGAAGGGTATTCAGTTGCATCGGTCTAACCCGCCAGCCGTTCCGGGGGTGCTGACTCCCGAGCAATGCCGACAAACCGCGTTATCTATAGCCGCCACACAGGAACCCACGGGTGCCATCCCCTGGTTCGAGGGCGGGCATACCGATCCGTGGGATCACATCGAATGCGCGATGGCGCTCACCACCGCCGGGCTACTGGAGCCGGCGCGGGCGGCCTTCGACTGGAGCCGGCGCACCCAGCGCCCCGATGGCTCCTGGCCCATTCAATTCCGGGCGGGTGTCATCGAAGACGCCAACAGCGACAGCAACTTCTGCGCCTACATCGGCGCCGGCGTGTGGCACCACGTCCTGGTCACCGGCGACGTGTCGTTCGCGGCCCAGATGTGGCCGGTGGTGCGCCAAGCGATTGACTTCGTCATCGACATGCAGGTCGGCTACGGCGAGATCGGTTGGGCGCGAAGCGAAGCCGGGGTATTGCCGGAAGCCCTGCTGACCGGGTGCTCGAGCATCTTTCACAGTATCCGCTGTGCCCTTGCGCTGGCCGTTTTCGTCGGCGATCCGCAGCCGGAGTGGGAATTGGCGCTGGGCCGCCTGGGACACGCCATCGACGCGCATCCCGAGGCGTTCACCGAAAAAGACCGCTACTCGATGGACTGGTACTACCCCATCCTCGGCAGCGCCTTGCGGGGTCCGGCCGCGGCCGCGCGCATCAGGCAGCGCTGGGATGCCTTCGTGGTCGACGGCCTGGGCATTCGGTGTGTCGGGGATCGCCCGTGGGTGACGGGCGCCGAAACCTGCGAGCTGGTGATGGCGCTGGACGCCATCGGGCAGCGGTCCGATGCTCATCGGCAGTTCGCGGCGATGCAGCATCTCCGCGAGAACGACGGATCATATTGGACGGGACTGGTTTTCGCGGACGGGAAGCGATGGCCCGAGGAGCGCACCACCTGGACGGGCGCGGCGATGATCTTGGCGGCGGACGCCCTGTCGAACACCACGGCCGGTGCGGGAATCTTCCGCGGCGACGAGCTGCCGGTAGGTCTGCAGACCGACTTCGACTGCGAATGCGTGGTCACCGGCCCGGGCCGGTAGCCCGCCTCTCCCGCTAGACCTGCTCTCCGGGCCGGCCGCTGACACGTTCGAGCAGCCGCAGTGAACCGGTGACTGAAATCTCCCGGAACTGCCCGGAATCGATTGCGCGACAGTAGATGTAATACGGCGGCCGCCCGCCGTCCTTCGGGTCGGGGAACACGTCGTGGATGACCAGCCCCCCACCGGGGGCGACCCACTTGGCCCAGCCGTCGAAATCCTGGTTCGCGGCGGCTTCGCTGTGGCCGCCATCGATGAACAAGAACTGCAGCGGTGCGCGCCACGCCCGCGCCACCAGAGGTGACTTGCCGACGATCGCGACGACGTGTTCGTCCAACCGGGCCGTATCGAGCGCACGACGAAACGTCGGCAGCGTGTCGAACAGGCCCGTGACCTCATCCACCATCGACGCGTCGTGGTACTCCCACCCGGCCTGGTGTTCCTCGGAACCGTGATGGTGGTCGACCGTGTAGAGGACACTGTCGGTTTGCTGCGCCGCTGCGCCCAGCAAGAGGGTGGATTTGCCGCAGTACGTGCCGATCTCGACGCCGATGCCCCCGCCGAGATACCGCAGCGCAGCGTCGTAGAGGGCACGCCCCTCGTCGGCCGGCATGAAACCTTGTACCTGTTCGGCCAGCGCGAACAAGCGCTCGGGCGCACCCGCGCCGCCGTGACTCATCAGCCGAACCTATCGTCTCGATCGACCCCGTCGACACCGTGGTCGATGTTCGCGCTGAGCGAGCACTCGAAATCTATATACCGGCTGCCCAGCGGCCGGAGCGGGTTCGTCTTAACATCATGGGCGTGCGCGCCTTGCTTGTCCGTGAATCTGCTGGTGTCGGCCTTGCCGCGGTAATGGCCGCGGTCGCCCTGATGCTGCCCGCCGCCGTGCTTCCGCCCGAGACGCCGGGGGCGGCTCCACCGGCCGCGGCCGCGAACTGCCCCCCGGTGCAGATCGTGTTCGCCCGGGGACGAAACGAATCACCCGGGGCGGGCGCCCTGGGTAACGCGTTCATCAGCGACGTCCGCGCCAAGGTGAACAAGACCGTCGGCGTCTACGCCGTGCAGTATCCCGCCGACACCGAAGTTGCCCAGGGCGCCAACGACATGAGTCACCACATCCAGGACATGGTCAACAACTGCCCGGACACCCGCCTGGTGCTGGGCGGCTACTCGCTGGGTGCGGCGGTCACCGACGTCGTGCTGGCGGCGCCCATCGGCGCGTTCGGTTTCGACAGCCCGCTGCCGCCGGGCGTCGATCAGCACATCGCCGCTGTCGCACTGTTCGGCAACGGAAGCCAATGGGTGGGTCCGATCACCAACTTGAACCCGACCTACAACGACCGGACCATCGAGCTGTGCCACGGCGCCGACCCGATCTGCAACCCGGCCGACCCGAACACCTGGAAGCAGAACTGGCCGCAGCATCTGGCGGGCGCCTACATCGACGCGGGCATGGCCAACCAGGCCGCCGACTTCGTCGCGGGCAAGCTCTGATCGCCTTCACCCGGGTGCGGCCCCAGAGCTCGCGGGCGGCCCGAGCCCGGACAATTGGAATCGCGCCGGTCCCGTCGAGCCGAATCAGCTTGATGCGGGCGCGCTTCGGGCTTTGCGCCGGGGGTGGCGGTCAAGCCAACAGTACGCAATCAGCTTGACCCGGTCGTTGAAGAGGAACCACACCACCGCGTAGGCCCATATAAGAACGGCCCACCGCCAGCCCAGCGGGGTCATCGCTACGCCGTACACGGCGATCAGGGTGGCGACGGCCTGGGTTCCGAAGACCGCGGCCAGCAGGAGCGGTGCTGGCGCCGGCCGCGACCAGAAGGGCCCGCGGGTGCGGGTGAGGAAGATTGTCAGATGCCCTGCGACCGAGAGCTTGAGGTAGATCATGGTGCGGATGACGTCGTGGCTCAGGCCGAACACCGTGTCGGCGAGGAAGAAGAGCACAAAGCTGGCAAGGACTCCGGTGATGCCCAGGACCGTGGCGACCGTGAGCACGCTTCGCATGTCCCACCTGACCGGTTTGGCGGATCCGCGCACATGGTCGTACGCGATGGACAGGATGGCGCCATCGTTGAGTAGCGCCAGCAGCACGATCATCACGGCGGTGACCGGGAAGAAGTTCATGAACACGATCGCCAGGGTGATCAGCAGCAGCACCCGGATGGTCTCGGCGATGCGGTAGGTGGCGTAGCTGGTCATCCGCGAAAAGATCTCGCGGGCCTGCCCGATAGCGGACACGATCACCGATAAGCCGGGTGCGAGCAGGACCACGTCGGCGGCCGCGCGGGCAGCATCGGTGGCCCCAGACACCGCGATGCCGGCATCGGCCTGTTTGAGCGCGGGGGCGTCGTTGACGCCATCGCCGGTCATACCGACGATGTGCCCGCGGGCCTGCAACAGCCGCACGATGTGGTACTTGTGCTCGGGAAAGACCTGCGCGAAGCCGTCGGTGGCTTCCACCCGAGCGCCCAAGTCGTCGTCACTGGCGCCGCTGTCGAGGACGGCGGCGTCGAGGATCTGCTGCCCCAGGCCGACCTGCCGGGCGATCTCGCGGCCGATGGCGACCTGGTCGCCGGTGACCATCTTGACGTCGATGCCGAGTGCTTTCGCGGCGGTGACGGTCGCCGCGGAGTCGTCACGGGGCGGGTCGGCGAACGCCAGCACACCCATCAGCCGCCAACAGCCGTCGCCGTTGGTCCTGGCCACGCTGAGGGATCGGTAGCCGTGGCCGGCGAAACTTTCCACCACGGCAGCGATCTCGGTGGCCGCGCCGTCGCCGTTACACAAAGCGGCAATGACCTGCGGTGCACCCTTGCTGACCCGGAACGTCTCCCCGTCGGAGCCGTGCACGAGCGCCTCGGTGCGTTTGCTGACCGGATCGAACGGGATGAACTTGCCCACGCGCGCAGCCTGAGGTCGGTCGGCGGCTGCAATTACCGCCAGGTCGATGAGGTCGTTGTCCTCGGCACGGGAGGCCAGTGCGGCGGCGCCGAGTAGCTCGTCGTCGCTGACGGCGGTGGCGGTCCAGCGGGCCGTGAGCGCGAGACGGTTCTGGGTCAGCGTGCCGGTCTTGTCCGAGCACAGCAGATCGATGCCGCCGAGTTCCTCGACCGCAGGCAGGTGGCTGACCACCGCCTCGTGGCGGGCCAACTGGCGCGCGCCGATGGCCATGGTCACCGACAGCACGGCCGGCAGCGCGACCGGGATGGAGGCGATCGTGACCACCAGGGCGAACTCCAGCGTCTGCAGAACCGGATTGCCGCGGATCAGCGAGACCGCGACCGTCAAGGTCACCAGGACGAGCGCGATCACGATCAGGTAGTTGGCGATGCGCAGCACCGCACGCTGAAAGTGGCTCACGGTGCCCGCGCTTTCCACCAGTGCGGTGGTCTTGCCCATGTACGACGACGCCCCGGTGGCGCACACCAGGGCGTCGGCCTCCCCGCGCACCAGGATGGACCCCGAATACAGGCTCTCGCTCCGTCCGCGACTGACGGCCAGCGACTCGCCCGTCAGCGCGGACTGGTCCACCTCAAGCATTACGTCGTCAAGCACCCGCAGGTCGGCTGGAACAACGTCGCCGAGGCGCACCCGCACCACGTCGCCCGGCACCAATTCGCGCACCGCGACCGTTACCCATGCGCCATCGCGCAGCACCCTCGCCGAGATCGCCAGCCGCTGCTTGAGCGCGGCGATCGCGCTGGCCGCCTGGTGTTCCTCGAAGAACGCGACCAGCCCGTTCATCGCCAGCAACACGCCGATGATCGCCGCGTCCGTCCAATGCCGAGCGGCCAGCGACAACGCCAGCGCCACCTCGATCATCCACGGGATTGGGGCCCAGAAATACCCAAGAAATTCCAGCACCGGATTGCGGTGGCGCTCTTCGATCTCGTTGGGGCCGTAGCGCCGTAGGCGTTCTTGCGCCTCGATAGAAGTCAATCCCGTTGCAGCGCTGTCTATTTCGGTGATCTGAGTCAATCCTACCTCTCCGCGCAAGGCGATGTTCATCGTGTATGAATTCACCCTCGCGCCCCGGCCGGTGACCTGATAGGGCCAAACGCCCCCGATCGCAATGGCCTTCGCCCGTGCTCAGCTGCCCGCGCGCCGCTGCGCCCGTCGAACAGGCGACTCTGCGGTCCGTTGGCGCGGGTGCTAGCAGATTTCGTGAAGTGGGTAGGGGTCGGTAGACGGTACGCGTGTGCCCTGAGGGCATGCCGAGGCCATTGATCCCGGCCCCGTTTATGCCTAACGCAGGTTGGTGGGGTCAGGTCCTTGAATATGTGCTGGCCGGCGTCCTCGTAGGCCTTTCTGATCGCGGCCATCGCCGGCGCGCCGTAGTCGCGCTTCTTCGCGACCGCCGTGTCGTAGCTGGCGCGCAGCGGATCCATGTGCCCCCGGAACTCGGGAATCACGTACTTGCATCAGTAGGGGACGCTAAAACGCTGCCACCCCATTTATTAACGTTAACGTTCACGTTGACAGACGCGCTAAGCCTCAGGTCAGCCCGCGCACTGGCGTAGTTTGACAACACGACACCCGTACACCAGGAGGCCGACGATTCCAGCCGTACACCAGCAGAGCGATAACGCCCGTCGCCGCCACGAGCGGCGCAATGCCGACCGCCGCGCGTCCAACGAGCGGTGGCAGACCATTCTCAAGGGCGCCACCGAAGTGTTCCGTCGCGAGGGATTCGCCCGGGCGCGGCTCGAAGACGTCGCCGTCGAGGTAGGTATCAACCGGGCCTCGCTGTATTACTACGTCGGCACCAAAGAGGAACTGCTGATCGCGCTCATCGAGCAGCCGGCCTACGAGATGACCCGGCACTGCCGCGAAGCGCTCGAATCCGACGCGGCGCCCGAGGAGAAGTTGCGCCGCGCCCTGGGCTCCTACATCACCGACCTCGCGACGTATCCCGAACTCTTCCTGCTGTTCGGCGAAAGTCAGCACATCGCAACCATTCCCGAAGCGCAGGGCATCGTCACCAACGCCGACGCCTACGGCAAGACGCTGCTGGCGATCATCGAAGAGGGTGTCGCAGCCGGCGCGTTCCGTTCGGATCTGGACCCGCGCCTGGCCATGCTCGGCATTTTGGGCATGCACAACTGGATTCACCGCTGGTATGTGCCGGGCGGGCGCAATTCGCTGGCCGAGATCGGTGATGCCTTCGCCGCCATGGTGCTGGCCGGCTTGCGGCCCTGACCCGCAGACTGTACGCAATCCCCCGCCCGGGGTGATCGCGAGCTGCGTTGACGCCGTGGCGCTGCCTAGGATTGAGTGCAATCTGCAGTCTGCCCAATGCGCGTCGCCAGCCGAGAGGAGACGCGATGGCGCGTCTGACGCCGATCCCGCGGGACGAAGTCACCGACGAATTCACCCTGAGGATGTAAGCAGCGCACCGGTTCTGGAAGGGCATGACATCCCCGCGCAGAATGCTCAAGCCCGTGGAGCGCAACCAATGGCCGACGGCGGCCATCATCGCCCGCGGGATACCGAACGACGCGGTATTAGCCCATCCCAGTCGGTGGACATTGGCCCGCCGTAAATGCCCCAACCAAAACCTAGGGGTTTGGCCGGCGCGACGGGTTATTCATTGACCGGCGTTATCTTTCCGGCACCCAGTTCTAAACGGGGGTCACCACTATTTGTAGCGAATTCAGGCCGGAGTGTTGCCGCTCGAGTACAGCTTGAAGTTGCGGACCATCGGAACGACCGGGCTGCCAGCGGCCGCGGCGCGCTGACGAGCGCGGTACGAGGGATGACGACGCATCGCTTCATTGCGTTCGCGTTCCCGGCGCTTAGCGGCGGCCCATAGCGGATGCGACTGAAGGAAAATAACCGTGCCTTCTGGTGTATTCGCCACGATCGTCACTCCTCTCAGTACCACCCGCAAAAGCTACAACAGTGTGGTTATCGGATCGTGATTCCAGAATGCCCGCCGAATCCTGAGACCAAACACCTGCCAAGATGAGAATTGGCCGTGAATTCGCGAGCGTTATCCGTTGCCACTGTCGCGCTGTCGTCCGTGCTGGTCCGACCGCGATCAGAACCCTAGCGACAGGCACCGACAGAATTTCCGTTTCAACGTTGTGCACGGTTGGCTGCTAGGGTCCCTTGCTTATGCCGGAGATCGATCGCCGCCGCATGATTTTGACAACCGGGATCGGCGTGCTGGCAGCCACGCTGCCGGCCCCCAAGGCCTGGGCCTACCCGCCCCGGCCGGACGAGCCTGCCGGTCGGATACCGCCGCCCGCTGCGCCCAGCAGCCAATCCGGGAACTACATCTTCTCCGACGATTTCGACGGCCCGGCCGGTTCCGCCCCGGATGCGTCGAAATGGGCGGTGGCCAAAGCCCGCGAGACGATCAAGGACCCGACCTACTGGGAACGACCCGAGAACATCGGGCAGTACCGCGATGATCGGCGCAACGTGTTCGTCGACGGCAAGTCCAACCTGGTGCTGCGCGCCGCCAAGGACGGCCCCACCTATTACAGCGGCAAGGTGCAGAGTCTGTGGCGCGGCGGTGTCGGCCACACCTGGGAGGCACGGATCAAGCTGGACTGCCTGACCCCCGGTGCCTGGCCCGCCTACTGGCTGGGCAACGAGGACCAGGGCGAGATCGACGTCATGGAGTGGTACGGCAACGGCAAATGGCCGTCGGCCACTACCGTGCACGCCAAAGCCAACGGCGGCGAATGGAAGACGCACAACGTCGCGGTGGACAGCGCGTGGCATACCTGGCGCACGCAGTGGGACGAGGCCGGCATCCGGTTCTGGAAGGACTACACCGACGGCGCGGCGCCCTACTTCGACGTACCGGCCAGCTCACTGCCGGACTGGCCTTTCAACGCGCCCGGATACACGGCGTATCCCGTGTTCAACCTCGCGGTCGCTGGCTCGGGTGGCGAAGACCCGGGCCCGGGCAGCTACCCCGCCGACATGCTCATCGACTGGATTCGCGTTTGGTGAGAGCCGCCGTCAGTGGGTGAGCAGGGCGACCGCACTCGACGATTTGCGGCCCGGCCGACGCAAATCCGGTCGAGGCAGCCAGGCAAGCGGACGCATCCAGAACGGTAGGCGATGCAATCGGTGGGCGGCCACCAGTACCGACTCCGCCTCCACGGTCCGCCAACCGAGGTCTTCGAAAAAGGCCAGCCCGTTGTCGGGTGCGAACTTGAACGGCGCATTTTCCGAAATTCCGGCGACGTTCTTGTTGATCCGCTTCTTCAGGCCCGGAAAGGCGAAATCGAGCATCCACCACGCGACCTCGGGGCGCTTGATCGCATCCGAAAGCCCGACGACGGCGGTGGGCTCGAGGTACATCGACAGGCCCTCGGTCAGCACGAAGACCTTCGCCGCACCGTCGAGCGCGTTGTTGAAGAACGCGTCTCGGGCGCGCGGGTCGGCGAGGTCAACCGCTGTGCGCTCGAGCCGGCAGCGCGGGGTCTGATCGCCGAGTATTTGCGTCTTCTCCTCGAGCAGCTTGGGCAGATCGGCCTCGATCCAGGTGAGATCGGGTGGGAGGTCTAAGCGGTAGGGCCGGGTGTCCAGGCCGGCGGCGAGATTCAGCACCCGGTCGCAGCCGTTCGCGAGCGCGTCGGCGATGGCGTCGTCGATGAGCTTGGTGCGCGCGACCAGCCAAAAACCGCTGCGATCCGTCCAGCGAACGTTGTCGACGATCGCGCGGCCGTGTGCACCGGCGAGGCGTCCCGCGAGTGGGTCGCGGAACAGCGCATCGGGGCGGGCTGATTCGGTCGCCCGGTGCAACGCCGTCCATCGGGCGGTGTCGGAAACATGGGTGATCGTGTGCGCGTCGCCTGACATACGTTGCGTTATAGCAGCCCCGGTGCCGCCCTACTGATCAGCCCTGCCCCCGGCGAGCCAGGCCTCGGTCAAGGCGCGGGTCGCAGGTGGCGGAAGGATGGCGTCCGGTGCGCCGAGGCGACCGACCTTGACGGTCCACGCCGCCGAGGAGCGGTCGATGCAGGAACCGGCGCCCTGGCTGGGCAGCCACAGCACGGCAAGGTCGCTGCCGGGGCCGCCGCATCCGTAGACGCCGACGTATCCATCGGGCCGCCCACCCCAGGCGCCGCCGTTGCGCAGCAGGCAGCGGGTGCCGTCGTCGAGGGTGAGCCCGAATGGGTCCGGGTTGGCGGTCGCGTGCACGGGCGGAAGTTGACCGTCGAACATCACCCGGTGCAGCTGCCTGTCCCACGGATTGTCCACGCACAGCAGCGATCCCGGCGTGGACGGCCAGCAGGTGCCGGCCCCGGCCGCGCTCGGCGAACAGTAGTAGACGTTGTCGGCCACCGCCGACGGTGACGGCTCCGAGCAGTCGCTGGCTCGCCCGACGTTGTCCGGCCCGGACAGCACGTGATAGCCGTTGATCGCTTCGCCGCCGGGCCCGACGGCCATCACGGTGATCACCTGGGTGGGCGGCGGATCGGCGTACGCGGATCCGGGCTCGACGAAAGCGGCGACCGCAATCGCGATCGATACCAGGACAACTCGCGGCATCACCTTCATCGAGCGCACCTCCGGCCGAGCGGCCCCCTTTGTGCAGGGTAGAACGCCCGCCTGCGCTGAGGGTACGGTGCGCTAATGACCGGACGAAACCGTCGCTTCCTGCTTCGCGAACGACCCACCGGACGCATCGGCCCGAACACCTTCGAACTGAGCGAGGAGGCGATCCCCGAGCTCGGCGATGGCCAGGCGCTCGTGCGGGTCGGCTGGATTTCGCTCGACCCCACGAACCGCATGTGGATCAACGACACCCCGACGTACCTGCCCCCGGTCGGGATCGGCGAGGTCATGCGCGCCGCCGGGCTCGGTGAGGTGGTCGCGTCCAAGAGCGCCAGATTCGCGGTCGGCCAGCAGGTGCAAGGCCTGCTCGGCTGGCAGGAGTACGCGGTCCTCGACGACACGGCGATGGTGAACCCGGTCGACGTCGCGCAGGGCATCTCGCCGAGCGCCTACCTGGGCGCGCTGGGCATGACCGGGCTCACCGCGTGGATCGGGATCCGCGACATCGGCAAGCCGCGGCCCGGTGAGACGGTCATCGTCTCCGCGGCGGCCGGCGCGGTCGGCTCGGTCGCGGGTCAGCTCGCCAAGGCCGTCGGTGCTCGTGTCGTCGGCATCGCCGGCGGGCCCGAGAAATGCGCGCTGCTGACCGATCAGCTCGGCTTCGACGCGGCCGTCGACCACCGTGCAAACGACTGGGCCGCCCAGCTGGCGGCGGCCACGCCCGACGGCATCGACGTCGACTTCGAGAACGTCGGCGGCGATCTGATGGACGCGATCTTCGCGCGCCTCAACATCGGTGCCCGCGTCGCGCTCTGCGGTTTGATCTCCGGCTACAACGCCGAAGACCCCCCGCCGGGTCCGCGCGCATTCGGCAACCTGCTCATTCAGCGCGCCACCGTGCAGGGCTTCATCGTGCTGGATCACTTCGGGCGCGCGGCGGAGGCGATCGGCGAGATCGCCGGCCTGATCGAGGCCGGAAAGCTCACGCCGCTCGAGACCGTCGTCGAGGGGTTCGAGCAGTTGCCGACCGCGATCAACATGCTGTTCGACGGCAAGAACGTCGGCAAGCTGGTGGTCAAGGTCGGTTGAGGCTCAACCGAATTCGAGCAGGGCGTAGATCCCGCGGTAGGGCTTCATCGGCGGGAACCGCCACAACGCGGGATACAGGGTTCCAAAGAACACGCCCCGCCCCTTGGGCATCGGCACATCGTGCACGGCGCGGATGCCGGGCGTGGTCTGCGCCCATCGCGTCAGTTGACGGGCCGAGAGGCTGAACGGCATCGGCGGCACCCGGTAGCGCTTGGACGAACGCAGCCCGTTTCGCGCGATGTGCTTGACGATCGTCGGCGGTAGGTCGAAGAACATCTGGCCGCCGGGAAAGCTGCTGGCGCACTGGGCGATCAGTCCCAGCGCCTCATCGGGCTGCAGGTACATCAACAGGCCCTCGGCGGTGATGAACACGCCGTGGCGGGCGTCGACCTTGTCGATCCAGCCGTAGTCGAGCGCGGATTGCGCGAGGTGGGTGATGCGCGTGGAATGCGGCAGCAGGCGCTGTCGAAGTTCGACGACCGGCGGCAAGTCCACCGAGACCCACGTGAATTGCGGGTCGGGCAGGGCGCGGTCCAGGCGCCAGAACGACGTTTGGAAGCCTTCGGCAAGCGCGACGACGGTTGCGCGGGGGTGCGTGATCAGGTAGTCGATCGCGCACTGGTCGACGGCCAGCGAGCGCAGCGCCATCTCCTGGCCCTTGCGGCCGAATTTTTCGAAGTCGAAGTCGATGGACTCGACGAGCCTGACGGCCGTCGGGTCGTCGATGATCGGGTCCGGGTGCCCGGCCTGGTATGCCCTTCCGTAAAGCGTGAGAAGCGCCGTTTCCGAGACGCCGGTCAGCAGCCCGGCATCCGGGTGCGGGTTGTCCCCAGGATTCATCATCGGCAAACCGTAGCCGTGCCGTGCCGGCTAGTCGGGAACGGAGGCCGGATCGACGGCGACGGTGATCTCGTTACGACGCCGCATCGGCACCGTCCACGGTGGGTCGTAGAACCAGGCTTCGGGATTGCCGGTCGGTTGAATCCCCTTGTCCCGCAATATCGTCAAAAGCTCGCCCGTGCGGGCGCTGACCGCCTTGGGGCTGCGGTCACCGCTGAATCGCAGCACCGCCACGGTCGCGGGCGGCACGGTGACGAGGCGGACCCGGTCATCGTTGGGCGCGGGAAGGGTCTCCATCGTCCACTTGGCGGGCATGAAAAACCGGATGGCCCAGCCACTCTCGGTGCCTGCGGATTGGGCGACGGGCGCGGTCATCGCGATCCGCTCGCCGCCCCGGCTCGACTGCTGGCTGACCGGTGCCGTCATCGAGATCGATTGATCGCCCCGATTACCGCCGAAGATGTATCCCGCCAATCGCCGGAACCCTTCGTTGCGGGCGCGGTTCTCGTCGGCGTCGACAACCGTCTCGGCGGCGATCCGCGGACCGTAGCGGCGGATTTCGACGGTGTCGGTAAGTCGGCGGTGCGTGTACTTGGGCTCCTCGGTGCCCACCCGGATGCCGCCCACCGCCAGCACCGATTCGGCGACCTGTTCGGCGAGCTTGATCGGATTCATCATGGGGACCCCTCCCTCGAGTCGAGCGGCGGACGCGATCCCCCGCGATCGCAGGTGTTCAGATGCATTGACCCACCCGCGCCCCGGTGCCCGCAAGTGACGTCACTCCCCGATAGCCGTGCCACCCGACCCTTGCCATCCGGCGCGAAGCAGGGGTAGTGCGGCCGTCGTCGCGCGCAGGGTTGGGATCGGTAGCCGGTTCGCGGGCCTGTACTTGGCGCAACGACGACGCCAACGAGGCGGCGCCTTACGAAAGGAAGACAGCAAATGAACATCGTGCCGACCAGCATCCAGGAACAGATCAACCGTGTCGATCGGCAACGAAGCCTGTACATCGGGATCAGCACCGGCCTGGTCGCGGTCTGGAGCTTTTTCCGGCTGATCTGGATGCTCTACATCGGAATGACTTTCGGCTGGTTCTTCGGCGCGATGGCTTTCCAGTTGGTGCTGTGGGGCGTGATCGGAACCGCCGCCGCGGTGGCCTCCGTCGGATTCCTCACCCGCTACAACAAGGGTTCTTGACCCGTCTGACGGCCGTCGGAAAAGTCCCGGACCTGCTTGCGGTCCGGGACTTTTCGTTGTGAGACGACAGGTCTAGAGCTGAGCCCAGACCGACTTCGTCTTGAGGTAGATCTCGAGGCCCTCTTTCCCGAACTCGTGGCCCCAGCCGGACTGCTTGTAGCCGCCGAACGGCACATCGTGGTCGAAGACCAGCTGGCAATTGACCTGGACACTGCCGGCCTGCAGTCGCCGCATGATCCGGTGGGCCCGGCCGAGGTTCTCCGTCCAGGCGGTGGCCGCCAGGCCGTAGGTGGTGTCATTGGCCAGGGCCACGGCCTCGTCCTCGTCGTCGAACGGCAGGATGGTGACCACGGGGCCGAAGATCTCCTGCTGGTACAGCCGCATGCTGGTGTCGACGTTGGTGAGCACCGTCGGGTGGACGAAGTAGCCCTTGCGGTCCAGCCGGTGGCCGCCGGTGACCACCTCGACGCCGTCCTTCTTGCCCTCGTCGATGAAGCCCATGACGCGGTTCAGTTGCTTCTGGCTGATCAGCGGGCCGCTGACGCAGCCCTCCTCGCTGGGGGCGCCCAGCTTGAACGAATTCGCCATCATCGCAATGCCTTCCACGACCCGGTCGTAGACACCGCGCTGGGCGAAGATGCGCGACCCGCACACGCAGCCCTGGCCCGAGTGCACGAAGATGCCCAGCGATGCCATCATGATCGCGTTGTCCAGGTTGGCGTCGTCGAAGATCAGCACCGGCGATTTGCCGCCGAGCTCCAGCGTGACCTTTTTCAGGTTGTCCGCCGAGGCCCGCACGATCTCCTTGCCGACCTCGGTCGACCCGGTGAAGGCGACCTTCTGGACATCGGGGTGCGCGGTGATCGCGGCGCCCGCGGTGTGGCCGTAACCGGTCAGCAGGTTGACGACGCCCTCGGGCACGCCGGCCTCGTGGATGAGCCTGTCCAACAGCAGCGCCGACAGCGGCGTCTCCTCGGCGGGCTTGACGAGCAGGCTGCCGCCCGCGGCCAGGGCCGGCGCGAGCTTCGCGCTGGCGTTGAAGATCGGGCCGTTCCACGGGAAGATCAGGCCCACCACGCTGTAGGGCTCCTTGAGCGTGTACGCGTGCATATTGACGTAGTTGTCGGTCGCGATGCCGTCGGTCTTCACGTCGTAGGCGACGCCGTTGATCTTCGAACACCAGCCGGCGTAGTACCGGAAGAACTCCGAGCAGGTGGACATCTGCAACTGGGCCTGCATCAGCGGCATGCCGGTGTTGAGCGAATCGAGTTGGGCGAAATCCTCGGCGTGCTCGTCGATCAAGTCCCCGATGCGCCACAAGATCTTGGCCCGCTCGCGGCCCGGAAGCTCGGACCAGACACCCGACTCGAAGGACGCCTTCGCCCGCACGGCGGCGTCGTTGACCGCTTCCTGCCCGCAGTCGGTGAATTCGGTGATCGTCTCCTCGGTCGCGGGATCGACGACCGCGATGACGTCACCCGTTCCGGGGCGCTTGCGAATGTCGTCCAATACCGCCTGCACCGTCATCTGATCCCTTTCGTATGCCACTCGTGGCGCCGTAGCGCCCAATGCGCTCAGTGCTGAGCACTTGCTTAGCATTGTGCACACGGCTGGTCAAGCACCCGCACGCGGATGGGCTCGACGCAGTCCTTGGATGCGGATGAGGTTTCCCCCGAGATCGCGCACGGCGCAGTCGCGAAGGCCGGATGGCTGGTCGGTGGGCCGACCGTGCCCTAGACGGCGACGAGGTCCGGGTGGAATTTCGCCGCCATGCGGCGGAGCCCGTCGCGCCAGTCGACGGAGGTACCGCCGATCAGCTCGTGCATCCGGTCGGTGGTGGTGGGGTTGCCGCGCAACGCCTGTTCGCTCGCCTCGAAGAGCGGCTCCGCGCCGACGAGTGAGCCGAGGTAGTCGCACCACTCCTGCAGGCTGACCGTCTGGTCGCCGCACCAGTTGACCGTGGTCGCCGGGACCGATGCGACCTCGAGCAGCTTGGGGATGGTCGCGATGATGTCGTCCTCGTGTATCGGGTTGTAGCGGGCGGGCTCACCGGGCGGGACGGGAATCGGGATGCCGCCCAGCATCATCTCCATGTGATAGAACGGCCACCCGCCGTTGTCGCCGTAGGGAACGTTGAGCCGCGCGATCGTGGTGGGCAGGCCGACGACGCGCGCCACCGATCGGGCGACCACTTCGCCGGCGATCTTGGAGATGGAGTAGGTGGGAAACAGCGGCTTGTGGTTGTCGCCGAGGGCGGACCGCTCGCTGCGCGGGTCATCGCCGGGCGGGTCATACACGGCGGCCGACGAGCAGTGCAGGAAGGCCTTCGCGTTGCGGCAGTGGGCCATCAGCAGGCCGACCGACTCCGCGTTGGCCGCCAGGTCCTTGTCCCAGCTGCCGCTCTTGGCCACCGCCAAGTTGAGGACGTACTCGAAATCGGATGGCAGACCGGTGAAGTCGCCGGCCGCCAGATTCACCTTCTCGCAACGAATTCCAGCCTTCTCGAGGCCTTCTCGCGCGGCGGGGTCGGTGAAACGGGCGATCCCCCAGACCTCGTTGTCGGCGGCAAGCGCCCGTGCGATGGGGGTGGCGATTTGACCGGTCGGGCCGGTGATCAGGATTTTCGAGCCGCGCATGCGCGCAATGGTAGCGGTGTTAAGGAGACGTGTTTCCGTTTAGGGCCGATGGACCCTACTTCCCGCCTTGAGTCTGCGACATCATTCGACTCAGGCCCATTTCGCCGAATTAGCGGTCGAATCGGTCTACCCGCCGGAATTAATTGCTGTCCGGCAAACGACGTGAGATGAGGGCATCATGTCCCGAGAAGCCGGGCAACACTACGAGTGCGAAGAGTGCGGAGCGGTACTGGTTTACGAAAAGCCTTGTCCCTGCGCATCGGAGACCGAGCACGCGGAGACGTGCTGCAATAAGCAGATGAAGCTGCTAGTGCGCAGTCAGTAGTTCCGCTCAGCCGTCGGAATCATTGAATTCGGTTGTGCGTCAGGGTATTGCAGTGCCGGACGACAATCGCAGGTATCCTCGCGCCGTTGACTTCTCGACTTCGAGTGTTCCGGTGATTCCACCGCGGCCGTTGCCCGATGACCAGAAGTTGCGTCGTTTCCGGATGTGGGGCAGGCGACCTACAGCCCGGGCTGGTCGTCGATGATGCCGAGCCAGATCTGGGCGACGTCGATGGCGACCTTCTCACTGATGAACGCGTGCTGGGTGCCGGTGTAGATGTCACGGAAGGCGCGCTCCAGCCGGCTGCCCTCCCGGATCGAGCTGGTCCCGGCGACCAGGTGGGCCCATTCGGCGCAGCTTCGGGCCGTGTCGGTGGCGTAGACGGCGGCCACCCGCATGTCGGCACGCAGCGCCGGTGTCAGGTCCTCCCCCGCCGCCACCGCGCCTTCGGCGCAGGTGAACGCGTCGAGCACCAGGAGCCGTGCCGCACGCCAGGCCGCGCGGTGATGCGCGAGTCCCTTCTGAAAGGTGGGGCGGCTGGCCAGCGATGCCATGTCACTCATCCGGAACTTCGTCGCGGCCAGCTCCTGGACGTCGTCGAGCATGCTCTTGGCCACGCCCAGCGCCCACGACGCGTGCCCGGCGGCGGTCACGGGCATCAGTCCCATCCTGGTGGCCGGCGATGTCCCCCGGTAGGGCTGACGCACGAACAGCTCGAACGTGCGGCTCTCGGGTACGAACACCTCCGCGGCGCTGTAGTCGTAGGAGCCGGTTCCCTTCAGCCCCTGCACGAACCAGCCGTCGTTGAAACTGATCTGTTCCCGCGGAATCACGGCCACCCGCATCTCGGGGAAACCCTCACTGATCCAGCGCATCTCGCCGTTGTCCATCGGAAAGAATCCCGCCGCGATGTATTGGGAGTGCCCGGTGCCCGAGCCGAAGTTCCACGCGCCGTTGACCAAGTAGCCGCCGTCGACGGCGTTGCCCTGTCCGTTGGGAAAGAATTGGCCGCCCATGGTGACCCGGTTGTCGTGCGCGGTGAACACCTCGGCGAAACCGTCGTCGGGCAGGTACGCCGCCGCGGCGAAGGACGACGGCAGGTTGGCGATGCCCACCCAGCCGAATGACCCATCCTGCCAAGCCATCTCGATCCAGGTTTCGATCATCCCGGTGAACGACGGCTCGACGCCACCGGCCGCCACCGGGTTGAACGCCGACATCAGGCCGCTCCCCCACATCGCGTCGACGATCGCCGGGGTGAGGGTGCGCGCGCGTTCGGATTCGGCGGCTTCGGCCTGCACCAGGTCCCGCATGCCGCGGGCCAGCGCGACAACCCGGTCCTCGGTATCGGCGATCGACGTCATATGGCCCCCCATCATTGGGTGCGACGGCATCAGCGGGGAACTGATACCGGTGACCGTATCAACCACTCACGGCCTGCAGAACGAAAACCACCCGCCGCGCCACGTCGTTTACGGTGTGGATTGTGCGCTGGATTGTCGACGGCATGAATGTGATCGGAAGCCGCCCCGACGGCTGGTGGAAGGACCGCGATGGTGCCATGGTCACGTTGGTCGAAACGCTGGACCGATGGGCGTCGAGTCAAGGAGAAACGGTGACAGTGGTGTTTGAGCGACCGCCGTCAGCGGCCCTCACGTCATCGGCGATAGAGATTGCGCACGCACCCAGGGCGGCCGCGAATTCGGCCGACGACGAGATCGTCCGGCTGGTCGCGGCCGACGCAGCGCCGCACGACCTTCGCGTCGTGACGTCCGACCGGGCGCTGACCGAGCGAGTGCGAAGCCTGGGTGCATCCGTGCACCGGTCGGAAAACTTCCGCAATCTCGTCGATCCGCGGGACCGATGACCACCGGCGACCCGGGTCGCGCACCCAACCGGGTCTGCGCGCTTGCGCGCATCGACATCCCGATCATCCAGGCGCCGATGACCTACATCGCCGGCGCCCCGCTGGCAGCGGCGGTGTCGAATGCCGGTGCGCTGGGAATCATCGAGACCACCTCGGATCAGGGTCGAGCCGACCTGCGGCGGGTGCGCGAGCTGACCGGTGGTGCCGTCGGCGCGAACATTGCGCTGTTGTTCAACCGGGACCCGGCGATGCTGGACCTGCTCGTCGCCAACGACATTCGGTTCGTGACCACCTCGGCCGGCAGCCCGTCGGTGTTCACCGATCGCCTGCACGATGCGGGCATCACCGTGTTCCACGTGGTCGGCACCCTGGCCGCGGCCAAGAAGGCCGTCGACGCCGGCGTGGACGGACTGGTGGTCGAAGGCGTCGAAGGAGGCGGATTCAAGAACCGGTTCGGCGCGTCGACGATGGTGTTGCTGCCGTTGGTGGCGACCCACGTCGACGTCCCGATCGTGGCCGCCGGAGGGATCTGCGACGCGCGGTCCATGGCGGCCGCTTTTGTGCTCGGCGCCGAAGCGGTGCAGATGGGCACCCGGCTGCTCGCCTCGGCCGACTCCCCGGTGCACGGCAACCTCAAGCAAGCGGTCATCGACGCCGACGAGACCGGCACGGTGATGCTGCCCCTCGACGGCAAGCGAATGATGCGAGTGATCCGCACACCCGCCGCCGAGCAGCTCGATACCGCGACGTCTGCCGAGGAGGGCGCCGCGGCACTGCAACGCGTGCAGCGGCTCTACTTCGACGGCGACATGGACGCCAGCGTGGCCAACACGGGTCAGGTGGCCGGGCGCATCCGGGATCTGCCCCCGGCCGCCGACATCATCGAAGAGATGTGGCGGGGTTGCCGAGAGGTGCTGGCGGCCACGTCGCAGTGGGTGGGCCGGCCCTAGCTCGCAGCGGCCTGCAGGTCAGCCCGCCGCGGCCAGAGCCGCGTCGTAGTTCGGCTCCTGCGCGATTTCGGGCACCAGCTCGGTGTAGGCGACATTGCCGTCGGCGCCGATCACCACGATGGCCCGGGCGAGCAACCCCGCCATCGGACCGTCGGTGATGGTGACCCCGTAGTCCTCACCGAAGCTGTCCCGGAACGCCGAACCGCTCGTGACGTTCTCGATGCCCTCGGCGCCACAAAATCGCGCCTGCGCGAACGGCAGGTCCTTCGAGACGTTCACGACGGTCGCCCCGCCGCCTGCGGCGCGCTCGTTGAAGGTCCGCACGCTGTTCGCGCACACCGGCGTGTCGATCGACGGAAAGATGTTGAGCACCACCGGCTTACCGCCGAATTGCTCGCTGCTCACCGCGGCCAGATCGCCGCCGACCAGCCTGAAGGCCGGGGCTTTGGATCCGACGGCAGGCAGCTCGCCGACAGTGTTGATCGGGTTTCCACGCAACGTTATCTGTGCCATGGGCAACAGTCTGCCAAGGCCGCCGTGGCAGCCGTGGAGCAGGTCCCATGTCCTAATTGGTGGGATGCATGGCGTAGACGACACACCCCGGCGTGTCCAACACTGGATCCATGCCTCGCAACGTGGTGATCGTCGGCTTTCCCGGCGTACAGGCCCTCGATGTGGTGGGCCCGTACGAGGTGTTCACCGGCGCATCGCTGCTGACCGGCGGAGCGTACGACGTCGCGATGGCCTCGGTTGGTGGCCAACCGGTGCAGACAGCCACCGGGCTGGCCTTCGTGGCGACCCCGCTGCCCGACCCCGGCGACCCGATCGACACGGTGGTGCTGCCCGGCGGCGCCGGTGTCGACGCGGCGCGGTTCGATGCCGCGCTGGTCGCCTGGATCAAGACCGCCGCCACCCATGCGCGCCGCATGGTGACTGTGTGCACCGGCGCGTTTCTCGCGGCCGAGGCGGGTCTGCTGGACGGGTGCCGGGTGACCACGCATTGGGCCTTCGCCGAGAAGTTGGCGAGTGAATTTCCCGCCGTAGAGGTCGATGCCGACCCGATCTTCGTGCGGAGCTCGGACGCGGTATGGACGGCCGCGGGCGTCACCGCGGGCATCGACCTCGCGCTGGCGCTGATCGAGGATGACCTCGGCACCGAGGTCGCGCAGACGGTCGCCCGCTGGCTGGTGCTGTACTTGCGGCGACCGGGCGGGCAGACGCAGTTCGCGGCGCCGGTGTGGATGCCGCGGGCCAGAAGGGACTCGATCCGCGAGGTGCAGGAGACGATCGAGGCCGAACCGGGCGGTTTGCACAGCATCGATGATCTGGCGCGCCGGGCCGCGATGAGCCCGCGCCACTTCACCCGGGTATTCACCGCCGAAATCGGTGAGGCGCCCGGTCAATACGTCGAACGCGTCCGCACCGAAGCCGCGCGCCGGCAGTTGGAGGAGACCGACGACACCGTCGTCGCGATCGCCGCCCGGTGCGGCTTCGGCACCGCGGAGACCATGAGGCGCAATTTCCTTCGCCGCGTGGGTATTTCGCCCGACCAATACCGCAAGGCATTCGCCTGACGTCGAAAGGACGACACTGATGACCCAAATCGCCATTGTGGCCTATCCGGGATTCACCGCGCTGGACATGATCGGTCCGTACGAGGTGCTGCGCAACTTGCCGGGCGCCGAGGTGCGCTTCGTGTGGCACGACGCCGGGCCGATCACCGCCGACTCCGGCGTGCTGGTCATCGGCGCCACCCACTCGCTGAGCGAAACCCCTTCGCCCGACGTGATTCTCGTGCCGGGCGGCCCGTCGACGCCGGTGCATGCCCGCGACGACGCGCTGCTGGACTGGTTGCGCCGGGCCCACGACACCGCGAACTGGACGACGTCGGTGTGCTCGGGCTCGGTGATTCTGGCGGCCGCCGGCCTACTCGAGGGCCGGCGCGCGACATCGCATTGGCTGACCATCCCCGCGCTGAAGGCATTCGGCGCGGTTCCGGTGGCCGACGAACGGATCGTGCATCAAGACGACATCGTCACCAGCGCGGGCGTGTCCGCCGGGCTCGACCTCGCCCTGTGGCTGGCCGCACAGATCGGCGGCGAACCGCGCGCGAAGGCAATCCAGCTCGCGATCGAATACGACCCGCAGCCGCCGTTCGACTCGGGCCACACGTCGAAGGCGTCGGCGACCACGAAGGCCGCCGCGACGGCGCTGCTGTCCCGCGACAGCGTGCAGCCCGCCAACGTGAAAGCCACGGCCTTGCTCGCCTGGGAGCAGGCGTTGCGCAAGGTCCGGTCGCGGCGACGCGGGCGGGCGGTCGCCGGCATGGCGTAGGTGAGTCAGAACAAAGCTAGCGTCGGTGATAGCGCTTGGCGCGCAGGCACTATCGTGCCTCGCCACTAGGCGCGTGCCTCAACGCTAGGCGCCGGGCTGCAGGATTTCGGTCGTGGCGAGCTGCCCGCCGGCCTGCATCCAGGCCGCAACCACACCGGGAGCGTCACGGTCGGGGTTGTAAACGTCTTCCTCGCTGGAGAACAGCCCGTCGCCGGCGTAGACGAGCCGGGTCCAGTTCGGGAACCAGAACGGCTCACCGTTCGGGTCGGTCGGGTGGTCCAGCAGGTTCTTGATCATGACGACGACCGCATCGTTGTCCTCGTCGTAGGCGGTCCAGTCGGACGGAAAGCGCATGTGCGGAAACGGCGCCATCACCGCGACGATCCAGTCGCGGACCGCCTCGCGCCCGTGAAAGACGCCGTAGTGGTGCTCGGTGTAGACGACGTCCTCGGTGAAGAGGTCCGCGAACGGCCGCCAGTCGCCCGAAGCGCTGCATCCCTCGACGACTTTTGTGTAGTTCTCGACGGCCTTATCGATTTCTGCCCTGGTGAATCTGCCCATAGCGGACACACTAGAACGTGTTTCGGTTTTGGTCGCTCGTATGAATGGGGATATCGAATGAACGTGTTGGACTTGTTCGGTCTGCGCGGCAAGCGGGCGTTGGTCACCGGGGCATCCAGCGGTATCGGCCGGACGGTGGCGCAGGCCTACGTGCAGGCCGGTGCCGATGTGGCGATAGCGGCGCGGAACTTCGAGGCTTTGGCAAGCCTCGCCGAGGAGCTGGCGGCCGACGGCGACGGCAAGGTCGTGCCGATCCGATGCGATGTCACCCGGCCCGAACAGGTGAACGGCATGGTGGACCGGGTGACCGCGGAGCTGGGCGGTATCGACGTCGCCGTGTGCAACGCCGGGATCATCGCGGACGTCCCGATACTGGAGATGTCGCCCCAAGAGTTCCAGCGCATCCAGGACACCAATGTGACCGGTGTCTTTTTGACCGCGCAGGCGGCGGCCCGGGCGATGGTCGCCCAGGGGCGCGGCGGCGTCATCATCAACACCGCCTCGATGTCGGGCACCATCATCAACGTCCCGCAACGGGTTGGCCACTACTGCGCCTCCAAGGCGGCTGTCATCCACCTGACCAAGGCCATGGCGGTCGAATTCGCGCCCCACAACATCCGGGTCAACAGCGTCAGTCCCGGCTACATCCTCACCGAGCTCGTCGAACCCCTCACGGAATACCACCGCCAATGGGAGCCGAAGATCCCGATCGGCCGCATCGGCCGCCCTGAAGAGCTCACCGGCCTTTACGTCTATCTGGCCAGCGAGGCCTCCAGCTACATGACCGGTTCGGACGTCATCATCGACGGCGGCTACACCTGCCCGTAGCTCTGTACTCACCGCACCGGCCGCGGGCGGCCGAAACGCGTTCGCACACCACCGGAATACAGGGCGCGCAACCGCTCGCCGGCCGGCCGCACCCCGGCCGCCTCCACCAGTTCGCTGCTCAGCTCGACGATCTCGGCCGCGCGAAGCGGCCACTGCCCGTGCTCATTCGGCACCCACCACGTCCGGCCCGCCTTGCGCGTATGGGCGCCCCACCGGGCGGTGAGCCACACTTCCAGCGGCGTCGGTTCGACCACCTCGCCAACGACGATCTCGATCCGGTTGCGTAAGCCGCGCTGAGGCCATAGGCGCACGCTGTCGTACGCGATGTGGTCGCCGTCGCGCCGCATCCGCATTCTGGCCCAGGTGTAGGGGACGCCAAGACCGATGCGGGTGAGGGGTACGACGGCCAGCCGCGCCGTTTCCAAAGACCGGAAAAGCACACCGTGGCGGCCGGCGTCGTCGATCGAGTAGAGCCGTACGTTCGTCTCCAAAAAGCTGCCGAAGTACGGAAGGGGAAGTGCGGAACCAACTTTGGTGCTGCTCATGGCGAACGGGACCAGCCCGACGTACGTCAACCTATCGGCGAAGATGTCGGGACGGGTTCCGGGAGGATACATCGGTTCGATGCTTTCGGGGGCCACCGGCCAGTGGATGAAGGTCAGGTCGCGCCAGTGCTGGTCGAACGTCACCGGCCGGGGCAGCGGTGGTGGGGTGAGCGGATACCCCTCGAGACCGCTCGGCCCATTCGGTTCGGCGGCCGGCGGGTCGGGTGTTGCGGTCATCGGATCGTCGGCCCTATCGCTCTAGCTCGCCGGAGATCCCGCGCTCGATGTTCGCCTGTATCGCCGAGGGCAAGACCAGCAGCCCGTCGAGTTCATTGCGGGCCACCTGGTAGGCGCGCTGGCGTTCGTGCGGCGCAGCCTCCGGATCGGCCGCCACCCGCAACAGGCTCTGCGCCCGCGCGATTCGCTGCTGCTCCGTCCGGGAAAAATCGTTGCGGCGTCTGCGGATCGCCTCGGCCTCGGCGGCGTTGAACGCGGTCACGTAGTCCTCGACGGCCGCCATGTACTGCGCGGCGCCGTCGCGGTCGTCGAGCAGATCCTCGGCCTTGACCGGCCGCAGGAAGTCGGCGCGAAGCTTGGCTTTGTGAAACGCGATCGTGTTCGGGTCGCGCATGTCGGTCATCAGCGGGAAGTCCAGCAGCTTGGCGACGTCGAGTTCGTACCCAAGCCAGCGCGCATCCGTGCGGCCGTGCTCATCGAGGATCCGCCGGATCGAGCGCCACTGGGCCGCTTGATTCCCGCCGGCACGCTCGGCGGCGGCAGGGTCCGGCAGTTGTGTCCGGTCGACGCCCCGCAACTCCTCGTCGCCGCGCCGCCGGTAGGCGCCGAACGCGCGTACGGCGGCCACGATCGCGCCCGTCAGCGGCAGGATGACGATCAACAGCTCCGCCAACCGGAAAACCAAACCCACATGGCCAGGATGCCACCAGGGCCGCCGGCGTTGACGTCAACTCTGCGGGCGCACCCCTAGCACGTCGCGAAACAAGGCCTGCCGCAACGCCAGTTCCCGCGGATCGCTCCAGAGGTGAAACCCGAGCCGGTTCATGACGTAGGCGAAGCCGACACCGGTGTCCGGGTCGGCGCAACCGAACGATCCCCCGAAGCCCGGGGTGCCGAAGGCCTTGTCCGACGAGCCGAACACGAACTGCGGGACGGGCTTACAGAAACCGAGCGAATACGCCACATCGATGTGCATTACCTTGTCGCGCACGCCGCGGCTCGGGGACATCGCCGGTGCCGTCAGCGCCTCGAGGGTGCCGGGGCTCAGCGGCACCTCAGCGCCGCCGCAGGCCGCGCTGCCGTACATACGCGCCACCGACCTGGCGGTACCGATGCCGTTGGCCGACGGGATCTCGACCGCCCGCACGTCGTCGCGGTTGTAATCGCCGTTGAACGGGTTGACACCGCGCGGGACCGCGATTGTGCGCGCCGTCAGGCCGACCGGGTTGAGCGAAGCGCCCACGAATCCCGGTGGCATGACGCCTAGGTGCAGCATCGTCTCCGCGCGCGCCCAATTGTGGATATGGGCCACTCGGCTGCGGTCGACCGCCTCCGGGAGTCCGATGTGCAGGTCGAGTCCCCAGCGGGCGACGATTTCGTCGGCCAGGAATCGGCCCAGCGTGCGCCCGGCGGGGTCGGTTCGGCGGATCAACTCGGATTCGTACCAGCCGAGGGTGATGGCGTGATAGCCATGCCGGGTACCCGGTCGCCACGCCGGTGCCTGGGCAGCCAGGATCGGGGACAGCCGCTCCGGATCGGCCACGTCGGCCAGCGCGGGCTTCGGTGTCAGCGCACAGACGCCGGCCTGATGGCCCAGGAGTTGGCGGACGGTCACGTCGCCCTTGCCGGCCTGCGCGAATTCCGGCCAGTAATCCGCGACCCGGGCGTCATAGGAAATCAGTCCCCGCGACACCGCCACCGCTACGACCAGGGCGGCGACGCCTTTGGTCGTGGAGAACATATTGACCATGGTGTCGGCCCGCCACGGATCCTTGGTCAACCCGTTCCGGTAGCCGCCCCACAGGTCGACGACTTTGACGCCGTCGCGGTAGACGGCGACGGCGGCGCCGACTTCGGCGCGGTCGCGAAAGGTCGCCCGGAACGCGTCGGCCACCTTGCCGTAGCCGGCCTCCACGTCGCCGCCGATCAAATCCGGCGACACCCTCATCTTGAGAACCATCTCGCGCCTCCGAGTGGAGACTAGCCAGCCCGGTTCGTGCGCAGGGCTTTTTGAGCGTACGGCCCGCCCGCTAGTGGACGCCCAGGGTGCCGGCGAGGTATGCGGCCCGGCAGGCCCTGCGGGCCAGTTTGCCGCTGGTGGTCCGGGGGATGGCACCGGCGGGCAGCAGCCGCACGTCCGAGACGGTCAGACCGTGCCCCCGCCGGACGGCTGAGCGGATCGCCTCGATCGCCGGCTGAGGATCCTGGCGGCTGGTGCCGGCGGCGCGTTCGGCGACCACGACGAGCCGCGGGTCATGGGAGTCATCGTCGGCCGGCACGGAAAACGCCGTCACATAGCCGCGCCGGACCACCTCGGAAGCGTCGGCGACGGTGGCCTCGATGTGCTGCGGGTAGTGGTTGCGGTCGCCGATCGTCACCAGGTCCGCAATCCGGCCGGTCACGTACAGCTCACCGGCGAGATGCACGCCCAGGTCGCCGGTGCGCAGCCAGGCGCGTTCGCGGTCGGCGCCCTCGGCGTGGCTGCCGTCGGTGAGCCGCGATCGCAGAACGGCGCCGAACGCTCGCCGCGTTTCCTCCGGCAGTCCCCAGTAGCCGCGTCCAACATTGTTGCCCTGCAACCAGATTTCGCCCACCTCGCCGTCCCGCAATTCGGATCCGGTGGCCGGGTCGACGATGACGGCCCATTCGCTGCGCGCGACCTGACCGCAAGACACCTGCGCGACGGCGTTGGGAGAATCCGCGTCGACGCGCACCGCGTGTCCGGCGCCCAGCCGTTCCGAGTCGAAATACACCGCCGTCGCCTCCGCGGAAGGGGCGACGGTCGCGACGAACAGCGTTGCCTCGGCGATGCCGTAGGACGGTTTGAACGCGGTGCGCGGCAACCCGTAGGGCGCGAACGCCTTGTTGAAGGTCCTGATCGCGTCGATGCTGACCGGTTCGGAGCCGATGATCATCACCACGTTGCGCAGATCGAGGTCCGCATCGCGGCCGGGCAGGCCGCGCTGTGCGGCCCACTCGTACGCGAAGTTCGGTGCGGCGGTGACGACGTTGCCCTGCCGCGACCCGTCGGACAGAGCCCGGATCCATCGCTGGGGTCGTCGCACGAATGCGGTGGGAGACATCAGCGTGGAATGGCCGCCGTAGACGGCCGGGAAGCCGATCATCGACAGACCCATGTCGTGGTAGAGCGGTAACCAGCTGACGCCGTGAGTGTTTCGGTCCAGCAGGTCGATCGACAGAATCATCTGCACCAGGTTGCTGCCCACCGCGCGGTGGGTGATCTCGACGCCGACCGGCGGCCGGGTGGAGCCCGACGTGTACTGCAGGTGGGAAACGTCGTCCATGCCGAGTTCGGTGGGCACGAACGACTCCCCCGCCGAGTCGGGTATCTGGTCGATCGCGATCACCTGCGGCCGGCGCAGGTGCGGGTGGCCGGCCAGGAACTTCTCGACCGCCTCTGCGGCGGCCGTCGTGATGAGTACGACGGTGGGCTCGGAATCGCGCAGCGCGGTGTCCAGGCGTTCGGCATGCCCGGGCAGTTCCGGCGCGAACAACGGCACCGCGATGGTTCCGGCCTTGACCGCCGCGTAGAAGCCGGCGACGTAGTCGATGCCCTGGGGCGCGAGGACCGCAACGCGCTCACCGCGACTCGCGGCTCGTTGGATTCGGGCGCCGATGGCTTCCAGTCGGACGCCGAACCGGGTCCACGTCACCTCTTCGGCATCGCCCTCGGCCGAATGGCTGTAGTCGAGATAGCGGTACGCCACGGTGTCACCCACGTTGGCGATGTTGCGGTCGATGAGCGATATCAGGTTGACCCCGGGGGGCAGCACGACAGCGCCACTGGCGTCCAGGCAGTCCTCGATCCGAAGCAGGCCGTCTGGGCCGTCGTGCCGCGCACCGCGATTCATGACTGCAGTCTAGGCAGGCCGGTGCGACGGTCCCCGCGCGGTGAATCGGCAAACATCAAGAGCGGCGGGCGCATTCGCCGTCTCCTGCAGACCTTCGATCAACGGACGAATAGCGACGCTCAACCCGATCCGGCTCAGGACCGGCGCGGGCGGTAGCCTACCGGCGAGCGGCGTCCAGGGCCGTCCGTTTGCTACCACCAGGAGTTGTCATGCCGGGCCGGAACTTTTCTTTCGAGATCAACCGCACCAGCAGCGCGCCCGCCGCGACGCTGTTCCGGCTGGTGGCCGACGGGGCCAACTGGTCGCGGTGGGCCAAGCCGATTGTCATGCACTCGAGTTGGGCCCGCCAGGGCGATCCCGCGCCGGGCGGCATCGGGGCGGTCCGCAAGGTGGGAATGTGGCCGGTCTACGTGCAGGAGGAAACGGTCGAGTACGAGCAGGACCGCCGCCACGCCTACAAGCTGGTGGGGCCCGCCACCCCGGCCAAGGACTACGCCGGCGAGGTCGTCCTCACGCCCAACGCGGCGGGCGGAACCGACATCCGCTGGACCGGTTCGTTCACCGAAGGCGTTCGCGGGACGGGTCCGCTGATGCGCGCCGCCATGGGCGGGGCGGTGCGGTTTTTCGCCGGCCGGCTGGTGAAGGCGGCCGAGCGCGAATCCAACGGCGGGCGCTAGCTTTCTGGTGCGGCCGCCACGCTTTGGTGCACGAGCTACGGGTTGTTGAACTGGTTCTCGTATGTCTGCTGCTGCTGCATGTCCTGATTGAACTGCTGTTGGGCCTGCTCGTTTTGCTGTTCGGCCTGTTGCATGGACTGCTGCAGCTGCTGCTGGTTCAGCTGCTGCTGCAGCTGGGCTTGATCGTCGTCGTCATCGGCGGCGAAGCCGCCGCCGGCAACACCCGGCGGCGCCTGGGGTGAGATGGCCAAATCCGCCAGGCGCACCGATCCGGATCCCGGCATGATTCCGGCGGTCTGGGGCTGCGCCGCGTCGTTCAGGGCCAGGACGGCCAGCACCGCGACGCCGGCCAGTCCGAGCAGTGATCGCCGCCGGCGTCCGCCGGCGCGGGTGGGGCGAGGGGTGTTGGTGGTCATCCTCCAGATTTGCGCCGCGCCCCTAGCCGCCCCCTGAGACCAGGCTGTCGTCTGGGTGTGAAGCCGGGCGCGAAATGCCCGGGCTGCGAACCGCGCTCACCCGGTTGCGGTGCCCGAGCCGCTACTTCGCGCCGACCTCGTCCTGATATTTCTTGGTCATGTGCGCGACGGCGTCCAACTGCGACTGCGCCAAGCTCTCCCGGGCCTGTCCGGCGCGCGCGGCGGCATCCAGGGTTGGCCGCGCCTGACCCTGGAAATGCGGCATCACTTCGGCGGCGAACAGTTCGGCGGAGCGTCTGGTGGCGGCCGGATTGGCCCATTCGTGCCCCATCTGCAGCATGCAGCCGAACCCGCCGGACTGATCCCACAACCGCTGCACCTGCTCCCGTGCCCGCTCGGGAGTGCCGATCACTCCCGCCCCGTTGTCGTTGATGACGTCGATCATCTCGTCGAGCTGGTCGCCCGGCATCGTCATCTGCGGGAACGCGGCCACCTTCTGGAAGTACCGGAACCACGGCTCGATGCCGAACTTGACCTCCTCGCGGGCCTGCTTTTCGGTCTCGGCGAGGTGGAACAGACCGACCAGGCTCCAGTTCTTGCGGTCGACCTGCGCACCGAAGGCCGCGGCGCGCTCCTCGACGATGCCCCAGTGGTAGGAGAGCGCGTTGAAACCCTCCACGGTCAGGGTGGCACCGATGGAGAGCAGGCCGATGCCGTGCTTGCCGGCCAGCCGTGCGCCCGTCGGCGATGCGACGGCGGCGACGGACAGTGGGATCCCACCGTCGGAGTAGGGCGCAAGCTGCAGCTTGGCGTCGAAGAGCTGATGGGTGGCCGTTTTAGCGCTGACCGTCTCCCCCGCCAGCAGCCGCACGACGATATCGAGGTTGGTTTCGAGCAACTCTCGGGTGTCGGTGGGGGTGAGTCCGATCATGGACGAGTCGCTGGGCAGCGAGCCCGGCCCCACTCCGCCGATGATGCGACCGTGCGTGAGGTGATCCAGCAGCATCAGCCGGTCGGCGACCCAGAGCGGGTTGTGATACGACAGCGAAATGACCCCGGTACCGAACCGGATCCGCTTCGCACGTTCGGCAGCGGCGGCGATGAAAACCTCTGGGGAGCTGATGATCTCGCTGCCGGCCGAGTGGTGCTCGCCCAACCAGACTTCGTCGAAGCCGAGGGCGTCGAGGTGCTCGATGAACTGAAGATCGCGTTGCAGGGCCAGCGTCGGGTTGGTGCCCGCGCGGTGGAACGGGGCGATGAAGTATCCGAACCTGAGCTTCGACATTGAAGTCCCCTTGCATCCGAGTTGCGGAGAACCATAACTCGGATTGCGGGCTCGGCCCTAGGCCCAGAAAGGGTTCAGCCGATGGGGCCAGGTAATCCCGGCCCCACCGGCTAGGTAACAAGTGTTTGTGGTCGTTCTACAACTGGCTCAACGGGACTCGGCGTCAGTAGCCGCCGCAGACGTTGCCGACGCAACCGCCGCCGCCGCCAGGTCCGCCGCCGCCACCGCCGACGCCGGGAATGCTGCCGCCGCCGCCACCGGGACCGCCGCCACCGGTCGGGCCGCCGGGCACGCTGCCGCCGCCGCCACCGGGTCCGCCGCCACCGGTCGGGCCGCCGGGCACGCTGCCGCCGCCACCGCCGGGTCCGCCACCGCCGGTCGGGCCGCCCGGTTCACCGCCACCGCCACCGGGCGCAGTGGAGGGCGCAACGCTGGACGACGGCGTGGTCGTCGAAGTGGTGGTGCTGCTCGGGCCATTCTTGTGACCGCCGCCGCAGGCGACCGATAGCACCAGCATCGCCGCACCGCCGAACAATGCGACCGCCGTCCTCGGTCCAGACCTCATCAGATCCCCCAATCTCCACTTGCGCCACTTCGCGCCGCCCACTTTTTCTTACCCCCGGGCGCCACCGCGCAAACAGTTTTCGGCGGCGAGATTGCGCAACACGAAGATGGCCCATCACGCTGGTGTGATGGGCCATCGCACACGGTGGTCGGCTAGCAATTCGCTCCCGGGACGCAGCCGACGAGCGTGGCGACGTGCACGCCGGCCGGGGCCGGGCCGGGCTGGGTCGGCGCGACGCCGGGTGACCGATGCATGGTCGCCGCCGGTGCGTTGTCCGCCGGGCTAACACCGGCAGGGCCGAATCCGACCGCCAAAATAGCCGCTGCCGCACCACCGAACGCGGCGATCGCCTTCTTGATTGTGGTTCTCATCAGGCGCTCCTTCCTGTTCGGGCGCGTTTGTTAAATCTGAACGCACGTTTGTTACAAGCGAAATCCTACACTTCTGCAACTGTATGTAGGGTGAATTCTTGGTGTGGCGCGCGCCAACGAGCCGAGACTCGGCGAGGTCACAAATAACGCACGCCGCTGGGCGCACACGGATGACGCGCCGGCATGCGTCGGGCTAGATCGGATGCAAGCCGTCAGCGGCCGCGACATCGATCGATGAGACGGCCGCCGTCGGGTCGCTGGCTAATCTTCCTTGGTGATCAGCTTGCGCAGCGCGACCCGGTCGGGCTGCAGCAATTCGGCGATGCGGGGGCGGTTGACCTCGGCGACGATGATCTCGCCGACCTCCTGATAGACCTCGCTGAAGATGCCGTGCGATTTCATCTTCGAGGTCTGATATTGGTTGTCCTCAGTCGGCGTCACGTAGATCACCGCGTCGGCCTTGAAGCGGTGCACCAGCCAGAGGTGAATCAGGGTCATCAGCCGCTTCTGCCGTAGCTTCTCGGCGAAGGTGTTCTGGTCGCGCACCTGAAGGATGCTGCGGCCGTGCCGGTCCTTGATCGGGTCGACGACGACGTTGGCCAGCTGCTCGTCGTCGTTGCCGTAGATGCCGAGTTCCAACACGTCCGAGCCGGCCCGGCGGGGCCGCAGCTGCACGCGGAGTTTCTCGCCGAGGCTGTAGTTCTCGCTCCACATCGCCAGCCACTCCTCGAGCAGCTTCTTCGGCACCTCGGTCTGCACCAGGTGCTGGTGCTGGGTCGAACCCTCGCCCATCGCCTTGGTGGTGGCGGTGCGACCCGACGAGGCGGACAGCGCGGCATCGCTGCGCGGGCCGCCGACCAGGGTTTGCGGTGTGCGGTACGGGGATTCGACCAGGCGCATCTTGCGCTGCAAGCGGGCCAGCGCCAGCATGCCGTCCTGCTGCAGCGAGGTGGCGAACTCCTCGGCCGCCACGCCGTCGATCTGGTGCCCGCCGTAGGTGATGAAGTTGAAGACGAAGCCCATCTTGCCCAGTTCCTCGGGGAACTGCTTCATCTGGTCGTCGGTCATGCCGGTGGTGTCCCAATTGAACGATGGCGACAGGTTGTAGGCCAGCATCTGGTCGGGGAACTCGGCGTGGATGGCGTCGGCGAACTGCTTGGCGTCGGCCAGGTCGGCGGTCTTGGTCTCCATCCACAGGATGTCTGCGAACGGCGCCGCCGCCAGTGATTTCGCGATGGCGTAGGGGATGCCGCCGCGGATCTGGTAGTAACCCTCGGGGGTCTTGGCCAACTCGCAGTCCCATCCCGGGTCGACGCCCAACTCGTTGGCCTTCTTCTTGGCGGAGTAGAGCGACGCACGCGCCGCGAAGGCCCGCCACTCGTCGGCGCTCATGTCGGCCGGCTCGCCCTCACTTGCGTCGAATTCGAGCACGTCGGCCACGGCCTGGCCGTAGGTCATCAACCCGGCGTCGTCTTCCCAGGCCGCCACGAATCGCGACTCGACCTGGTCGAACAGGTCGTCGATCGACTGTTCACCGTTCTCGCGCCAGGCGTTGACGGCGTCGGAGATCACGCCCTGGATGCCTTGGCGCTCCAGCCAGGCCGCTGCCTGGGCGTACTCCCCCTCGGGCAGCGCATACAGCAGATGGCCGTTGAGGTCTTTGACGCCCAGCTCGTAGAAGCGGCGCACCATCGCCAGGAAGCACGACTTGTACGAGGGGATGTTGAGGTTGGTGGCGCCGAGCAGGAACGGCTGGTCGCGCTCGTCGGCCCGGCTGTCGAGCAGGTTGGCCGCCTCGGCGTCGGTGCGGGCGACGATGATGCCGGGCACCTTCATGATGTCGAGCTGGAAGCGCGCGGCATTGAGGCGTTTGATCTGCTCGTCCGACGGGACCAGCACCTTGCCGCCCTGGTGGCCACACTTTTTGGTGCCGGGCCGCTGGTCCTCGATGTGATATCCCGGCACGCCGACCTCGACGAAGCGGCGGATGAGGTTGCGCACGTGCGGGTCGCCGCCGTGGCCGGTGTCCGCGTCGGCGATGATGAACGGCCGGTAGTCGTATTCGGTGGCGGTGGCCCGCTGCTGCTCGCTCATGCGCCGGCGCTGGTACTGCTGGTTGCGGTCGGCGGTCAGCAGCGCGCGCACCAGCACCGCGGCGTCGTCGGGAACCTGGCTCAGCGGGTAACTGGCGAGGTCGGGTCCGGGGTCCTCGGTGGTGGAGCCCTTGGCCGAGGTCGCCCAGCCGCCCAAGTAGATCCCCTCGATACCCATCCGCTTCATCGCGACCGCCTGACCGGGCGAGTACGGGCCGAACGTGGTGATGCTCTTCTTCTCAGCGAACAGCTCGCGCAGCCGCTCGTAGAAGGCGGCCGCCGCGTTGCGGGCAACGGTGTAGTCGGTGGGGATGGTGCCGCGCTGCTCGGCTACCTGGCGGGCGGTGAAGAGGCGGGTGATGCGGGAGAAGCGCGGGTCGTCGAAGTATTGCTGCGTGGCAGCGACCTCGTCGTCGAATGATGGCCGGACTTGCGTGTCCCTGTCGATGATCGCCATGTCTTACGCTCCTCTGCAGCACGATTCCTCTGAACGTGAGTCTATCCCCGGAAACGGCCGTTCAATCAGGGGCCGAAAGTCTCAAAACCAAAACTGTTGCGGCACCCTGTAGTTGCGACAGCTTTTCGGTGGTGGGTCGGCGCTCGGGGCGGATCGCCGGTCGATCGCCACGGCGGTCCTCCGGCGCTGTTGGGCCGTCGTGTGGCTTCAACGCGTTGGGAGACAATACCTTTCGATATAGTATGGCTCAGGGTGCGGCTGCGTGCCGGGCCAACCACTGGCGCTGGCGACGGACGAACTCCGCATCGACGACCTTGCCATGGCCTGGAACGTAGATCGCCTCGGGGCCCCCGACCGCCAGCAGCCGGTCGAGGGTCGTGGGCCAGGCCGCGACATCGGAGTCGGCGTCGATCGCGGGATCCGCGGACTCCTCCACCAAGTCACCGGTGAACACCACGACCCGCTCGCCGTCGTCCGTCGGCGGCGCGATCACCACCAGGTCCGACGAGGTGTGCCCACGCCCGAGGTGGGCGATGGTCACCGCCCGGTCCCCCAGGTCGACGACGGCGTCGTAGCCGCCGACGCGCGGGGGCCGCAGGGCGGCGATCGCCGCGTCTATCTCGGCGGGGTCGGCGCCGTAATGCAGCGCGTCCGCGCGGATATTCTCGGTTCCCGAGGAGAGGTATTCGACCACCTCGGGCGCGCAGTGCACCTGCGCCCCGGTGAACAACGACGAACCCAGCACATGGTCGAAGTGCTTGTGCGTCAAGACAATATCGCTCACGGGGCGTCCGGTGAGCAACCGGATGTCGGCGTCGACGGCGGCCGCCTCGGCCAGCGTGGTCCCGGTGTCGACCAGAAGCGCTCCGGTGCGGCCGCGCACCACCCCGATGGTCACGTCGCAGAACGGGAGCCGGCAGCGATGCACACCGTCGGCCAGCCGTTCCCAGGCGAAATGCACACCCAGGAAGGTAGCCCCCACGGGTTCCGGCGACCAGCGCATTGTTGCCGCGTCTTATGTCGGAAATAGTTGACATGTCGGAGATATCCGACGTATTGTGCCGAGCGTGGCAAGCGTCGATCGCGTCTTTCTCGCCTTGGCCAACCCGGTGCGGCGCGAACTGCTGGAAATCCTCGTCGACCGACCACTGTCGGCGGGGGAACTGAGCGACCGGTTCGCGTTGAGCCGGCCCGCGGTCGCCGAGCACCTCAAGGTGCTGCGTGACGCGGGGCTGGTGATCGACCAGCCGCACGGGCGCCATCGCATCTACCGCCTGACCGCGGAGCCATTGGCCGAGCTCGGCGGCTGGTTGCAGCCGTTCGAGAAGTTCTGGCGTGCCCGACTGGGCAAGCTCTGCGAGGTAGCAGAGGAGCTGGAATGACCGAAACGTCAAGGTTCGCGACGATCCGGGTGGATCAATTCGTGGCGCCGCCCGGCCAAGGTGTGGCGACTGCTGACCGAACCCGAGCTGATGAAGCTGTGGTGGGCCGAGGGGCAGGTGGCCGCGGTGGTGGTACACCAGTTCACCCTCGACATGCCGGGCTGTGGCAAGCAGCCGTGCACGGTGCTCCAGGCTGACGCGCCGCACCTCTTCGCTTACACGTTCACCGCCGCCTGGACGCTGACCTGGCGGCTGCAAGCCGAAGGGGACGGTACCCGAGTGTTCTTGGAACACAGCGGCTTTGACATCGATGACAGCCGCATGGCTCAGGCCTTCGAGCGCATGGGGCAGGGATGGCGCGACGTCGTCCTCCCCCGCCTCGCTCGCCTTGGTGCACAACCAATTCCCGGACGCGACGTGCGACTGGTTTCGACCCGCACCGCGCCGGCTATCTTCCCGGCATGGCTATCACCGACTCCCGCGAGGTCGTCATCGAGGCGACACCCGACGAAATCATGGAGGTATTGTTCGACATCGAATCTCTGCCTGAGTGGTCGTCGGTGCACAAGAAGATCGAAGTGCTCGAGCGCGACGACCAGAACCACCCGACCCGATCCAGACAGGTCGTCAAGCTAGTCGGCGTCAGCGACGAACAGGAGCTGGCGTACACGGTTCACGACGACGGTGTGGGCTGGTCCCTGGTCAGCGCTAAACAGCAACGCGCCCAAGAGGGTCGGTACACGCTGACACCGGAAGGGGATTCCACCCGGGTCCGCTTCGAACTCACCGTCGACCTGGTGGCGCCCGTGCCCGGTTTCCTGGTCAAGAAGGGGGCCAAGAGCCTGATGGACACCGCCACCGAGGGGCTGCGCAAGCGGGTCCTCGACGTCGCCAAGCGCGACAAGTAACGTCAACGGGCCCGTGTGAAGATCGGGTCCTTCCCGAGTGCCGTCGCGCGAGTCAGACTGTTATTCATGGAATCGACGCTGGCGGGCACGCTTCACTGGATCGGGGCGATCATTGGTGCGCTGGCGATCGCGCCGGCGCTGGCCGGCTGCGGGGGCCAAGGCAATAGCCACCCGACGACTCCGTCGACCCCGAAGGTCACCACCCTCGGTCGCACGGCACCGAACGCGCCCGCGGGCGGGCCGTTGACGATCAGCAGCCCGGCTTTCGCCGACGGGGCGCCGATTCCCCCGCAGTACACCTGCAAGGGCGCCGACATCGCGCCGCCGTTGGCGTGGTCGGCACCGTTGGGCGCCGCCCTGATCGTCGACGATCCCGATGCCGTCAACGGGCTTTACGTCCACTGGGTCGTCATCGGCATCCCCCCCGGTTCGGGCAGCACCGCCGACGGCCAGACGCCGGCCGGGGCGACCGCGCTGCCGAACACGGCCGGCCAGCCCGCGTACAAGGGTCCTTGTCCCCCGGCGGGAACCAGCACACATCACTACCGGTTCACCCTGTACCAGCTCCCCAACGACTACCAGCTGCCCGGCGGCCTGGCCGGAGTTCAGGCGGCACAGACGATCGCCGGTGCCGCGACCGCACAGGCGCAGCTCACCGGACTGTTCGGCGGCTGACTCGCCCGGTTCACTACGCGTCGTCGAGCACTTTGTAGGCGGCGTTGTAACCGGGGGTGAAGGTGATGCCCGGCCCACCATGGCATCCGGCGCCGGCGAGATACAGGCCTTCGATTCCGAGGGGCAGATCGAGGAAGCCTTTCGGACCGGGCCGGTTGGGTCCCATCAGATCGGGGTGCAACAGCCCGTGGCAGAAGTCGCCTGAGGGTGCGCCGAACATGGTGTTCATGTGGTAAGGCGCGAACGTGATGTGGCGTATCACGATGTCCTTGAAGTTCGGCGCCAACCGGGTGATCTTGTCGATAATCCGTTGCGCCATCGCGTTTTTCAGATTCCCGTGCTGATCGCGAGGCACTTCGACCGGGAAGGCGTAGGCGTACGCGCTCGCCGCGTGCTTGCCGGGCGGGGCCATGTCGGGATCGTGCACCGAGGGGATCTGCATGCCCATCGACGGGTTGTCCGGAACGATGCCCCGCCGGCAATTTTCCCAGTGCAGCTGTTGCTCCTCGGGTGAGCCGAAGATTCCGACGGACTGTTGCATGCCTTCCTCGTTGAGGAACTCGTACGGCGGGGCGAACTCGGGCAGCCCGTCTAGGGCGAAGTGGATCTGCACGAACGAGGCCCGGTGGTCGCGGCCGGAGACGCGCGAAACCAGCTGCGCGGAAACGTGTTCAGGTGCGATCAGTTCGGTGAGCGTGACGTCGGGCGACAGTGTTGGACACCACGATCGGCGCCGAGATCGTCGACCCGTCGCGCAGTCGTACGCCGGCCACTTGCTCGTGGTCGACCAGGATCTCCTCGACCTTGGTGCGAAACCGGATCTCACCGCCGTGGGCACCGAACAGCTCGCGCAGGTGTTCGGTGAGCGCGCCGATGCCGCCCTTCAACTTGGTCATCATCGCGGTGCTGTTGTCGGGTACTGCCAGCGCAAAGGCCAAGCAGGTCGCGCTGCCCGGTGTGTACGGGCCGCGGTAGGTCGAGTTGACGGCGAGGAATGCCAGCATTCCGCGCATGACGGCGTGTTTGTCTTTGTCCGGCAGGTAGCGGTCGATCACGTCCATGGCCGAGCCGAACAGCATCTCGTGAATCGCACGGCGTTCGTCGTCGTTGGTCGCGCAGGCATACATCGCGTCCAGGGTCTTGGGCGGCTGGCGCACGTCGAAGCGGCCCAGCGCTTTCGCCGGTCCCTGGCTCCAGCCGATCAATTCGGCCATGCCGGTGACCGCCTCGAACCCGTGCTTCTCGCTCAGATGCGTCATCAGCCGCATCGGGTCCCGGTAGAAGATCATCGGCTCTTCCCCGTGTTCGCCGATGTTGGTCGACATGACGTCGGGCTCCACCGCCGGCAGGGTGTCCAGCCCGAGGTCCTTGGTGAGTTGGCTTGCCATGGGAAACTGCACCGAACCGGCGATCTCGTACCGAAAGCCGTCGATCAACTCGACCGTCGCCGCCATGCCGCCCGCGTAAGTGTTGGCTTCCAAACACACCGTGCGCAGGCCGGCGCGTTGCAGGATGGCCGCGGCGGTCAACCCGTTGTGCCCGGCGCCCACCACGATCGCGTCGTAATCCGTATTGCCCACAGTCTTGGCCCTCGCCTCCTCGGGTAACCGCGTGCCAAGATTATGTCAGTACTGACACAATTGGAAGATGTCAGTTCTGCCGCCGGCCTGGGATACGATCACCGCTGAGATGACCGCCCCGGGCAACCGTCACGAACAACGACGACGATCGACGCATGAGGCGCTTCGCCAAGCGGCGTTGAAGAGCTTTGCCCACAAGGGGTTTGCGAACGTCACCGTCACCGAGTTGGCCCGCGAGGCCGGCGTCACCGAACGCACCTTCTTCCGGCATTTCCCGACCAAGGAAGCCGTGCTCTTCCAGGACTACGAGACCCAGCTGGGATGGCTGGCCGAAGCGCTCGCCCAACGCCCGCCCTCGGAATCGCTGTTCGACGCGGTGCTGGCCAGCGTTGCCGCGTTCCCGCACGACCTCGAAGTGGTTCGCCAGGCCGCGGCCGCCCGTGCGGAGCTGATCAGCGCCGAGCGCATCGCCGGTCACCTGCGCGTCGTGCAGTCGTCGTTTGCCCGCGTGCTCACCGACTTCGTCAGGGCGCGCAATCCGGAACTGGCGAACATCGATCTGGCCGCCGAGGTCGCGGGTTCGGCAATCGCCGCCGCCCTCGTTGCGGCAGTGGAGAATTGGGGCCGCAGAGGGTGTACCGGCGACCTTGGCGAAGACGTGACGGTGAGCCTGGATCTGGTGCGCTCCGGCCTGGCGCCGCTTGCCTGACGGTGCCCGCGCCGTCGGTCGGGCTTCTCCGTCACTGGTCCGCCGCGGTCTCCACGGCCGCCTCGATGAAGCGGCGAAGCGCGGGGCCGTTGGCCCGCTTCACAAACGCCAGGGCGACGGGAATGTCGGGCGCACCCTGCAGGGCGACGAACCGCACGCCCGGGTGGATGTCGCGCCGGATGGCGACATCGGGGATGACCCCGATGCCCCGGTCGGCCGCAACGGATTCGATCCACTCGTCGAAATTCTTTGTCTCGACCACGGTTTCGGGTCCGACGCCCGCGGGCCACGACCAGGGTCCGGTGGTGCCACTGGCGGTGTTGACCACAAGCGGCCACCGTGGCACCTCGGCCCAATCCAATGCCCCTCGCTCGGCCAGGGGTGAATGAACGGAACACACCGCCACCCGTGGCTCATCGAAAAGGTGCACGATTCGGACGGCGGTCGATGTCACGTGCCCACGCACCAGGGCGACATCGACCCTGCCCTGCTGGACCGCACCGAGCGCGTCGTCGGTGCGAATCAGGTTGACGGTGGTGCGGGCGGCCCGCTCGAAACGCGCGACGGTGTGCTGCGCCCACGGATCGGGCAGCAGCCAGCTGAACCCGAGACGGAGGCTCGCCTGCTGGCGGACGGCGTCGACACCGCGTCCCAATTCGGCGAGGACCCGCTCGACGTAATCGAGGAAGACCCGCCCGGCCTGGGTGGCGGTGACGTGTCGCGAACTCCGGTCCAGCAGCGTGGCTTCCAGCGCGTCTTCGAGCTGTTGGATGGTTCGACTCAGCGCGGGCTGGGTGATGCTGAGCTCCTGGGCGGCCTGCGTGAACGATTCGAGGCGCGCCACCGCTTCGAACGCCCGAAGGTGACGCAATTCGACTCGGCCGGCCTGCACCACGTCCATGCGTGATGAGCATAGATGCCCCGCAGAAGGCATTTCACGCGGGAGCACCGGGCACCTAACGTCGGTTGCAATGGGCGCGCAATCCGCGCTGTCGTTCGCAGGAGGAAAAAATGCCGCTGCTGTATATCGACCTCATCGAGGGTCGTACGGCGTCCGAGGTTCGTGCACTGCTGGACGCGATCCACGAGACGGTGGTCGAGGCGTTCGGCGTCCCGGAGCGGGATCGCTACCAGGTGGTGCACACTCACCCGGCGCACGAGATCGTTACGCTGGATACCGGTCTCGGCATCGATCGTTCGTCACGCCAGGTGGTCATGCACGTGGTGAGCCGACGGCGTCGCCGTGAGCTCAAGCAGAAGTTCTATGAGTTGCTGGCGTCCCGTCTCGCCGACCGCTGCGGCCTGGACCCTGCCGATCTGATCGTCTCGATCACCGAAAACGATGATGAGGATTGGTCTTTCGGCCATGGTAGGGCGCAGTTCTTGACCGGTGAGCTCACGTGAGCGCCGCGACGGGTTTGCCGACGCGGCTCACCGGATTGTTTGGGATCGAGCAGCCGATCCTGCTCGCGCCGATGGCCCTGGTCTCCGGGGGCCGGCTCGCGGCGGCGGTGACGCAGGCCGGCGGCCTGGGCCTCATCGGCGGGGGCTACGCCGACACCGATTGGCTGCAGTCCCAGATCGGGCAGGCGGACGGCACCAGGGTCGGATACGGCTTCATCACCTGGAGCCTGGCCCGGAATCCGGGGGCGCTTGACATTGCGCTGGCCCAGCGGCCGGCGACCGTGATGCTGTCCTTCGGCGAGCTGCAGCCGTTCGCCGACCGCATCCACGCGGCCGGCGTCCCGCTCATCGCGCAGGTGCAGAACCTCGATCAGACCCGCCGTGCCGTCGACGCCGGGGCGCAGGTCATCGCGGCTCAGGGCGGGGAGGCCGGTGGACATGGGATGAGCGTGCGGTCGACGTTCACCCTGGTGCCCGAGGTCGTCGACCTCGTGGCGGCTCGCTCACCCGACACATTGGTGGTGGCCGCCGGCGGCGTCGGTGATGGCCGCGGGCTGGCGGCCGCGCTGGCACTCGGTGCCGACGGCGCGGTCGTGGGAACCAGGTTCTGGGCGACGCCGGAGGCGCTGGTGTCGCCGAGAGCCCAGCAGCGGGCCCTGGCGGCCGGTGGAGACGACACCGTGCGCACCCGCGTCTATGACGCTGTGCGCCGCCTCGATTGGCCCGCCGGATACGACGCGCGGGCGCTGAGCAACGCCTTCACCGACACCTGGCACGGCAATGAGGCCGCGCTGTCGGCGCAGCTGCCCGAGGCGATCAGCGCCTACGAGAAGGCCGTCGCGGCAGAGGATTTCGACACCGCCGCCATCCTCACCGGCGAAGGGGTGGGACGCATCCACGAGGTCCGTCCCGCCGCCGAGATCGTCGCCGACATGGTGAGTCACGCGAAGCGCATCCTCAACCGGGACACCGCGCCCTAGACAGCCGCGCGGCGCGTCTGGTTTGCTCAGCTCGACAGCTCTTTTTCGCGGGCAGGAGTGCGCTGGTGGCCCGTCTCAACGTGCCGGATGGCCCCGGCGGCGAAGCCGCCATGATCTGGACGCTGCGGCCGCAACTGGGCGGCATGGTCGAACGCATGATCCGCGGCGCGTATCAACAGAGCATCCTGCCGGCCGAGGAGCGCGAGCTCGCCAGAATGCGCATCGCCATGATCAACGACTGCGTCGCCTGCGCGGACTTCCGCGCCCCGTCCGTGCTGGACGCCGGTCTGGCGCCCGAGCTGTACGACAACGTCGGCGCATATGCCAGCTACCCGGGATACACGCCGCGCCAACGCCTTTGCATCGAGTACGCCGAACGCTTTGCCACCGACCACGCGTCGATCGACGATGCGTTCTTTCAACGACTTCGGGAGTCCTTCTCCGATGAGGAGATTCTGGATCTCACGCTGTGCGTCGCCGTCTTTCTCGGCCTGGGGCGCTCCTTGAGCGTGCTGGGCGTCGACCAGTCCTGCGCCATCGACCTCTGATCACGCATCGGGAAGGAACACATGGACGTCGCCACCGTCGACGAATTGTTGAGCACCACGCGGGCGGTTCGCAAACGCCTCGACCTGACCCGCCCGGTCGGTCGCGACGTGATCCTGGAGTGCATCCGGCTGGCGATGCAGGCGCCCACGGCCAGCAACACACAGAACTGGCGCTGGCTGGTGATCACCGATGCCGACAAGCGCGCCGCGATCGCCGAGATCTACCGCAGCATCGGCGCGCAGTACCTCGCGTACGCGGCCGACAACGCGAGCGACGCGCAGACGCAGCGGGTGTACCAGAGCGCGATGAGCCTGACCGAGACGCTGGCGGAGGTACCGGTGCACGTCATTCCCTGTCTCGAGGAGCGCATCGACACCGCCGAACCGGGTATCGCCGCGGCGGCCTGGGCATCGATCATCCCGGCGGGCTGGAGCTTTCTGCTGGCGTTGCGCTCGCGCGGACTGGGATCGGTGTGGACGACGATGCACCTGTTCAAGGAGAAGGAGGTTGCCGAGCTGCTCGGCATTCCGCCCACCGTCACGCAGGCCGCGCTGTTTCCCGTCGCCTACACGATCGGCACCGACTTCCGGCCGGCCAAGCGGCCGCCCGCGGAGACCATCACTTTCTGGGACGGCTGGGGAGAAAGTTGATGCAGTCCTACACCGTGCGATTCCACGTCGATGCTCCGCCGCAGAAAGTCTGGCGAGTGCTGCATCCGCCGGTACCGGCGGACGCCCCGCGCCCGCGGGTGCTCGAGTGGCCGACCGGCAGCATGAAGATCCTCAACGAAGGCAACGAGGCCGGCGAGGGGCTGGTCCGCACCTGCGTCTACAAGGTGCCGAAGTATCTGCTGACCGGCGGCAGGGCGCGGTCGTGGGAGACGGTGACCGAGGCCGAGCTGAACAAGCTGTCGCGATACACCGCGGTCGGCGCCCCGCTGTGGTCGCGCGCCGAGGGCTATCACCAGCTCGAAGAGCAGCCGGACGGCACGACCGTGCTGACGTTCCACGAGACCTATCACGCCTACAACCCGGTGTTGCGCTTCCTTCTGGAACGCCCGGTGCACGCGAAGATTTCCCGCGACAACCTCGAGACCTACGAGCACGCGCTCGGTTACGCCGGCCGAGTGCGGCGGCTGGCTTAGGCATTCGTTGCTGTTTGGTTTGCCGCCCGGGGAGATTTCACATCGATATGAATTAGGTTGTTGACCCCGGTACCCTCGATTTCTATGGGTGGAGTACCTACTGCGGCAAGGTTGGTTGCTGCGAGTCTGATGGTCGCGGGCTGGGCCGCGTCCACGGCCGTTGCCGGCGCCGACCCGGATGAGACGCAGGGCCCGGCACCGGGTCCGGCACCTGCAGCGTCACCGTCACCGACAGCGGCGCCGGGGGCCTCGCCCGCACCAGCGGGGCCGAAGACGTCCATCGACAAGGACGGCATCTACGCCGTGGGAAGCGACATCGCGCCGGGCATCTACAGCTCGGGCGGACCCGTCGGCGACGGCACCTGCTACTGGAAGCGGACCGGCAACCCGGACGGCGCCCTGATCGACAACGCGATGTCGAAAAAGCCGCAGGTGGTGCAGATCGATCCGGGCGACAAAGCGTTCAAGACCTCGGGCTGCCAGCCCTGGCAGCTGACTCCGGATGCTGCTCTGCCTCCGAGCGCACCGCCCGCGGGTGTGCAGGGCACGCTCGGAATCCTCAACAGCCTGCTGGGTGGGAACAACCCACAGCAGGCCCCGGCTCCGAAGTCGCCGGCCGCGTCCCCGGCTCCGCAAGCTCCGGCGACCTCTGCGGCGCCGGCGTCCCCGCAAGCTCCGGCCTCGCCGGCCCCGCATTCCTGATCGGTGCTGATCGCACCCGGCGCTGACCCAATCGCGGCCCGCGGCCGGCTCGTTTTCGCTACCGTGGCGCCGTGGCACATACGCAGCAGATCGTCGTCGTCGGTGCCGGCGTCAGCGGATTGACGTCGGCCATCTGCCTGGCCGAGGCGGGCTGGCCGGTACGGGTATGGGCGGCGACGATGCCACAGCAGACGACCTCGGCGGTGGCGGGCGCCGTCTGGAGTCCCCCGCGGCCGGCCGAGCGCGCCGCCGAGACGCTGGGCTGGACCGAGCACTCGCTGCACGTGTTCACCGAGCTTGCCGGGGATCCCGACGCCGGCGTGCTGCTGGCGCCCGCGCTGGCCGTCGGCGAGCTGACCACGAGCGAGGCGATGGCCTCGGCGGCGACCCTGATCCCCGACCTGCGCCCGGCCGACCCGGCCGACGTTCCCGAGGGCTTCGGCACCGGATTTCGCGCCACCGTGCCGATGATCGACATGCCGCACTATCTCGACTACCTGGCCCGGCGGCTGACGGCGGCCGGCTGCGAAATCGAGGAGCATCCGGTGCGGTCCCTGGACGAGGCCGCCGACGCCGCCGGAATCGTGGTCAACTGCGCGGGCCTCGCCGCCGGCGCGCTGACGGGCGACGACACCGTGCGGCCGTTGTTCGGCCAACATGTCGTGCTGACCAATCCCGGTCTGCGACAACTGTTTCTGGAACTCAACAGCGGCCCGGAATGGACCTGCTTCTTTCCGCACCCGCAGCGGGTGGTCTGCGGCGGCATCAGCATCCCCGGCCGCTGTGACACCACGCCGGACCCCGAGGTGACCGAGCGGATTCTGCAGCGCTGCCGGCGCATCGAGCCGCGCCTCAACGACGCCGAGGTGATCGAGGTGATCACCGGACTGCGGCCCGACCGTCCGTCGGTGCGGGTGGAAGCCGAGCCGCTGGGGCGGGCCCGCAGACGGGCATTGTGCATCCACAATTACGGCCACAGCAGCAACGGCGTCACCCTGTCCTGGGGGTGCGCGCGCGATGTGGTGAGCCTGGTCGATGGGGTTTCGGGGTGAGCATCGATTACCGGCTGGACGAGCACATCGCCACCATCACGATCAACCGTCCCGAGACGCGAAACTCGCTGGACATGGAACACTTCCGCGACCTGGCCCACGCCTGGGTGGCGTTCCGCGACGACGATCGGGCCTGGGTCGCGGTGGTCACCGGCGTCGGCCGGGACTTCTGCACCGGGGCCGACCTCAAGAAATTCATCCCGGAGCTGACGGGTGAGCTGCCCAGGCCCGACGGGTGGAACAAGGACGACGCCATTCACGCCGTTCTGCATCGCTTCCCCGTCTATAAGCCGATCATCGCGGCGGTGAACGGTACGTGCGTCGCGGGCGGCTTTGAGATGTTGAGTTCAACCGACATTCGAGTGGCGGTGCCCGAGGCGCGATTCGCGGTGATGGAGCCGAAACGCGGCCTGTTCGCCGGAGGCGGAACGACCGTGCGGTTGCCACGTCAGATGCCTTACCCCTTGGCGATGGAGTTCCTGCTGACGGCCGACATGGTCGATGCCGAGCGGGCACTCGCCATGGGACTGATCAACCGGATGGTCCCGGCGAGCCAACTGATGGATACCGCGTACGACTACGCCGAACGCATTGCTGCCAACGCGCCGCTGGCGGTCTCTGCGACCAAGCAGTCCGCCGTGGAGGGTCTGGCGCTCGACCTCGCGTCGGCCTACGACAACGAAACCCGGCACAGCAACCGCATTTTCGAGACCGAGGACGCCAAGGAAGGGCCGCGGGCCTTTGCGGAAAAGCGTCCGCCGCGGTGGCAGGGTCGCTGAGCTTCAGGCGCGGGTGCGGCGGATTATCAGGGACAGCAACCAACTCACGATCGACAGCACGATCGCCGCCCAGATCGCCGTCCACCAGAAATGGTCGATCGCCAGGCCCCAGTGAGTGGTGTGGTCGGTGATCCAGGCGGTGATCCACAACATGAACGCGTTGACGACGACATGGAACAGGCCGAGGGTCAGGATGTACAGCGGGATCGACAAGAGCTGAACGATCGGCTTGATGAACGCGTTGACCAGGCCGAAGATCACGGCGACGACGAAGATGATGCCGACCCGTTGCAGCTTGGTGTCACCGCCGACGAACGTGATCCCGTGGACGAACTTCGTGACGAGCCATAGTGCGAAACCGGTCAGCGCGGCGCGAAGCAGGAAAGGGCCCATGCCCACGATCCTCTCACCAGCCGTGTGCGAAGGGCAGCCCGTTTAGTCCAACGTGGAAATTCCTCGGCGCAAAACCGGAGCTTCCCGATCGCTGCTGCTAAGCGTCGTCCCGCATCTCCGACGCCAGGTACTTCACCATCTGGCACAGGTTGACTACAGCCGCGCTCAACTTGTAGATGGTGGCGTCCCGATCTGCCACGCACGACTGCCAATCGGGGAACTCCTGCGGCGGTTTCTGGTTGTCCGCGTTGAGGTGGATTTTCTGCTCGATCTGGTCGCACAGATCCGCGAGGGTCAACTGTCCCGGCGCGCTGGTATCGGAGAACCACTTATCTGTCATGTCAGATCGTCGCCTTTCAAGAATCCCTGTGCCTCACGAGGCTATCGGGCCGTCCGCCGCGAGGATTGTGCAGCCGTTCAATTCAGGTTGTAGAAGCGTTGCGCATTCAGCCCGCCGATCTTCGCCCGGGAGTCCTCGCTGATATCGCTTCGCGTGCGCAGGTGCTTGGTGCTCTCGGGCCATTCACCGTCCCAGTGCGGGTAGTCGCTGGCGAACATGATGAAATCGTCGCCCAGCACGTCGATCACGCCGGGCAGGATCGGTTCCTCCGGCTCGCACGTCACCCAGATGTTGCCGGCGGCCAGATACTCGTGCGGGTCGCGACGCCAGCCGCGTTCCACCCAGTCGCCGCGCTTCTCGTAATGCTCGTGCAGCCGATCGATGAAGAACGGCACCCAGCCCGCGCCCGCTTCGAGGAAGGCGACCCGCAACTCGGGGTGGCGTTCGAAGACGCCGCCGGAGACCATCGCGGTCATCGCCGTCATCTGGTCGAACGGAAAACTGATGCAGTGCACCTGAATGTAGTTCGTGAAGCGGTCCACCCCGATCTTGGGCAGATGGATGCCCGGGGCGCCGTGCACACCCAACGGCATACCGAGTTCGACGGCGGCGGCGTAGAACGGGTCGAGGTCGGGGTGGTCGAGGTTGCGGCTCTTGAGCGCCGGCGGCACCAAAGTCGCAACAAGCCCAAGCTCTTTGGCCTCGGTCATGACGTCGATGGCCGCTTGGCCGTGCTCGATCGGCGTCACCGCGACCCCGCGCAACCGACCGCCGGACGAGGCACAGTAGTCCGCGATCCACTGGTTGTAAAGGCGGGAGAATCCGGCGGCGAAATCGGGATCCTCGAGGCTGGGCGCGCACAGGCCCATGCTCGGATACAGCACCATCGTGTCGATGTGATCGCGATCGGCGTCGCCCAGCACGCCCTCGGGTGAGCGGCAATTGATGTCGGGTGCCTTGCTGATCCCGTGCTCGGGTGGGCACCCCGCGCCCGGGCCCTGATCCTCGGGGTAGTTGCGGCCCTCGAGCGTCAAGCCGAGCCGACCGTGTGTGCTGGGTTTGACGTGTTCCGGCCATCGCTTGATTGCTTCGGTTGCCAGGGAAGAATTCTCGGCGACGTGTCCGTCGGCATCGATGATCCGCATGTATCCGGAACTTACTCCCGGACCGCGGATGTTGAAACAGGTCGCGCCGGCGCGCAGCGTAGGCCACGATGCTGACGTGACCAACCCTCGACAGAAGTTGACCGGCGATCAGCGAAACTCATTCATCGCGGCTCTGCTGGGCTGGACCATGGACGCCTTCGATTATTTCATCGTGGTGCTCGTCTACGCCGACATCGCCAAGACGTTCCATCACAGCAAGGCCGAGGTCGCGTTCGTCACCACGGCCACCCTGATCATGCGTCCCGTCGGCGCGCTGCTGTTCGGGCTGTGGGCGGACCGCGTCGGCAGGCGGCTGCCGCTGATGGTCGACGTCATGTTCTATTCCGTGGTGGGATTCCTGTGCGCGTTCGCGCCCAACTTCACCGTGCTGGTCATCCTGCGGCTGCTGTACGGCATCGGCATGGGCGGTGAGTGGGGGCTCGGCGCCGCGCTCGCCATGGAAAAGGTTCCCGTCGAGCGACGGGGATTCTTCTCCGGACTGCTGCAGGAGGGGTACGCGTTCGGCTACCTGCTGGCGAGCGTCGCCTCGCTGGTGGTGATGGATTGGCTGGGGCTGTCGTGGCGGTGGTTGTTCGGCCTGAGCGTCATCCCTGCCTTGATCAGCCTGATCATCCGCTACCGGGTGGAGGAGTCGGAGGTCTGGGAAGCCGCGCAGGACCAGATGAAGCTCACCAGCACCCGGATCCGCGACGTGCTGCGCAACGGCGCGATCATCCGGCGGTTCGTCTACCTGGTATTGCTGATGACGGCCTTCAACTGGATGAGCCACGGCACGCAGGACGTCTACCCGACGTTCCTTGGCGCGCACGCCGACCAGGGCGCCGGCCTGTCCAGCACGACGGTCAAGTGGATCGTGGTGGTCTACAACGTCGGCGCCATCTTCGGGGGGCTGGTCTTCGGGACGTTGTCGCAGCGATTCAGCCGCCGCTACACCGTCGTCTTCTGTGCGATTCTGGCTCTGCCGATCGTCCCGTTGTTCGCGTACTCGCGCAGCGCGGCGATGCTGTGCCTGGGTTCGTTCATGATGCAGCTTTTCGTGCAGGGCGCGTGGGGCGTGATCCCCGCCCACCTCACCGAGATGTCCCCGGATGCCATCCGCGGCCTCTACCCGGGCGTGACCTACCAGCTCGGAAACCTGCTGGCGGCGTTCAACTTGCCGATCCAGGAACGCCTCGCCGAATCGCACGGCTACCCGTTCGCGTTGGCGGCGACCATCGTGCCGGTGCTGATCACGGTGGCGGTGTTGACACTGATCGGGAAGGACGCCACCGGGATCCGATTCGGCACCACCCAAAGCGCTTTTCTTGCAAGCGAAGTGACGTGACGCTACTCGTCGTTGCCCAATAGCCGCCGCAGCAGGTGCATGGCCACCGTCGTCGAGCGCTCCCGGATATCCGAGCGGTTGCCGGGAAGCCGCAGTGTGCGGGTATCGGTGCGGCCGTCGGCCCGTACGCTGAAACAGACTGTGCCCACCGGCTTTTCCTCGGTGCCGCCGCCCGGGCCGGCGATTCCGGTGATCGCGACCGCGGTGTCGGCCCCGAAGCGCCGCAGCGCCCCCGCGGCCATCGCCTCGGCCACCGGCTCGGAGACCGCGCCGTGCGCGGCGATCAGCGCCGGGTCGACGCCGAGCAACTCCGTCTTCGCCTCGTTCGAGTAGGACACGACGCCGCCGGCCACATAATCCGACGAGCCGGGCCGATCTGTCAGCCGCGCCGCCAGCAGTCCCGCGGTGCAGGATTCGGCCGTCGCGATCCGGTGCCCGGCCAGCAGTTGCGCCACCAGATCATCGATGCGCGAGCCGTCCTCGGAGTAGAGCTGCTGGCCGTGCCTCTCCCGCAGCAACTTGACCAGCTGTGCGTACGCGTCCGCGGCATCGGGCTCATACCGGGTGACCATTTCGATCTCGCCGCGTCGCAGGCAGGTGGTGATCTCGAGTCGCGCGAAGCCGGGCACGGCAATTTCGGCGTCGCGCAGCGTTTCGGCCAGCCCCGATTCGGGCAGCCCGAACATCCGCAGCATCTCCTGCCGGTACTCGGTCCGCCCGGATATCGCGTCCTGCGCCGCGGGTGTCTCAATGGCCGTGTGCCACATGGGCTGCAGCTCGCGCGGCGGACCCGGCAGCACGATCACCGTCGGCTTGCCGGGGACGACCACGCCGGGCGCGGTGCCGACCGGTTCGAGCACCTGAGCCCCCACGGGAATCATCGCCTGCTTGCGATTCGCGGCGCGCAGCGAGTCGAAAGTGCCGGGATCCAAGGCGGATTGGAACGCGGGGTTGCGCGCCATCAGCTTCTTGAGAATGTTGGCGATCTTCTCTTCGACCTCGGCGTCCAGCACCAGCTCGCGTCCGCAGAAGCGGGCCACCACCTCGACGGTCATATCGTCGGCCGTCGGCCCCAAACCGCCACTGGTGACGATCAGGTCCACACCCTGGTCGGCCAGGAACCGAAGCTGCGCCTCGATGTCGGCGGGCCGGTCGCCGCAGATCGTGATGTGGGCCAGTTCGACGCCCAGCTCAAGCAGGCGATCGGCGATCCAGGGGCCGTTCGCATCTTGGACCCGTCCGGTGAGGACCTCGGTTCCGGTGACAACGATTCCTGCGCGTGCGCTCACCGGCATGAGCCTACGCATGGTGTGCGAGGCGTTCCTTCGGAGGACAATGAGCCCATGATCGAGTTAGAGGTGATCCAGGCCGACGTAACCAAGCTCGAACTCGACGCGATCACCAACGCGGCCAACACGCAGCTGCGTCATGGTGGCGGTGTCGCCGCCGCCATCTCGCGCGCGGGTGGCCCCGACGTGCAGCGCGAATCGATCGAGAAGGCGCCGATCGTGCTCGGCGAAGCGATCGAGACCACGGCCGGCGACATGCCGGCGCGTTACGTCATCCACGCCGCGACGATGGAGCTCGGCGGACCGACCTCGGCCGACATTATCGCCGCCGCCACGGCCTCGACGCTGCGCAAGGCCGACGAACTCGGCTGTCGCTCGCTCGGGCTGGTGGCCTTCGGGACCGGGGTCGGCGGCTTCCCGCTCGACGAGGCGGCGCGGCTGATGGTCGACGCGGTCCGGCAGCACCGCCCGAGTTCACTGCGCAAGGTCGTCTTCGCCGTGCACGGCGACGCGGCCGAACGGGCTTTTCAATCAGCCGTCCAGGCCTAACCTTCTTCGAGGTAGCGCTCGACGGAGGCGACCTTCTGCGTCATCGCGTCGCTGACCCCGGCCCGCAGATCCGCCTTGATCACCGTGCTGACCCTGGGCGCACGGGCCGCCACGGCCTCGACCGCGCGCTGCACGACGGCCATGACCTCTTCCCAGGTTTCGCCTTCGATGACGGTGAACATCGAATCCGTCTTGTTGGGCAGCCCGGAGGCGCGAACGACCCGAACCGCTTCGGCGACGATCTCGCCGACGCCCTCGCCCACCCCCATCGGGGTGACGGAGAACGCGACGAGCACGGACATTCACCGAGCGTACCCAACCCCGCCAACGGCAATCTGGCACCATCGAGGCCCATGCGGGTGTTGGTGCAACGGGTCTCGTCGGCAACCGTCTCGGTCGAGGGCGCGGTGGTCGGTGCCATCGATCCGGATGGCCAGGGCCTGTTGGCGTTCGTCGGCGTCACCCACAGCGACGATCGCGAGAAGGCGCGGCGGCTCGCTGAGAAGCTTTGGCAATTAAGGATTCTCACCGATGAGCGCTCCGCGGCCGACGTCAACGCCCCCATTCTGGTGGTCAGTCAGTTCACCCTGTACGCGGATACCGCCAAGGGCCGCCGCCCGTCATGGAACGCGGCCGCTCCAGGAGCCGAGGCCGAGCCGCTGGTGGCGGAGTTCGCCGATGCGCTGCAGCGCCTGGGTGCCGAGGTGCAGACCGGGGTGTTCGGCGCGAACATGCAGGTCGAGTTGGTGAACGACGGGCCGGTCACGGTGTTTTTGGAACTCTGATGCCGCCCCGCAGGTACCGTGGAAATGTCGGCCGTTCACGGCCGATGTCTACGGGAGGGGCAACCATGAGCACCACACCGGAATTCGGGTCGCTCCGCTCCGACGACGACCACTGGGACATCGTCAGCAGCGTGGGGTATACCGCGTTGCTCGTGGCGGGATGGCGGGCGCTGCATGCAGTGAGCCCGCAGCCATTGGTGCGTGACGAATACGCGAAGGTGTTCATCGCCGCCTCGCAGGACCCGTATCTGGCGGGGGTCCTTGCCAATCCGGGTACCTCCGACGACGAGCTGGCCTTCCCGCGCTTGTACGGGGTCCAGACCCGGTTCTTCGACGACTTCTTCGACGCCGCCGGCGCGGCGGGCATCCGTCAGGCGGTAATCGTTGCCGCCGGCCTGGACTCCCGGGCGTATCGGCTCGAATGGCCGGAAGGCACAAGGGTCTTCGAAGTCGATCTGCCCAAGGTCCTCGAATTCAAGGCCCGGGTTCTCGACGACCACGGCGCGACCCCGAAGGCCCGCCGCATCGCGGTCGCCGCCGACCTGCGCACCGACTGGTCGCGGCCGTTGGAAGCGGCCGGCTTTGACGTGGAGAGTCCGAGCGCCTGGTCGGTGGAGGGACTACTGCCCTACCTGACCGACGAGGCGCAACACGCGCTGTTCACCCGGATCAGCGGGCTCAGTGCACCGGGCAGCCGGATCGCCATCGGCGCACTGGGCTCCCGGCTGGACCACGACCAGCTCAACGCGTTGGAGACGAACCACCCGGGGGTCAATGTGTCCGGCAATGTGGACTTCTCGGCCCTGACCTACGAACCCCAGTCGGACCCCGCGGAGTGGCTGACGGCCCACGGATGGACCGTCGAACCCGTCCGCAACACCCTCGATCTGCAGGCCGGTTACGGCATGACCCCGCCGGAGGTTGACGTGAAGATCGACAGTTTCATGCGGTCCCAATACATCACGGCGACGCGGTGAGGCGGTGGTCGGCATGGCTACGTCCGCGTCGAAGCCCACCCCGAAGGCCACGAGGGTCACCAACCTCTCCCCCGCCGAGGCCATCGCGGAATCCGTGCCAGTACTCCCGGGCCGCGAATCGGCGCATTCTTTGATCTAGACGGCACGCTGGTCGACGGCTTTACCGCGGTCGTGCACGTCGGCGATCGAATCAGGCGTCGGCAAGCCGGAATTGGCGAACTGCTCGGGGTGTTCGATGCGGCGCTGCGATGTCGGTTCGGGCGCTTGGAGTTTGAGCGCCTCATCGTGCGGGCGGCGGGCTATCTGCGCGGCCAGTCGATCAATGACCTCGACGAACTGGGTGAGCGGTTGTTCGTCGAGCGGGTCGCCTCACGGCTCTACGCCCACATGCACGAGATCGTGCAGGCCCATCAACAGTGCGGACACACCGTCGTGCTGAGTTCCTCGGCGCTGTCCATCCAGACCCTGCCCGTGGCCCGCTTTCTCGGCATCGCCAGTGAACCCGCGTTCCGGGCTCGCGGCCGTGGCGGCCGTGCACGGCTGGCCGGTGATGTGCCTGGTGTCGGGACGCCGCCGGCCGGTGCGGACGCTGCGCCATCTGGCCAGGCATGTCCGCCGCGAGAAGGACTAGGGCTTCAGCAGGATCTTCACGTCGTCGCCCGAGCGTGACTCCGCGGTGGCGTAGCCCTTGGCCGCTTCGTCCAACGGCATTGTGGTGGTGAAGATGCCGTCGACGTCGAGTCGGCCCGACTGTAGCAGCGGTATCAATTCCGGCCAGGTGCGCTGCACCGGTGCCGTCGTCATGCGCAACGTGATGCTGCGAATCAGGCAGCCCAGGGCGTTGAGGGGAAACGGATTCATGTCGTGCACACCCACAACCGAGACGGTGCCGCCGCGCCGGACGGCGTTGAGCGCATCGGTCAGGGAGGCGTCCGTGGCAACGGCGTCGATCACCGCGTCGGCGCCGCGGCCACCGGTAGCGGCGAGGATGGCATCGAGCGCCGGGGCTTTAAGCGGCGTCGCGCCCCACCGGGCGGCGCGCTCCAGCCGGCCATCGACCTGGTCGACCGCGAAAACCGTTGCCGCGCCCTGAAAAAACGCGCTGCGCAGCGAGCACAGGCCAACCGCGCCCAGGCCGATCACCGCCACCGTGCCGCCGAAGGGGATATCGGCCCGCTGCGCCGCAGCCCAGCCGGTGGCGAGGTTGTCGGTGAGGAGCAGTGCCTGCTCGGTGCTGATCCCCTCGGGCATCTTCAGCAGCTGAAAATTCGCGGCGGGCACCGCGAGCAGATCGGCCTGCGCACCGCCGAGCACACCGCCACCGAAGATCTGAAAGCCGGAGTGACACATGACCGGATCGCGGGTGGCGCAGCCCGCGCACGCGCCGCATCCGGTTACCGACGACACCATGACCTGGTCGCCGACCTTGACGTCGCGCACCTCTGGCCCGGCCTCCACGACCGTGCCGATTGCTTCGTGGCCGAGCGCAATCGGGTCGGGCATCGGAAAATCGGCCTCGTAGAAGTGCAGGTCGGATCCGCAGATACCGGCGGCGGTCACCTCCACGATCGCTCCGTCGGGCCCGGGCAGGGCTGGATCCGGGCGGGTGTCGACCCTGATGCTGCGGGGGCCATCGACGACTACGGTGCGCATATCGGCGGGCTCACTTTCTTTATTGCGCTCAATTTGTCTGTCGCGCTCACTCTTTCGTCCGCACTAGAAATTGTGACCAATCGGGCTCGCGCACCGCCGACCAGTATTCGTTGAGACGCCATGGGCTCACGGTGTGGATCTCGCCGTCGGCATTCTTGAAGTACGAGTGCTTGACGGCCGGATGCGACCACACCATCTTCTTGATTTGCGTCTGCGTTCGCCGGTGCCAGTCGGTGGCGGCTTGGGGTTTCGGTTCGATGGAATGCACGGTGGGTTCGGCCAGTCGAGCCAGACACTGGTCGACGTAGCGCATCTGCAGTTCGGACTGGAAGATCAGGCTGCCGCCGTGGGCCAGGTGGGTTCCCGGCCCGTAGACGATGAAGAAGTTCGGGAATTCCGGGACGGTGATCCCGAGGTAGGCATACGGCCGGCTCCCCCACATCTCATGCAGGTCAGTGCCGTTGCGGCCGGTGACTTTCAACGGCCACAGCACGTCGATGTGTCGAAAGCCGGTGGCGTACACGATGACATCGACTTCATGAGTCAGGCCGTCAGCGGTGACGATGCCGTGCGGGGTGATCTTGGCGATCGCCGTGCGCACCAATTCGACGTTGTCGCGCTGCAGCGTTCGCAGCCAGCTGCCGTTGTCCTGCAGGGTGCGTTTGCCGCACGCGGGATAGTCCGGCAGCACCTTGGCCAACAACTCGGGGTCTTCGCTGACCTGGCTGGTGATCCATTGCGAAAACATCATGTGCGCGGCGGCGTTGATGTCACTGACGGCGTGATCTTGGTCGGCGTAACCCGGGTCGCCTTCGGCCGCGTCCAAGCCCTTGTCCGAGCCGGGCCAGAGCACCAGGAAGCGGTACCATCTGCCGTAGAACGGGAGATGGCGCATCGCCCAGCGCACGCCGTCGCCGACCTCGTCGTGATACATGGGGTTGGGGAACATCCACTGCGCTGTGCGCTGGAACACGGTGAGGTGCTCGACGTCTTCGGCGATCGCCGGAGCGATCTGGAAGCCGCTGGCTCCGGCGCCGACGAGCGCGACCCGCTTGCCCTTCAAGTCGACCGAGTGATCCCAGGCCGCAGAGTGAAACGACGGTCCCTCGAAGGTGTCCGCTCCGTCGAAGGCGGGAATGTTGGGACGGTTCAGCTGTCCCACCGCGGTGATGAGCGCACGTGCGCGCGCGGTTGTCGTCTGTCCGTCGGCCGAGCGCAGCGAAACGCTCCACGTGCCGTCGTCGTCGTCGTTCCATTCGGCCGCGAGAACCTCGGTCCGCCAGCGCACATGCTCGGCCAGCCCGTGGTTGTCGATGACCTTGGTGAAATAGTCCTGCAGCTCGTATTGCTCGGCGAAGAAATGGGTCCAGTCGTTGTTGGGTTCGAAGCTGTAGCAATAGAAGTGGTTCGCCACATCCACCCGTGCACCGGGATAGCTGTTCTCCCACCATGTTCCGCCGGGTCCTGCGTTCTTCTCGACGATGGTGAACGGGATGTTGGCCTGCTTGAGGCGAACGCCGGCGAGGATGCCGGACTCGCCGCATCCGACGACCAAAACCGGAAGCTCGGCGGTGTGCTCGGCCGGCAGCGGGGCGGGGCGCCGGGGGTCGGTGCCGTCGAGGTCGAGCTCCTCGGAAACCAGCGACAGATAGTCGTCGGGAACGTGCTCGCAAGCCGCCCAATCCAGCATTTCCCTGATGAGTTCGGCGCTCAGTGGCTGCGGTTCAGGGCAACCGCGGTCCCGATACTCGGCGATCACCGACACGCCCTCGGCGCGGGCCCGGGCCTTGTCCTCTTCCGACATGAACCCCTGGACCTCGTTGAGGAAGATTCCCATCTGCTTGTAGTCGCGGATGAAGCGGGGGTCGCCGGTGATATGGACGAGCGAGAGCAACAGCGTGGGGACGCTGACATCCTCTAGCGCGGCGGCGATCTCGGGCGTGGACGTGGTGAAGGGATCGCCGGCGTAGCGGCTGCGCATCAAGCCGATCCTCTCGATGGTTTGGAAGCCAATTACGCTACGCATAGTTTCGTAATTGGCAGCACTACGCTACCCGGTGGCTCGGCACGGGATCAAGGGATCCAGCGCTATGGCTCGTCGTCTTCGCCCTCGTCGTCTTCGTCGCGAAGAATCTTCTCGGGGTGGTGGAAGGTGTTGGTGCGGGGTTGGCCGCGGTCTAGGTGTGGCGGTGGGATCCATTCGGTGTCGCCGTTGGCGCGTTTTCGGGTGGTCCAGCCCTTGTCGAGGAGCCGGTGGTGGGGTCCGCAGGCCAGGGTGAGTTGGTCGATGTCGGTGCGGTACGTCGTGGCCCACTCTTGGACGTGGTGGACCTCGCAGTAGTAGCCGGCGACGTCGCAGCCCGGTGCGGTGCATCCGCGGTCCTTGGCGTACAGGACAATTCGTTGCCCGGGTGAGGCCAGGCGTTTGGTGTGGTAGAGCGCCAGCGGCTTGCCCTTGTCGAAGATCGCCAGATAGTGATGCGCGTGGCGGGCCAGCCGGATGACGTCGGACATCGGTAGCAGGGTGCCCCCGCCGGTCAACCCGGTGCCGGTGGTGCGTTCGAGGTCGGCGAGCGTGGTGGTCACGACGATCGACGCCGGTAGCCCGTTGTGCTGCCCCAACTGTTTGCTGGCCAGCATCGCGCGCAGCGCGGCGTTGAGCCCGTCGTGATGGCGTTGGGCGGCACTGCGGGTGTCGCGGCGCACCGCCTCCTCGGACGGGGCGCCGTCCACGGCCGGGGTGTCGTCGTCGGGGTTGCACATGCCCGGGGCGGCCAGCTTGGCCAGCACCGCCTCCCAACTGGCCCTGGCTTCCGGCGTCAGCCATCCACTCAGCCGCGACATGCCGTCGGCCTGCTGGGTGCCCAGCACCAGCCCGCGCACCCGCGCGCGATCTTCGTCGGTGTAGCTGCCATCGGGATGGAGACAATCCATCAGGCGCCGGGCCAGCTTGGCGAACTGCTCGGGCCCAAACTCGCCGGCCTTGGCCGCCAGATGCTGCTCGGCGTGCACGCAGGTCTCGACGTCGACCGACTCGGGGGGCAGCTGGTGAAAAAACCGCCGGATCACCGCCACATGATCGGCCCCGATCGCCCCGTCACGCTGGGCCGCCGCCGTCGCCGGCAATACCGGCGCCAACGGCGCACCGCTCAACGCCCGCCGCGGCCCCAGATCGGCCGCCTCAGCGATGCGCCGGCCGGCCTCGGCCCGGCTGATATGCAGCCGATCGGCCAACACCCAGGACAACTTGCCACCCAACTCCGTCGAATCCGACTGCTCGCCAACCTGATTGATCAGTTGGTGGCTGGGCACTTGAAGGCGACGCGCCAGCGTTTCGAGGCGTTCTAATTTCCGCAACCGCTCGGGGGTGGTCAATGCGTCGAACGACAATGCGCAGACCCGGTCCATGGCGGCTTCGAGGGCATCGAACACCGCATCGACCTCTTCACGGGTGCTCGAACGCATGTTCGAATGCTATCGCGGGCCACCGACAAGGCACGCTCCAGTGAAACCACTGAAACGAAAGTGGTACAGGTGGTTTCGGCCGACATGTCGGGTCGGCGCTCGCCGGCGCCAGGCCGCCTCTTGCGTCACCGAGAACCCTCTTGCGTCACCGAGAACAATGGGTCCAAGCGGCGGCGCGCTGCGGCACGGCGTCCGGGACGGATCAGAGGTGGGTGAGTGCCATGGTCTCGTTGCTCACGGCCTGCGGTGGGTTCTTGTTCGCCGTCTTGTGGATGGACTTGATCTTCGACATCCAAGTCTTTCGCCACCGAAAGGCCACGACCGAACTGCCCGAGGCCGTGCTCGCGTCCATCGCGGCCTACTACCACCGCGCCACCACCACATCGCGGCCGATGAACCGCCTGATCGCGCTCGTCATGCTCACGTTGCTGGGAACGCTTGTGCTGCAGGCCGCGCGCGGACACGACCCCGGCTGGCTGCTGGTGACCTCGGCCCCGATCGCCGGCGTCCCGACCATGCTGGCGTTGACACACACCGTCCCAGATGCGATCCAACTCGGGCGCCGCACGGACAGCCCATCCGAGCAGACGCGCCTGGCGCGATCGATCTGCCGCGACCATTTGCTGTGCGCCGCCTGCATACTCGCGTTTCTCATCCTGTGGGTGGCGAACAGCACCGCGATCTGACGTGCACGACGGGCCGTAGTCCTAAGGCGCAGGTGAGGGCCCGGTAGCCACGTCAGTGAGCTACGTACTAAACTAGAACACGTTCCAATTCGGCGAGCTCCCAGGAGTTGTAATGCACACCCCTATCTGCGACGAACTCGGAATCGAGTTCCCGATTTTCGCCTTTACCCACTGCCGCGACGTGGTCGTGGCGGTCAGCAAGGCCGGGGGGTTCGGCGTGCTCGGGGCGGTCGGCTTCACGCCCGAGCAGCTGGAGATCGAACTGAAGTGGATTGACGAGAACATCGGCGACCACTCCTACGGCGTCGACATCGTCATCCCGAACAAGTACGAGGGCATGGACTCCCACCTGTCGGCGGAGGAGCTGGCCGAGACGCTGCGCAAAATGGTGCCGCAGGAGCACCTCGACTTCGGCAAGAAGATCCTCGCCGACCACGGTGTGCCGGTCGAGGACAGCGACGGCGACACCCTGCAGCTCCTCGGTTGGACCGAGGCGACGGCCACGCCGCAGGTCGAGGTGGCGCTCAAGCACCCGAAGGTGAAGATGATCGCGAACGCGCTGGGCACCCCGCCGGCCGAGATGATCAAGCACATCCACGAGGCCGGGCTCAAAGTGGCGGCGCTGTGTGGCTCGCCTTCGCAGGCTCGCAAGCACGCCGACGCGGGCGTGGACATCATCATCGCCCAGGGTGGTGAAGCCGGCGGGCACTGCGGCGAGGTGGGCTCGATCGTGCTGTGGCCGCAGGTCGTCAAGGAGGTCGCCCCGGTTCCGGTGCTCGCCGCCGGTGGCATCGGCAGTGGTGAGCAGATCGCGGCCGCGCTGGCGCTCGGCGCGCAGGGCGCGTGGACCGGATCGCAGTGGTTGATGGTCGAGGAGTCCTCGAACACCCCGGTCCAGCAAGAGGCCTACGTCAAGGCCGGCAGCCGCGACACCGTCCGCAGCCGCTCGTTCACCGGCAAGCCCGCCCGGATGCTGCGCAACGACTGGACCGAGGCATGGGAGGCGCCCGACAACCCGAAGCCGCTCGGAATGCCGTTGCAGTACATGGTGTCCGGGATGGCCGTGCGGGCCACCAACAGGTACCCGAACGAATCCGTCGACGTGGCGTTCAACCCGGTCGGTCAGGTGGTCGGACAGTTCACCAAGGTAGAGAAGACGTCAACGGTCATCGAGCGCTGGGTGCAGGAGTACCTGGAAGCCACCAATCGGCTGGACGAGCTCAACGAGGCTGCCTCCGCCTGACGCGGAGGCGTCGCGCCTAGACGTCGTCGACTTCGTCGCGGCCGGTGAACACTTCCTTCGTCCGGTCCACCGCGTAGGTGCCGATGTCGATCGAATTCTCGACGATGCCGCTGACCCCGCCCTTGAGGTCGCCGCGGATGATGTCGCTGGCGTGTTCGACGATGTCCGAAGCCTTTTCGACGGCGTTGCTCGCGATGTCCTTGACTGCGTCCACGGCGTCTTTGGGGTTGACCGCCACCGGAGTCTCCTAACGTTTGCGGGACCTGAAAAAGAACTTGGATATGACTCTAGAGGGTCAGTAGTTGACCAGGGAGCGCCAGTAGTCTTCGGGAATCTCGGCCCCGGAGCGCATTATTCGTGCCAGCCCGATGGCCATGGCGATGCCCAGCAGTCCCAGCCACAACCCGGCCAGGGCGATGGCGCCCCACAGCACGGCGGTGACCGCGGGCCAAGGCGAGAGCACGGCGAGCACCGGCGCGAAGAAAAATCCGGTCCCGATATACCAGGCCGACCCGGCGCGATCGGAGGCCAGCACGAAGCGCAGCCATCGTGGAATCGGATTCTGGACCTGCCGGTGTTCGCGCATCACCGTTACCCCGAGGGCGGGAAGAACCCTGCGCCGGTGAACCATCCTTCTTGCCAGCCTTGAGCTCCCAGGCAGAGCATCGGCAGTCCGCGATCCGACTGTGCCGCGGACTGCGGGCCGGGGCATTTCGCGCCGGCCTGCTGGACCCCATACAGCGGATACGACATCACCCAGTAGCCGGTGGTCGCCGCCGGGAACTGGTTGGGCGGCGGGAAATGACAGGCCTCGGCCTGGCCGCTTGGCCCCCGTCCGAAGATGAAGCTTTCGTAGTTGTCGCACGGCGCGCCCAGCGAAGCCTGATAGTTCATCCCCGGTACGTCGCCGTCGTAGCCCGCCGACGCGCACGGCGCCAAGCCGATCGTGATGCCCGCTATCGAAGCGGCGCTGAGCAGTTCCCGAATCATGTTCTACCCCGCCTTTCGTCGCCGGTGACCTGCACCAAAGCATATCGGTCGGACCGTCAGCCACAAGACTGTTCCGCCGGGCGACCACGATCGCCGGCGCAGACCCGCCGCGCGGTGAAAAACCCCCGGTGAGGAACACGTTCCAATTCGCATCCGGTGATCTTGCGTCAATGCTTCCCAACCATGGTGCAGCAGTGGTTTCCTTGCACAAGGACGACTAGACCACTTCGTCATCGAGGAGCGGGCCATGCCAACCGTCGAGCCAACCGTGAAGTCGGTCCCCAATCTGCCTCCCGGATTCGACTTCACCGATCCGGACATCCACGCCGAGCGACTCCCGGTGGAAGAGCTGGCCGAGCTGCGCCGGACCGCGCCGATCTGGTGGAACGAACAGCCGAACGGGGTGGGCGGATTCGACGACGGTGGTTTCTGGGTGGTGTCCAAGCACAAGGACGTCAAAGAGATTTCGCGGCGCAGTGATGTGTTCTCCAGCCTGCAGAACACCGCCCTGCCCCGCTACAAAGAGGGCACGGTGGCCGAGCAGCGCGAGACGGGCAAGTTCGTGCTGCTAAACATGGACGCCCCGCAGCACACCCATCTGCGCAAGATCATTTCCCGCGGTTTCACCCCCCGCGCCGTCGAGCGGTTGCGTGACGACCTGAACGAGCGCGCCCGACAGATCGTCGCGGCCGCGGCGGCCGAGGGCTCCGGCGACTTCGTCCAGCAGGTGTCGTGCGAACTCCCGCTACAGGCCATCGCCGGATTGCTGGGTGTGCCTCAGGAAGACCGGATGAAGCTCTTCCACTGGTCGAACGAAATGGTGGGCGACCAGGATCCCGAATTCGCGCGCAACGACGCGATGGGCGCCTCGGTCGAACTAATCACCTACGCCATGCAGATGGCCGGCGACCGGGCGCAGAATCCCGGGGAAGACATCGTCACCAAGTTGATCGAGGCCGACGTCGACGGGCACAAGCTCTCCGACGACGAATTCGGATTCTTTGTCATCCTGCTGGCCGTGGCCGGCAACGAGACAACCCGCAACTCCATCACGCAGGGCATGATGGCCTTCACCGAGTTCCCCGATCAGTGGGAGCTGTACAAGCGGGAGCGTCCCGTCACCACGGCCGACGAGATCGTCCGGTGGGCCACCCCGGTCACCTCGTTCCAGCGGACCGCCCTGGTGGACTACGAACTGTCCGGCGTTCAAATCAAAAAGGGCCAACGCGTCGTAATGGTCTACCGCTCAGCCAATTTCGACGAGGACGTGTTCGACGATCCGTTTACCTTCAACATTCTGCGTGATCCCAACCCCCACGTGGGGTTTGGTGGCACCGGCGCACACTATTGCATCGGAGCCAACCTGGCGCGGATGACCATCGACCTGATGTTCAATGCGATCGCCGACGCCATGCCCGGTCTGGAATCGGTCAGCAAGCCCGAACGGCTCCGGTCGGGCTGGCTCAACGGGATCAAGCACTGGCAGGTCGACTACCACACCGACGGTGCCCAGGAATGTCCTGTCGCGCATCAGGCACAGGGGTGACAAGCTAGGGACATGCCCACTCATCGAGCCGTCCATGTCCCGTCCGCAGGTGCAGCTTTGGAGCTGGTCGACACCGAAACCACCCCACCGGGTCGCGATGAGGTACGACTGACGGTCGCCGCGTGCGGCATCTGCGGCACTGACGCGCACTTCGTCACCGGCGGATTCCCCGGCATGTCGTGGCCACTGACCCCGGGGCACGAAATCGCCGGCACGATCGCCGAAATCGGGGACGTACAGGATTTCGCCATCGGTGATCGCGTAGCGGTCGGATGGTTCGGCGGATGCTGCTACCGCTGCGACCAATGCCGCAAGGGCCTGTTCATTCACTGCGAGAACGGCAAGGTGCCCAGTTGGCAGTATCCCGGCGGATACGCGGAGTCGGTGACCGTGCCGGTCAGCGCGCTGGCTCGCATACCGGCCGAGCTTTCCGACGCCGAGGCTGCTCCGATGGGCTGCGCGGGCGTGACCACCTACAACGCCTTGCGGCACACCAAAGCGGTGCCCGGCGATCGGGTGGCGATCCTCGGTGTCGGCGGCCTCGGCCACCTCGGGGTGCAGTTCGCACGGGCAATGGGCTTTGAGACCATCGCCATCAACCGCGGTACCGGCAAAGCCGACGATGCCCAAAAATTGGGCGCCCACCATTACATCGACTCCACAGCCAACGACCCGGCAGAAGCGTTGCAGGCCTTGGGTGGTGCGGCGGTCGTCCTGGCCACCGCGGGCAATTCGAAGGCCATGGCTGCCACGGTCGGCGGCATCCTCCCCCAAGGTGAATTGGTCACCATCGGGGTCACACCCGAGCCGTTGCCGATCAGCCCGTTACAGCTGATAACGCCGGGCATCAGCATCGTCGGCCATCCCTCCGGGACTGCGAAGGATGTCGAGGACGCAATGCATTTCGCGGTCTTGTCCGGTGTGCGGGCGTGGATCGAGGAGATGCCGCTGTCGCAAGCCGCGGAGGGCTATGCGGCGCTGGAAGAGGGACGGGCGCATTACCGCACCGTTTTGACCATGTGACACAGGGCGATCCGTGACTTCCGACAAAGGTTCGCTGTGGACCATCGATCCGGCCGACGGTGAATTGTTGCTGCGCACCGGTGTTACCGGCAGGGCCGCGCGGATGGGCCATCGTCTCACCATCGCGATGACGCGCTGGCGCGCCACCGTCAGGTGGGCCGACTCCCAACCGGTCAGCGCCGAGCTTGCGGTCGAGACCGATTCGTTGGAAGTGCTGCGCGGTGACGGCGGCGTCAAAGGGCTGTCCGGGACCGAGAAGACATTGGCTCGTTCCAACGCCCTGAAGTCATTGGATGCCAGCCGGTTTCCCGAGATTCGTTACACCGCAGACGTCATCGAGAAGACCAAGGACGGATACCGCTTGACCGGCACGCTGGAGATCCGGGGAGCGTCGCACAACCACGTGATCGACTTGCGCACTGAAGATCTCGGGGACTCATGGCGGATGTCCGTCGAATGCACCGTCCGCCAATCCGATTACGGCATCAAACCGTATTCGCTACTGATGGGCTCGGTCCAGGTCACCGACGACGTGTCATTGTCTTTCTCCGCGGTCCACCCAAAGGACAACTGAGCGCAAATCAGGGCTGCGGGTCAGTCGCAGCCCGCGGGGCTGAATCGACGGCCGGATCGCCGGTGTCACCCGGGATGTGCTCCAGCACCCGGGTCAGGTAAGGCTGTCGGCCATCGACGACGGACTGCCGTTCGCCATCGGCGCCCGGTTGCTCCTCCGGAGCGCTCGGCTCCGAAATCGGTTCCCCGGCGGGCGGTTTGGCCTGCGGGGCAGGCGGCTTGATCTGGGGGGCCGCCGGAACCGGCGCGACGGCCGCGACCTCGACGATCTGGGGCGCCGGCGGCCGCGTGGCGTGCCTCGGCGCGGCGTGCGCGCTGGCCGGACCGACGTGGATGCCCACCGCGAGCGACACCGAGCCGACGAAGGTGACGGCACCGGCCGCCAACGCGGTCATCGCTCCGGCGTAGGACAGCTGCCGCTTCTGAGTGCGCGCCGGAATGGGCTCGCTGATGTGCTCCACCAGCCGCTCGTCGGTGAATTCGGTGCTGCGAGCCGCGGACAACGCCGCGCCACGCGCGATCGTCACCTGGGCCATCGATTGCACGAACACCGGCACCGGCAAAGTCTTTTCGAGCTCCCAGGAGAGACCGTCGATATCGCTGTGTCCGCCTACCACGACGACCCCGCCCGGCTGCCATCCGTTGCGCTCGAACATACCGGTGAGCCAGCGGGTGAGGCCGTCGAAGCCGCCCCGCACGTGCTTGGTCGCCGTCTGGGTCTCACCGTCGTGCGTGTCGACCATGACGACGGTCGTCCAGTCCTGGTCGAGAATGCAGACCGCGGTCTGCTCGTAACCGATGACGGGCGCGATGGCCTGAGCCAACGTCTCGATGGCCTTTAGATACCGGACCGGCACGACGTTGTCGAATCCTGCGTCGGTCAACGCCTCCAGCACCAGCGCAGCCTGTGCGGATGCCCCGTCGTTCCAGGTCACTCCGATGACGCGCAGACGTTGATCGCTCGCGGCCGCCGTCGTGTCGACCCGCAACACCTCGTCTACTACTTGCTCGGCGGTATTCACGGCGCGCACGCCGTGGCCTGCGCGCAGCGCCAGCTCCTGGTGATCCAGGATGGTGCCGTCCGCGCCGTGTCCTTCAGCGAGGACCCAACCAACAGTGGTCGGTGTCACGGATAGGCCAAGAACCGTATCCAAATCTATGCCCCAATCGGTCCCGCGCTTCCGACACCCTCAGCCGCACCGACGCGCACCATGAAGCCGCAGGCGCGGTGATTCGTGAGAGCCGGAACAGACCCGGGATAGCGTGGTCTTCATCGGCTTGCTCCGAGAGAGCCTACGCGCTCGGTGCAAGTCCGGCTGCCCCGGTCACGTATCACCCTGGAATCGCCAGATGAGAAGGGCGGCGCGGGGAAACCGCGGCGAGGCTGGCGGCGGGTTCGCCTCTTGAGCCCGGCCCGGTGCCAGTCGCAGTGGCGACCGAAGCGGCCCACGGCGCGGAGCGATTTAGGCGCCGGCTCTTCGGCAACAAAACCCACATTATTAATCGGCCCCGAAAATAATTGGCGGCGTCGCGGGGCGGCGATGACGCCGCCAAACGGTCAAACACGCGACACGCGCCTGGCCGGTGGCGATCTCGCCGAATCCGGTACGGACCTCTTTTTCGGGACGGCTTCTTTTTCGGGACGGCTTCTGCAACGCGGTGTATCGCGAGCCCTCGGGGCTCGGCCCTGAAAGGCCCTGCTGCTGGCCTTTTCCAGCCCGAGGGGTTGGGCTGCCGTGCAGCGGGTACCGGACCTGTCGCCGCCTGGTTGTGCCGGGTGGCGAATTTACAAAGTCCAAAAGCGATGCCAAACCGAGACGCGTTCGCGTCCCAATCGACATTTGCCGGACTCACACGGTAAATTCCTATGAGACCACGATCACACTGACCACAGCGACAAGGGGCAGGTATGACAGATCTGAGCGAGAAGGTCCGGGCCTGGGGGCGCCGGCTTTTGGTCGGCACAGCGGCGGCAGCCACACTGCCAGGCCTGATCGGTCTTGCCGGAGGCGCGCCAACCGCGAATGCATTTTCGCGTCCGGGCCTGCCCGTCGAGTACCTGCAGGTGCCGTCCGCGGGAATGGGCCGCAACATCAAGATCCAGTTCCAGAGCGGCGGCAACGGTTCTCCCGCGGTGTATCTGCTGGACGGTTTGCGGGCCCAAGACGACTACAACGGCTGGGACATCAACACCCCGGCGTTCGAGTGGTACTACCAGTCGGGCCTGTCGATCGTCATGCCGGTCGGTGGGCAATCCAGCTTCTACAGCGACTGGTACAACCAGGCCTGCGGCAAGGCCGGCTGCTCGACCTACAAGTGGGAGACCTTCCTGACCAGCGAGCTGCCGCAGTACCTGCAGTCCAACAAGAATGTGAAGCCCAACGGAAGCGCGGCGGTCGGCATCTCGATGGCCGGTTCCTCCGCCTTGATCCTGGCCGCCTACCACCCGGGCCAGTTCATCTACGCCGGCTCGCTGTCGGCCTTGATGGACCCGTCCCAGGGCATGGGGCCGAGCCTGATCGGTCTGGCCATGGGCGACGCGGGTGGTTACAAGGCCAACGACATGTGGGGGCCGTCGAGCGACCCGGCGTGGGCGCGGAACGACCCGACCATCCAGATCCCGAAGCTGGTCGGCAACAACACCCGGCTGTGGGTGTACTGCGGTAACGGCACGCCCTCCGAGCTTGGTGGGGCCAACATGCCGGCCGAATTCCTGGAGAACTTCGTGCGCAGTAGCAACCTGAAGTTCCAAGACGCCTACAACGCGGCCGGCGGCCACAACGCGGTGTGGAACTTCAACGCCAACGGAACACACAGCTGGGAGTACTGGGGAGCCCAGCTCAACGCCATGAAGCCCGACCTGCAGGGCACGCTGGGTGCTTCCCCGGGCGGCGGCGGATAACCCCTCAACCGCTCGCGGTCACTACTGCGCCTGACGACTCCGTCAGGCGCAGTAGTGCGTCAAGGGGTCGATGGCCCGGCGTTTCGACCGTCGGCCACAATCACGCCAGAATCGTCGTCATGCACCGAAAGGTCCACTTGCCCCGCCCAGCCGTGGCCGTGCGCTGTGGCGTCCTGATCGGCAGCCTGGCGATGCTCGTGGCGCCGGCTCGAGCCGACACCGCGAGCCCGCTGACCCCCTTGGTCGACGCGGCCGCGCAGCGGCTGCAGATCGCCGAGCCGGTCGCCGCCTACAAGTGGAACACGCACGGCGCCATCGAAGACCCGGCCCGCGTCCAGCAAGAGCTGACCAGACTGGGCGACGACGCCGTAGCCGAACACATCGACCGCGATTACGTGACCCGGGTTTTCGGTGACCAGATCGCTGCCACCGAGGCGATCGAATACAGCCGATTCGCCGGCTGGAAGCTGAACCGGGCAAGCGCTCCAGCGGACTCGCCGGACCTGTCGGCGTCGCGATCAGCGATCGACGCGCTCAACCAGATGATGCTGACTCAAATCTTGGCCGACTGGGACCTGTTGCACTCGCCGGAATGTGCCGCGCAGCTCCAGGCCGCCACGGGCAGCGTCATCCAGGGCCGTCAGCTCGACAACCTGTACCAACAGGCCCTGTCATCGGCGACGCAGTCATATTGCCAGCGATAATTTAATTTTTCCTCACCAATTTCTAACCGTCTCATTCGACTTGCCAATAAGGCGATTTCCGCAGATAGATGGCATATCTCGCGCCATTTTCGAATAGGTAACGCTTTGGCTACGCGAGCCGAAATGCTGGACATGAAATATCTCTGCAAGCTTCTCGTCAAGTCCGTAGTGGTCGGCGGGTTCGTTGCAGCGTCGATGGCTTGGTCCGCAGGTGTGGTGAGCGCAGACGTCGCTCCCAACTGGGACGCGATTGCTCAATGCGAATCCGGTGGCAACTGGCACGCCAACACCGGGAACGGCGAATACGGTGGGCTCCAATTCAAACCGGGCACCTGGGCCCGCTACGGCGGTGTCGGCAACCCGGCGGCAGCATCGAGGGAACAGCAAATCGCCGTGGCCAACCGGGTTTTCGCCGAACAGGGTGTGGAGGCCTGGCCGAAGTGCGGCGCGCAATCGGGCCTTCCGATCGGTTGGTACTCGCACCCGGCGCAGGGCATCAAGCAGATCATCAACGGCTTGATCCAGGCGGCCGTCCCGCACTGATGAAACGCACCTGCGGTCTATGACCCGGCGCCCGGCTGTGTTTGGATCAGCCCATGGAAGGTTCGGCGACTGTTCATATGGCGGCGCCTGCGGCCAAGATCTGGGATCTGATCGCAGACGTCCGCAACACCGGAAAGTTTTCCCCTGAAGTTTTTGAAGCCGAGTGGCTTGGCGACGCGACCGGCCCGGCTCTCGGTGCGAAATTCCGCGGTCATGTCCGGCGCAACGAGATGGGCCCGGTGTATTGGACGACGTGCAAGGTCACCGCGTGCGAACCGGGCCGCGAATTCGGCTTTACGGTGCTGCTCGGGGACCGGGCGGTCAACAACTGGCATTACCGCCTGGCGCCCAGCGGCAGCGGGACCGACGTCACCGAGTCGTTCCGGCTCAACCCCGCCCCATGGCTCGGCGTCTACTGGTTGTTCGGCGGCTTTCTGCGCAAGCGCCGCAACATCCGGGACATGACCAAGACGCTCAACCGCATCAAAGACGTGGTCGAGGCGGGCTGACGCAAGTGAAATCCGTCTTCATCACCGGTGCGGGCAGCGGCATGGGCCGCGAGGGAGCAAAGCTGTTCCACACCAAGGGTTGGCGGGTGGGGGCGGTTGATCGCAACCCGGACGGCCTGGCGGCGCTGAGCGAAGAACTCGGTGCTGATCGGCTGTGGACCCGCGCCGTCGATGTGACGGACAAGGCGGAGCTGGACAGCGCGCTCGCCGATTTCTGCGCGGGCAACAGCGGTGGCGGACTCGACATGATGTGGAACAACGCCGGCATCGGCGAATCCGGCTGGTTCGAGGACGTGCCCTATGACGCCGCGATGCGCGTCGTCGACGTGAACTTCAAAGCGGTACTGACCGGCGCATACGCTTCGCTGCCCTATCTCAGGAAGACCCCGGGCAGTCTGATGTTCTCGACGTCGTCGTCGTCCGGGACCTATGGCATGCCCCGCCTGGCCGTCTACTCCTCGACCAAGCACGCGGTCAAAGGTCTGACCGAGGCGCTGAGTGTGGAATGGCAGCGACACGGTGTGCGCGTCGCCGACGTGCTGCCGGGTCTGATCGACACCGCCATCCTCACGACGACGACCAATCACTCCGACGACGGCGGCGCGCCCATGACGGCTGAGCAACTGCGGGCCACCGCACCCAAGAAGGGCTTGTTCCGTTTGATGCCGGCAAGCAGCGTGGCCGACACCGCGTGGCAGGCCTACCACAATCAGAAGCGGTTGCATTGGTATGTGCCCAAGAGCATTCGCTTGATTGATCTGTTCAAAGGGCTGAGTCCGGAATTCGTGCGACGCAGCATCGTCAAGTCCCTACCCGCGCTAGCGCCGAAGCGGCAGTAAGGAGGTCGGCTGGTGCAAAATCGCTTACTCACAGTCGCTTTGGTCCTGGCGGCGGTTGTCGTCAGCGTCGCGGGGTGTAGCGCGGCGCAGACGACTCCTCGTCGAGCCGCCCGTCTGACCATCGACGGCACCACTCACACGACGAGTCCCCCGGCGTGCCGGCAGGACCAGATGTATAGGACCATCGACGTCCCGGACCGCGACGGCGGGGTCGAAGCCGTGGTGCTGCTCAGCGGTTACCGGGTGATGCCGCAGTGGGTGAAGATTCGCAATGTCGACGGATTCACCGGCAGCTTCTGGCAGGGCGGGGTCGGAGACGCGCACGTCGATCTCACCAACGACGCGTACACGATCACGGGCAGCGCGTACGGCATCAACAGCAGCAACCCCAACAAAGTGGTGACCACCGACTTCAAGATCGTCGCCGAGTGCTGACTCTGCAGGTGGTCGGGGCCTAGGCTCGACACGACATCTGAGCGAGGGAGGGGCCGGTGAAGGAGCGATTGCACTGGTTCGCGATGCACGGCTTCATCCGCGGCGCCGCGGCGCTCGGAGTCCGGCGGGGCGAGGTCCAGGCCAGGCTGATCGCCGATCCGGCGGTCGCCGCCGACCCGGTGGGCTATTACGACGAAGTCCGCGCCCAGGGCAGGCTGGTGAAAGGCCGGGTCGCCTACCTGACGGCGGACCACGCGCTCGCCCATGAGCTGCTGCGGTCCGACGACTTCCGGGTGTTGGTCTTCGGATCGAATCTGCCGGCGCCGTTGCGATGGCTGGAACGCCGTACCCGTGACGACCTTCTGCATCCGTTGCGTGCTCCGTCGTTATTGGCCGTCGAGCCGCCCGACCACACCCGCTACCGCAAGACGGTGTCGGCGGTGTTCACCCCCAGGGCCGTGGCCGCGCTGCGAGATCGCGTCGAACAGACCGCGGCCGAGCTGTTGGATCGGCTGGCCGCCGAATCGGGTGTGGTGGACATCGTTGGGAGGTATTGCTCCCAACTTCCGGTCTCGATCATCAGCGACATCCTCGGTGTGCCTGAGTCGGAACGGCGCCGTGTCCTGGAATTCGGTGAACTGGCCGCACCGAGTCTGGACATCGGATTGCCGTGGCGGCAATACCGCAGCGTGCAGGACGGGATCGCCGGCTTCAGCTCCTGGCTTGGCGAGCATTTGCAGCAGTTGCGGCGCTCCCCCAGCGACAATTTGATGAGCCAGCTCATTCAGACCGCCGAAAGCGGCTCTGCCGAAACGTATCTCAACGAGAAAGAGCTTCAGGCGATCGCCGGACTGGTGCTGGCCGCCGGGTTCGAGACCACCGTGAACCTGCTCGGCAATGGGATCCGCATGCTGCTGGACGCACCCCAGCACCTCGACACTTTGCGACGACGTCCCGAGTTGTGGCCCAACGCCGTCGAAGAGATCCTGCGGGTGGAGTCGCCGGTGCAGCTAACCGCGCGGCTAGCGCTCAACGATGTCGAGCTCGCCGGCCGGAGGCTGCAGCGTGGCGACTTGGTGCTGGTGTATCTGGCCGCCGCGAACCGGGATCCGGCCGTGTTCCCCGACCCGCATCGCTTCGACATCGAAAGAGAAAACGCCGGAAGGCATCTCGCGTTCTCGGGTGGCCGGCACTTCTGCCTGGGCGCGGCCCTTGCCCGCGCCGAGGGCGAAGTCGGATTGCGCACGTTTTTCGATCGCTTCCCCGAGGTCCGCGCGGCGGGCGCCGGAAGCAGGCGCGAAACCCGGGTGCTGCGCGGATGGTCGTCCTTGCCGGTGGCGCTGGGGCCGGCCTGGTCGATGGCAGCCGTCGAAAGCTAGCGGTTCACGTCCGCGAGTATTGCCCAACTTATTGACACCTGAGCGGCAACAGGGTTTATTTGCCGCTATGACAGAGGTGTCTATGATTGCGGTCGACGACGTCGTGCGTGGGTTGTGGCAGGCCCTTTCGCAGCGGGATTGGGAAGCGATCAAGACCTTCCTGTCCGATGACTGCCTCTATGTCGACATGCCCGTTCCGGCCTTGTCGGCGCGCGGCCCGGAGGACATCGTCAAACGCCTGAAGATGGGCCTCGAACAGTTGGCCGGTTACGAGAACCACACCGGCGTGCTGGTGTCCAACGGCTCCGAGGTGCTCTACGAGCACTCCGAGACATGGACATTCGCCACGGGCGAGCAGGGGGTGCTGCGGTTCGTGACGGTCCACAAAGTCGTCGACGGCAAGATCACGGTCTGGAAGGACTACTGGGACATGAACAGCCTGGTGGCCTTCGCTCCCCCGAACCACTTCGAGGGCTTGGCAAATGGGGACACTAGCTGGGTGTTCGACGCCTCAGCGCTGGTCTGACAGGGCTTTTTGAAGCATCCCGGGTTTCATGCACCCTCGGGGTTCTGTGAGCCGGCCGGTTGGTCGGTCACGTGTTGGGAATAGTACTGGGCTTCGGCTTCGGCGGGTGGGACTCGGCCGAGGCGGTGCATGAGGCGCTGCTGGTTGTACTTATGCGGGTGATCGTGTCAAGGGCGGCGGTCACGACGCGGTGGTGTCGAGGCGGTTGAGGAGGCCATCGAAGACCTTCTGACGGCCGACCTGGCCCTTGCGAGCGGCATCGTCACGCTGGCGTTGCAGGGTGGGCCGGAACTCGATGGTGGTGACGAAGAAGCTGCAGGATTCGCAGATCGATTCGAAGTGGCAGTCCATCTCGACTGGGCGTGCGCAGTAGCCGTTGCCCAGCATGCGGCGGTGCATCTCGGTGCGGAGCTTGCGCATTTCGCAGCCTTCGTCATCGCTGGCGAGCTGGTGGGGTTGGCCGTAGAGTGCTTCTACCTTCTCGGTGACGGCGAAGTACTCCTCGGCGACGGTCTTGTCGGCGATTCGCGCGTAAATCATTGTCATGGCTAAGGTTTTGTGTCCGAGCAGAGCTGCGATCGCGTCGAGGCTCATGCCACGGTTCACCGCTTGGGTAGCCAAGGTGTGACGCAGCTGATGGGCGGTGACGTTGTCGATGCCGGCTGTTTCGGAAGCGCGACGCAACGCGGCGGTGATGCGGTGGGAGCTGATCGGTCGATTGTGTTCGAGCAAAAGGCGATCGGTGCGCAGACCGCTGGGTCGGTGATGGCTGATCCAGTCGTCGAGCAGGTCCTTCAGCTGTGGGTGCAAGGGGATATAGCGGTCGTTGTGCAGCTTGCCGATCGGGATCCGTAGCCAGTAGGCGGATCCGATCTGCACGACCGCGTCCACAGTCAGGGCGAGCAGTTCGCTGCGGCGGATTCCGGTGCGGGCCAACAATTCGATGATCAACCGGGACAACGGGTCCGGGTCCGCACGCGCGGAGCGCAACAGCTTCGTCGCGGCGGCGTCGTCGAGGAAGCGTGGCAGCGGCTTGTCGATGATGGGCAAGTCCCCGGGAAACATCAGCGGCCGGATCGGCGAGTTCGGGTAGCCCCACTCGGCGGTACGGGTGAGAAAGCAGTGCAGGTTGATCAGGGCGTTCTTGATGCTGACCCGGTTAAGCGGTTTGCCCGTGCTCGGTGTGGGATGCGTCGACAACCATCGTTTGAACGCCTCGATGTGCGTGCGCTCAAGATCAGCACAGGACGCCACATCGGGATAGGTGTGCGCGAGCCAGGTGCCGAACTGGCGCAGGTCGTGTTCGATGCTCTTGACGGTGCTCGGGCGCAGACTCAACGTGACTTGCTCCACATAGCGGCGGGCGGTAGCCGCGAAACCCGGTGTGACGGCTGCCCATCCGGTCACCGAGACGGGTTGCCGCGCTGGCGGCGGGCGCAGCGTGGGGATCCGGCCGGCATGGAAGAGCGTCAGCCGCAAACGGTGAAAGACCGCGGCCACGTTCTGGCCCGCGGTGGGCTTGCCCCGGCGGGCGTAGGCGGTGGTCATCGCGACGCGGGCGGCGTCGAAATGTTCGCCGGTGATCGCGCCCGGTGACACACCGGTGATCGCGGTGATCTTCGCCAAGATGTTCCACTGCGCCGCAGAGTCCCTTGCCGAGACACCGATCCGGGAACAACTTTCGCTGAACCAGTGATAGTCGGTGGCGCAGAACTGGCGTGCCGGGAGTCCTGGCCGCAGATCGGTTTGGCTAAGCAGTTCGGCATCCACAGTGATGCGGCTGGTGACCATCAACCACGAGGTGAACGAGGGTGCTTTGGCGACCGCGTCAATCTGCTGCTCGGCGGTGAGGCCACCCCATCCGCCGGCCCGGCGGATCTTGGCCTGGCACGTTTGCGCAGCCTGAACTGTAGATCGGCCGGTCTTGCGCCCGGCAGCCCGCATCGCGGCCAGGTAGTCCTCGATGAGCGAGGCGTCATCTGCGGCCACCGACTGTTGTGGTGCGGGTATCACGGTGCCTGCATCGCTTGTGCGTCGATCGCCTCGACCGCGCGCCGGTATTCGCCGGCGAGCCAGTCGTTGGCCAAATGCAGGTAGATGCGGGTGGATTCGATCGAGCGGTGCCCGGCCTGGGCCTGGATCGCCTCCAGCGCCATCCCGGCCTCACGCAGCCGGGTGAAACAGGTGTGCCGCAGTTGATGACAGGTCAGATGCTCGATGCCGGCGCGACCTCGGGCACCGGCGACGATCTCGTCCAAGCCGGCCGCGCTGAGCGCCCGACCCCGACGTTGGCCCTTCAGCACGACGAACACATGATCGGTCGACGCGGTGGCCGGGCGCTCCAGATCCAGGTAGCTGGCCAGGGTAGCGAAAAAGCGCGGTGACACCGGCACGATCCGCTGATGTCCGCCCTTACCGTCGGCGATGAACAACCGCTTCTCGCCAGGATGCACATCGCGCAGCCGCAGCCCGAGCACCTCGCACCGACGCAAGCCGCCGAGCAGCATCGCCTGTACCATCGCCCGATCCCGGTGGGTGCGCAGCGCCCGCATCAAGGCGTCGGCCTCATCCGGGTCGATCACCCGCGGCAGGGTGCGCGGAGTGCGGATCAACGGCACCCCACGCACCGCGCGGCTCGGAGTCCGCGTCGACAACCCTTGCGGCACCGGATTTCTCGCGACAACACCACGAACGATCAGATACTCAAACAGCCCGGTGACCGAGGCCAGCCGCCGCTTGATCGTGCGCGCCGACAGCCCCGCCTCACCGTCCTCAATCCGCACCACCTCCGCGCCACGGCGGGGCTGACGCTGCTCCCGGATGAATGACAACACGTCCTCGCCGACGACGTCTTCGGGCGACTTGCCCACTACCGAGAAGAACACCTTCAGGTCGAACGCTGAGGCCAGCACCGTGTTCGGTCGCGCCCGGGCGGCAACCATCTGGAGGTACTCGTCGAGCAGCCGATGCCCCAACTGCGGAACCCCCCCGTCGGGCGGTCGAACCAGGCACGGCATGAACATGGCAACCTCCCGCCCACAGCATCCGCGCCAGCCCCGCAGCACCACGAAAGACACGCCGAGGATTACCCGCATATCCAAACCAGGCGACGTAGTCGGCGGTGATGTACTCGACGTCACCGACCGTGGTGAGCGGCCCGCGACGGAACGGGGAATCAGGCCGGATGCACTCAGTCTTGTAGAGTCCGATCGTGGTCTCGGCCAGAGCATTGTCATAGGCATCGCCGACACTGCCGACCGAGGGTCGGATGCCCGAAAGGGCAAGTGTTTCACCGAATCTCACGCTGGTGTACTGCGATCCTGCGTCGCTGTGGTGGATGGCGTCCTCGATCGGGTGACCCTGACGCGACCGCAATGCGACGGCCTGACGGATCGCCGATTCGACGAACTGGGTCTGCTTGGAGGCGCAGGCCTCCCATCCCACGATCGCCCCGGCGTAGGCGTCGATGACGAATGCGACGTAGACGAACACCCCCGTGACGAGCTTGACGTAGGTGAAGTCCGCAACGAGCAGCTGGTTGGGTGCGCCCACCCCGAACTGGCGATCCACCAGATCCGGTGGCCTCACCGCCGCCGGGTCGGCGATCGTGGTGCGCACGGCCTTCTGGCGGCGTACGCCCTGCCACCCGTTTCGGCGCATCAGGCGTTCCACCGTGGACTTCGCCACCGGGATGCCTTTGCGCTGCAGATGTGCCCACATCTTCACCGACCCGTACAGCGACTCGGGCTTGCGCCGGCCGTGCTCATCGGGTTCGTAGTAGCCGGCCAAGACCTCGCTGATGGTGGCGTCCCACAGGGCTCGCTTCGACGGTGCCCGCTTGACCCAGGCGTAGAAGGTGCGTGGGGCGATCGGCACACCGTGCTCGGTGAGCACGCGGCAGATCGGAGCGACCCCGAAGCGGTGCCTGTGTTTGGCGATGAACTCGCAGACCGAACTGGTCAGCGGCGGTTGCGCGGGTCGCTCTCCCGCACGAAGAAAGACGTTGCCGCCTTGAGGATTTCGATCGTCTGCTCGAGCTCGGCGTTGCGCCGCTTGAGGGCGCGGATCTCAGCGGCCGCCGCCGAGGAGACACCGTCACGATCACCGTCGTCGACCTGCTGCTGACGGATCCAACTACGCAGCGTCTCGGCCGTCATCCCCAACCGCTTGGACACCGCCGTGATCGCCGCCCACTCACTTGGGTAGTCAGCACGGTGCTCCAACACCAGACGGACCGCCTTGGCCCGCGTCTGCGGGTCGTACTTGCTCGGCATGACATGCACCTTCCCAAGGAAGGAGGTGCGCATCAAACGCGGGATGGTTCATTTCGCGGGAGGGCGCAGGCCCTGATCGGCAACGGAAGGCGTCCGTTCGATGCGCGGTGCCGTGGAACGCCGGCATGATCACCCCTCATAGACCATTTCGGCGATTCCTCGGCACAGACCGCGAAAAGGCTTAGCTACATCTGCTGCGGATACGGCACGCAGTCACCAGAACTGGCGGTGTAGCAACCGCCACTGGGTGACGCGTAGGTCGATGGCGCCATGGCGGCGCCGGCAATGACGACGGCTGCGGCGAACAACGCAGCACGGGACAACACCTGCCCAAACCTCCCTTTTCCATCATCAATTTGGTGACGTTGCCCGATTCGTCGATCGAAGCTTAGGCGCCCGACCGATTAACTACATGCGAAATCGTGAAATTCTTCGGGTGGTGAGTTCACCCGAGGTCGTAGATGCGGGCGGCGTTCTCCCGGGCGATCAGGTCGACCACCCGGATAGCGTCTGGCTCGCTCCAGTCGTCACGGTCCACAAATTCGCGCAGCAACCGCTCGACGCCCCTGCGCCACAAGACCGTACCGAGGAAGTGCAATTCCGCCGGACCGAAACCGTCCGACGAATAGAGGATTTTGGAAAAGGGCGCCATCTCCAGCAATCGGGCAAGGAACGCCCGTGACCGGGCCCCCAAATGGTTGACGCTCAATCCGCCGTCGACGTAGACGTTGTTGAACGCCTGGGCAAGATAACCCGCCTCGCGCTCATAGGGATAACAGTGCAACAGCACGATCGGGATGTCCGCAGTACCCCGCAGAAAGTCAAGCAGGAGAAGCGGATTGGCTTTGTGCAGATCGCAGTCACGGTCGCCGAACCCGACGTGGAATTGCAGCGGTTTGCCCAGCCGCAGCGCCTGGTGCAACCCGAACCGCAACAGGACCCTGTCCTGCAACCGCGTCCCGCCGCCCTCACGCCAGCGGGCCGCCGCTTCGGCGACCTCCGTCGTCGACGGTTCGCTCAGGTCGCCGTCGAACCCGCCACGGTAGGCCAGAATCGATTTGGTGCCGACCGCGCCGGCCGCGCGCCGGCGCAGCAAGTCCCCGAACGCCGTCGCATAGTCACCCGGCAGCTGCGCGGCCTGCTCGGCCACCTCCTCGAGGCGAACGACCTCGTGCACTCGGTTGCCGGACAGCCGAGCCATATCCGCGACTCCGGCGACACCAGTGCCGCCGATCCCGGTGTCCACCAACCAGTCGCTCACCCCGGCGGCCGTCAAGAACAGCCGGTTCAGGTCGTTTTCGTCAAACTGGCGGCGACGCTCCCAGTAGGCCTGCGGATCGGCGTGTTTCGGCAGCCCCAGGACGGGGGCGCAATGCGCGCGGACCGCGAACCCCAGTTGTGAGTCGAAACCCGAATGGGTGATGGGTTCGCTGTTGGCCTCGTTGAGCGCGTTCTCGAATCGCTGCCGGTCTCCGGGCGCCGACCAGCAGCCGTGGACATGCTGATCGATCAGCGCCACTTCGCCGATGTGTTGGGCCAGGTCGCGGGTGTCGGAGACCATAGAGTGCCGTCACAGGCTCCAGGCCATGCGGAATTTGTCCGCCATTCCGCCGGGGTCCAGGTTGCCGTAGCGCTCCTGTTCCAGGCGGCGAACCGCGACCACCATGTCGACCGCCGGATCGCCCAGAATGCGGCGCATCGTCTCTGAACCATCAAGCGCCGCAATCGCTTCGGCCTGGTCGTCGGTCAGCAACACGATACCGTCGCGCTCGCGGTCGGAATCGGACAGCGCCGACGGGTCGATCGTGATCTCCGGCGGCAGCGTCGCCTGGCACTTGATTCCGTCCAGCGCCAGGCCGAGGATGGCCGCCGAGGCCAGGTATGGGTTCGCCGACGGATCGACGATTTTCACCTCGACGTTGCCGCCGCGCGGACTCCCGGGCCCGCCGGTGACGAAACGCACCGCAGCCTCCCGATTTTCGGTGCCCCAGCACGCATAGGCGCCGGCCCAGTTGCCGGGCCGCATCCGCAAGCCGGAGACGATCGACCCGCACAGTACGCCTTGGGCTTCCGGGAGACCGCGAACCACGCCCGCTATCGCGCTCTCCCCCGCCGCCGTCATGCCCCGGGCTCCGGCACCGTCGGAGAACAAGGGACCTTCCGGTGTCGTCAGCGAAAAGTGTTGGTGAGCACCGGATCCCACGCCGTCGGCGAAGGGTGCGGGCGACAAGCTGATGCGCAGCCCGTAGCGGCGCGCCGCGCGGCCGATGACGAGCCGCATCAGCATCAGCTGATCGGCCGCGGCCACCGGGGGCTGGGGTGACAGTGAGATTTCGAACTGGTTGGCGCCATACTCGGAGTGGAACTGTTCGATCGCGATGCCGGCCGTCGTCGCCGAGCCGATCACGTCGCGCACGAAAGCTTCGTGCTCCAGCACGCCGGCCAGGCCGTACTGCGCCCACAACGTCGACGGCAGCCGCCCGCCGTCGGGGCCGACCAGAAGGAATTCGATCTCGTGCCCGATCGAAGCCTCGATGCCGGCTTCGGTGAGCGTGTCCTCGATCCGCCCCAACGTTCCCCGGCTGCAGGCGGGAACCGGCGTGCCGTCCTGGTCGAAAAACGAGGCGGGCGCCCACGCGAGACCGTCAGCGACGATGCGCAACGCGGACAGATCGATGCGAAGGCGTTGATCCCCCACTACGCCCACATCCGGGGTGAAGGCGATGCCGGTCTGGTCGATGGCGAACGCGTGCCAGGACGGGCTGGCCCCCAGGCCGGGATCCGCGAATGTGTTGGTCCGCCGGATCGGAACGGTCTTGGCCAGGGTGAGCCCGGCGGGATTGACGACGGTGCCGATGACCGTGTCGACGCCCTCGGCCTCCAGCTGGGCAATCGTCGCGGCGGCAAGCGGTGTGCCGGTCATGGCAGCCATTCTGCAGGCTCGAGCTGCCCCGGTACGGCAAACGGCCTCAGCGGCACCGTCAGTTCTGCCGGCCGACGAGTTCGGTGACGAACCGGTCGAGGAAGCCATCCACTGGCGCTTGACCCACCGGCCGGATGACGAATTTCGTCAATCCCGCCTCGATGTAGGCATCGAGTTGTCGGTGCAGCTGATCCCACCCGGCGGCGATCAGCTCGCCGGGGTCACGGTCGGGGCGGCGCCGCCGTACCGCCACGGCCAACTCGGTGGGCAACTCCCCCTCGGCCCCGTCCAGCACCGCCAACGAGATGCCGAAGTGGTCGGGCTCGATGCTGCGGCCGGCCTGCGCGGCGGCCCGTTCGATCGCTTCGCGCCCGGCCCGCGCCTCCGCCGGGGTGAGGAAGCTACCCAGCCAGCCGTCGCCCAGCGCGCCGATGCGTCGAAATGCCGCCGGCGCCGAACCCCCCACCCAGATGTCCAGTGGCGGTGTAGGTCTGGGGGCGACGGCCACGTCCGTGACGCTGAAGTATCGGCCGGTGAACGATGCCGACTCCTCGATCAGTGCCGCGCGCAGCAGCCGCAGCGACTCGTCGAACACCGCCGCGCGCTCACCGTCGGGGACCGCGAACAGCTCGCGTTCGGCCGGTATCGCCGAGCGCAGGCCGAAGACGGGCAGGACCCGCTTGGGCGCGATGGCTGCCAAGGACGCCAACTGTTTGGCTACCAGCACCGGATGCCGCCCGGGAAGCACGGCCACCGACGTGCCCACTTTCAACCGGTTCGTGCGCGCGAGCGCATACGCCATGCCGACCACGGGATCGACCGCCGGGGAATACACGAGTTCGGAAAACCACAGCGAGTCCGCACCGTTGGCCTCGAGATGATCGACGATTGGGGCAAGTTGGTCCGGCGCGGTGTCGGCACCCAACCCGACGCCGAAGCGAATCTTCACCGGCGCCTCCCTCTGAGTTCTCTCACCCACACCGCAACATCACCGCACCGCCATTTGTGCCCGCGGCGCGCGACACCGCCAGCTGCCCGGATCGGCGAGCGGGAGGCTAGCCGCGGCTGGGGATGGTCAGCTTGCAGGCCTGACCGATGTCCAGGGTCCGCAGCACTCGACCCATGCCGACCCACAGCGCGCAGGACAGCGCCAGGTCGGCGAGCAACTCGTCGGAGAAGTGTTCGGCGCACCGGCTCCAGAAGTCTTCGTCGTCGCGCAGGGCGGTGTGCTCGGTGGCGAAGCGGTCGGCGAACTCGGCGGCCAGCCGCTCCTGTTCGCTGTAGCCGGGCCAGGTGCGCCATTCGTGGACGTGCTCGTACAACTCCTCGTCGACGCCCGCGGCGGGCCCGTCCTCATCGCGGGTGTTGACGCAGACGACGCATTCGTTGCGGTGGGCGATCACGGCGCGGGCCAGTTCGCGCGTGCGTAGTGGCAGTCGGTTCTTGGTGTAGACCGCCTGGCTGAAGCCGCCCAGCGCGCCGCCGATGTCGGGAGACTTCGCAAACCAGCCGGCCAGGTCGTCGTCAGCAAATGTTCCGATTCGGCTCATGGCGTGATGGTACGCCCGCGCCACCACCCGGATCGGGCATGTCGGCCAATGCGCATCGGCAATCGGCTAGCGAGCGGCCGCCGGGATTGCCAAGGTTGGCTGCTCGTCATGCCAATCACGTTGGGCCAGAACTCGATGCGCGACGCGATCCAGCGCGGCCTCGACGGTGCGGCGGTCCGGGCGGCCCTCGAAGCCCGGTGACCGGGCGAGCTTGTCGACGAGCCAGGCCAACAGCAGGGAGTGCACGTAGGCGACCTGTTGCCCCCCGGCCGGGGTGAGCCACATCTGCTCGCCGTCGCGCTGCGCGTAACCGTTGGCCACCAGCCGCGCGAAGGTGGGCTCGAGCACCTCGAACGGGATCCGGAGGTAGTCGGCCATGTCGGTGAGCCGGGCAGTCCCGTACATCTGCGTGTAGCGATTGATCCGCAAGACCCCCCACAGTCCGGCAACGTCGAGCCGGCAATCGGGTCGCATCGCGATGCTGCGCAAGCGCATACCGGTTTCGCCGCGCAACATCCGTGCGATCGCGTTCTCCAGCATCTGGTCGGGTGTCTCGGTGGTCGGCATCCCGAATGCATCGCCGAGATCGACTGTGCTGTCGTGGATATCGCGGAGCGGTATTTCGCGCAGGAACAACGCCAGCACAAAGCCGACCACGGCGACCGGCGCCGCCCAGAAGAACACCTGGGTGAGCGACTCGGCGTAGGCCGCCACTATGGGCGCGGCCACGTCGTGCGGCTGCCGGTGCAGGGCCCCCGGCGAACTCACCGCGCTGGGCGGCGCGCCGCTGGCCGCTAGCGCCGGGCCGATTCGGCGGTTGAGGAAGTTCACGAACAGCGAGCCGAAAATGGCTGCGCCGAACGAACTTCCGATGGTGCGGAAGAATGTCACGCCCGATGTGGCAACACCGAGGTCTTCGAAGTTCGAGGTGTTCTGCACGATGAGGATCAGCACCTGCATGGACAATCCGATGCCGGCGCCCAGGATCACCAGGTACAGCGACTGGATCAAGGCGGACGTGGACGGCTGCATCCGCGACATCAGCAAGAACGCCAGGGCCATCAGGGCGGTGCCGGCCACCGGGAAGATCTTGTAGCGGCCGGTCCGGCCGACGATGGTGCCGCTGCCGGTCGAGGTGACCAGCATGCCGAGCACCATGGGCAGGGTGCGCAGACCCGAAGTGGTTGCCGAAACGCCGTTGACGTATTGCATATAGGTCGGCAGGAAGGTCATGGCGCCCAGCATCGCGAAGCCCACCACGAAGGACAGCACGCAGCACACGGTGAACACCGGGCTGGCGAACAGCCGAATCGGCAGGATCGGCTCGGCGGCGCGACGTTCCACCGCCACAAAAACGCCGAGTGCCACCGCGGCGCCGACGAACAGGCCGATGATCACCGGCGATCCCCACGGGTACAGGGTGCCGCCCCAACTGGTCGCCAGCGTCAGGCCCGCGGCGCCGAGGCCCACGAACGTTATCCCGGCGTAGTCGATCGCCGGTTTGGCGGACGCGGTGAGTGCGGGAATCGCTGCCGCGGCAACGAAGATCACAACGACCGAGATCGGCACGTTGACCCAGAAGGCCCACCGCCAGCTCAGGTAGTCGGTGAAGTAGCCGCCGAGCAGCGGACCGATGACGGTGGTGACGCCGAAGACCGCCCCGAGGATGCCCTGGTATCGGCCCCGTTCCCGCAGGGGAACGACCTCGCCGATCAGCGCGCTGGCCGTGACGGTGATCGCGCCACCGCCGATCCCTTGCAGGGCCCGCGCCCCCACCAGCATGGCCATCGACTGGGCCAGGCCGCACAGTATCGAGCCGACGACGAAAAAGATTACGGCGGTCTGGAATACGCGTTTGCGGCCGAACACGTCGCCCAGCTTGCCGACCAGCGCCGTGACGATGGTCGACGCGAGCAGATAGCTGGTGACGACCCAGGACTGATGGCCGGCGTCGCCCAGGTTGGCGACGATGGTCGGTAGTGCGGTCGCAACGATCGTCTGGTCCAGCGCTGCGAGCAGCATGCCGAGCACGATCGCGATGAAGATCAGGTTGCGTCGTTGCGGGCTGATCAGCTCGCCACTGGATGCGGCACCGGAGGCTGGCCGAGTTTGGGTCGCTGCCCTCGAGCTCGTCATACCCCCCGGACGTTACCTTCCGGCCGGGTCAGCTGGGGGGCCGCGACACGCACTGCGCCGAGTACAGCTCCACGCCCAGCTTGTCCATCAGCTCCAGCTGGGTCTCGAGGTAGTCGATGTGCTTTTCCTCGTCGGCCACGATCTCCTCGAAGAGGTTCGCGGTGGTGGAGTCCTGCTTCTCCCGGCACAGGATGATCGCCGGCTTGAGACGCTCCATCACCTCGTATTCGATGGCCAGGTCGGCCTCGAACTGCTCGCGCAGCGTCTGGCCGATGCGCAGCGAGAAAAGGCGCTGGTAATTCGGCAACCCGTCGAGCAGCAGGATGCGATCGGTGATCGACTCGGCGTGGCGCATCTCGTCGAAGGACTCGGCGCGGGTGTGCTCAGCTAACTCGGTGAACCCCCAGTTGTCCTGCATCTTGGAATGCAGGAAGTATTGGTTGATCGCGGTGAGCTCGCTGGTCAACTGTTCGTTGAGCAGACGCAGAACTTCCGGATCCCCTTGCATTGTCACTCCTATGGTGTGAGCGGCTGTTGAGTGCGGCCGCGGCGGCGCGCTGGGCTGGAGTGCGCGAACCTGGCCCGTAGCTGCACTTTGCCATGGCGGCTGGGAATGTTCCAGCAAGGTTTGGCTGCACTCAGTGGCTCCCGAGCGCGGTAAGTCGCGCCTTGGTTAGGTTAGACTCCACTAACGAACTTAGGTTAGACTCCACTAAATACGCGACATGTGTATTCGGCCTCCCCGGCCGCGGTGCCCGATGACTCGGAACGCCAGAGCCGGACGAATCGCAGACGCGTGATCGAGCTTTCGACGACGAAGACGCCGAGTGCAGGAGGTGCGCTGATGTACGTGTGCCTTTGCGTTGGGGCCACCAACCAAACCGTGTGCGACGTCGTCGCACAGGGCGCCTCGACCTCCAAGGAAATCGCCGCCGCGTGCGGGGCCGGCGGTGATTGCGGTCGCTGCCGGCGCACGTTGCGGGCCATTCTCGCCGCCTCGGCGAAGCTCGAAACGGCCCAGTCGGTCTAGGGGCCGCTTCAGCGTTTGTTGAAGTCGGCCAGGGCCGCCGCATTGGCTTGTGCGCCCATGAGTTCGGCGAAGTGTGCGTTTTCGCGGGCGGTGGCCGCCGCGATCTCGGGACGAACGGGTTCCATCATCGTGTGCTTGACGGCCATCAGGCTCGAGATCGGGCGCGAGGCAAGGACTTCGGCGTGCTGACGGGCCTGCGCCAACAGCTCGTCCGGCTCGCAGACCCGCCACACCAGGCCCATCCGCAATGCCTCTTCGGCACCCACCCATTCCGACGACATCAGCAGCCAAGCCGCGTTCTGCCGGCCCACCAGTTGGGGCAGGAGGTACGACGAAGCCGCCTCGGGCGCCACGCCCAGGCTGGTGAACGGGCACTTCAGGCGGGCCGTCGACGACATGAACGCCAGATCGGCGTAACCCAGGATCGTGGCGCCGATCCCCACGCCCACGCCGTTCACCGCGCAGATCAGCGGCTTGGGAAACGCGCTGAGCGCATTGATCAGCCCGATGAAGCCGTGCTTTCCCGGGGTGAAGTCGGGGCCGGTGATACGAGCCTGCATCTCGGCGAGGTCGGTACCGGCGCTGAAGCCACGACCCGCGCCGGTCAGCAACACGACCGCGACCTCGGGATCCTCGGCGGCCGCCAGCAGCGCCTCGGCCGTGGCGTCGTAGAGGGCTTCGTTGAACGCGTTGAGCGCCTCCGGCCGGTTCAGCGTGAGGGTGCGTACCCGTTTCTCGTCATCGATCTGCAGCGTCACGCCAGCAGCCTAACCAGCTCAGCCGTTGCTGTAGACGCGGGTTGGGGCGATCAGCACCACGGCGCGACCCTCGGAAGCCATCACCCGGTCGTACTCGTCCCAGTCGTCGTGGGTGCCGCCCGCGGCGGTGAACACGTCGCGCAGCAACAGCCGCAACTGATCGGCGTCCGCCAGCCATGGCTGGGTGTCGTCGGGGCCGACCAGCTCCGCATGACCCTCGACGGTCGCCCACTGCCATCCGTTGCGGAAGGTGATGGCCAGCTGCGGGCGGGCGCGCAGGTTGGCCAGCTTGACCCGGCCGTAGGTGGTAAAGCCCAGCACCGGTTGACGATTCGCCGGATGCGGCAACAGGCCCACATTGACCAGCGAAGCCTGCACCGTTGCGTCAGCGCGGACGGTGGATACCACCGCCAGACCATTTTCCGCCGCGGCCAGGGCCACGGCGTCGCTCAGTGTCGTCATTTGAGTACCTCATTGATTGAACGGCGTGGCGAAGACGTACCGGCTGGTCGGGACGGTGTCGATGTTCTCGTTGGCGCCAAAGGCGCTGGTGCTGGCGACCATTCGGCCCAACCGGTCCTGCAGGTCGTTGTCATCGGCGGCTCCGAAGAAAGCGTGGAGGTCGGTGATGGCCTCAGCAGGGAACAACTCCTCGACGATGCCCGCGATTCCCGGAGCGTCCGGGGTGAGGGACCGCACCACCCAGTTCTGCGTGTAGCCGAACGTCGACTGCGTTTCGATGGCGACCGACGTGTGGTCACGCTGCCAACGGTCCAGCCAGGTCGCCTGGTCCATACCGTCGGGCCGGCGCAGCAGTGCGATGTTGGCCAAACCTGTTGTGCGAGTGCCGGGTTCGGATGGCGGGGCGATGATCGGGACCGACTCGGTCACCAGGTACGCGGCGAGCCGTTCGCATTCCTGGCCGAGGAATTTGAGTGCCGCCGCGGTTTGGTCGCCGTAGCATTGCTGGGTCCACATGCTCACCACCGCGGCCACGGGTGGGTCCAAGGTCGTCAATGTCATCAGCGAGTGGCGCACGGCGCTGTCACGAACGTTCAGCTGTAACCCGGCGACGCCCAGTTGCAGCAGTGCGTCGGCGACATGACCCCGTTGCCGGGCGCACCACGCGTCATTCGGCTCGGCATGCATCAGCACTGCGATGACCTTCTCCATACGCAGAACTTACCGTCGCCGCTGAGCTATTTGACCAGCCGTACCTGGTGCTGCTTGCTGATCAGCGTGCCGATGAGCCCGGCCAGCCGGCGATAGGATTCATCGCGCCCGCTCGATGAGCGGAAAACCAAACCGATCCGGCGTCCCGGTCGGGGCGCGGCGAACTGCGCGAGGCCCAGCCGGCTTCTCGACGCCTCGACCGGCACCGCGCTCTGTGGAATGAGCGTCACGCCCAAACCGCCGGTCACGCATTGCACCGCGGTTGCCAGTGACGCCGCCCGGGTATCGGCGAGCTCCGCGCGCACGCCCGCCTTATGGCAGACGTCGAGCGCTTGATCGCGCAGGCAGTGCCCCTCGTCCAGCAACAGCAGCGGCAGATCCGCCAGCGCCGTCGCCGGCACGCGCCGTCTGCCCGCCAGCGGATGCGCGGGCGGCAGGGCGAGCACGAAATCTTCGTCGTAGATGGGAATCGCGGTGACACCTGCGCCTTCGGCGGGCAGCGCGATCAAGGCCGCGTCTAATGCACCTTCCCGCAAGACGGCCAGCAAACGTTCGGTCTGGTCTTCGGTCACCCGCAACGTCAACTCCGGCAGCCGCTCGGCGACCCCGGCCAGCACGGTCGGCAGCACATAGGGCGCCACCGTGGGAATCAGCCCCAGCCGCATACCGGCGCGCAGCGGGTCCGACGAGCCGGCGGCGGCGGCGCTGAAGGCGTCCGCCGCCTCGACCACCGCCTGAGCACGCGACAGCAGCTGGGTGCCCTCCGTTGTCAAGAAGACTCGCCGGGTGGAGCGCTCGACCAGCTGGGTGCCCAGGCCGGCTTCCAGCGCCGCCAGCGCCTGCGACAAAGTCGACTGGCTTACACCGAGACCCGTTGCAGCACTGCTGAATTGACGCTTCTCGGCGACCGCGACGAACGCGCGCAGGCCGGCGATCGTCGGCTGATAACTCTTATCGGGCATGCCTATAAGTCTAGTGGGAAATATCACCTTTACTTCAACAAGAGTACGAGGCAGCATGGTGGAGACATCTAATCTTGAGTAAATCCAGATAAGGAGCGATATGCCTCTGCTGACCATCGGCGACCAGTTCCCCGCCTACGAGCTCACTGCGTTGATCGCAGGCGATCTGTCCAAGGTCGACGCCAAGCAGCCTGGGGACTACTTCACCACGATCACCAACGAGGACCATGCCGGCAAGTGGCGGGTGGTGTTCTTCTGGCCGAAGGACTTCACCTTCGTGTGCCCGACCGAGATCGCCGCGTTCGGAAAGCTCAACGACGAATTCGCCGACCGCGACGCGCAGGTTCTGGGCGTCTCGATCGACAGCGAGTTCGTGCACTTCAACTGGCGCGCCCAGCACGAGGACTTGAAGAAGCTGCCGTTCCCGATGCTTTCGGACATCAAGCGGGAGCTGAGCCTGGGCACCGGTGTGCTCAACGCCGATGGCGTGGCCGACCGGGCGACCTTCCTCGTCGACCCGAACAACGAGATCCAATTCGTGTCGGTCACCGCGGGTTCGGTGGGCCGCAACGTCGAAGAGGTGCTGCGGGTCCTCGACGCGCTGCAGTCCGACGAGTTGTGCGCCTGCAACTGGCGCAAGGGTGACCCGACACTGGACGCCACCGAGCTGCTCAAGCAGTCGGCCTGATCGCATAGGGTCTCATTAGGAGGCGAAGTGAGCGTAGAAAATCTCAAGGAAGCGCTGCCCGAGTACGCCAAGGATCTCAAGCTCAACCTGGGCTCGATCACACGCACGACCGAGCTCAACGAGGAGCAACTGTGGGGCACCCTGCTGGCCAGCGCCGCAGCGACCCGGAACACGCAGGTGCTCAATGAGATTGGGGCCGAGGCGGCCGACATCCTGTCCGCCGAGGCATACAACGCGGCGTTGGGAGCCGCATCGATCATGGGCATGAACAACGTGTTCTACCGTGGCCGCGGCTTCCTCGACGGCAAGTACGACGACCTGCGCGCGGGATTGCGGATGAACATCATCGCCAATCCCGGCGTGGAGAAGGTGAACTTCGAGCTGTGGTCCTTCGCGGTGTCGTCGATCAACGGCTGCCCGGACTGCGTGGCCGCCCACGAGCACACGCTGCGCGAGGCCGGTGTCAGCCGGGAAACCATCCAGGAGGCGTTGAAGGCCGCGGCGATCATTTCCGGTGTGGCACAAGCGATCGTCGCCTCCCAGACGCTGGCAGCCGTCGGCTGACCGCGCCGTCGTGACCAGTGCCGTGACGGGACCCGCCTGGGTCCAGCACGCGATCTGGTGGCAGGTCTATCCCCTGGGGTTCGTGGGGGCATTCCCCGCGCCGCAGTCAGGCGAGCCGCCGCAGCCGAGCGAACACCGGTTGCGGCGGCTCGTCGACTGGTTGGACCATGCCATCGAGCTTGGGGCCTCGGGTATTGCGCTGGGGCCCGTCTTCGCCTCGCGCACACACGGTTACGACACCACCGACCACTACCGCATCGATCCCCGGCTGGGTGACGATGCCGATTTCGACCACCTGGTCGCCGAGGCGCATCGGCGCGGCCTGCGCGTGCTCCTCGACGGGGTGTTCAATCACGTCGGGGAGGACTTCGCCCGCCTTCGCGCTGCGGCCGACGGCGATGACGTGGCCTCCCGCTGGTTTCGCGGCCGGCGCGGCCGCTTCCACACCTTTGAGGGCCACTCCGGACTGATCACCCTCAACCACGACAACCCCGAAGTGGCCGACTACACCGTCGACGTCATGACGCACTGGCTGGGCCGCGGCGCCGACGGCTGGCGCCTCGATGCGGCGTACGCCGTGCCGCAACACTTCTGGGCGTCGACCCTGCCGAGGGTCCGCGAGCGCCACCCGGACGCCTGGTTCGTCGGCGAACTCATCCACGGCGATTACGCCGCGGTCGTGCGGGCCGCGACCTTCGACTCGGCCACGCAATACGAGCTGTGGAAGGCGATCTGGAGCAGCATCAACGACCGCAACTTCTTCGAACTCGATTGGGCGCTGCAGCGCCACAACGAGTTTCTGGCCGAATTCGCGCCGCTGACGTTCATCGGCAACCACGACGTCACCCGCATCGCCAGCCGGCTGGAAAACCCCGAACACGTGGCCCACGCGCTGGTGCTGTTGCTCACCGCCGGCGGGGTGCCCAGCGTGTACGCCGGCGACGAGCTGGGGTTCCGGGGCGTCAAGGAAGAGAGGTACGGCGGCGATGACGCGGTGCGTCCCGAATTCAGCTCTCCCCCATTGCAATTGGACGATGACGGCGTCGAGATCTGGCGGTTGCACCAGTATCTGATCGGGCTGCGTCGCCGCTACCCCTGGCTGCACGCGGCGTCCGTCACCGCACGGCTGCTGGAGAACCGGCACTACGTCTATGAGACGCGCAACGGTGACGACGCCCTGCTGGTGGTGCTCAATATCGACGACCAGCCGCTGCGTGTGTCGCTGCCGGAGCTGGGCACGTCCCGCGCAGAGGTTGTCGGCGGATCGGCGGCCCCGCCGCAGGAGGTGGTGGACGCGTTAGTCGTGGAACCGCACGGCTGGCGGATTTTAAGCCCGGCCTAGGCGTTCCAGAGTCAGCGAGTCTTGGCGGCCGTCGTAGTACTTGTCGAGTACCGCGACGAAGTCCTCGTTGTCGTCGGTGGCGCGGGCGAACAGCGTCATCGACGAGCGCAGCTTGAGGTCGTCCGGGGAGCCGAAAATCTGCCCGACCGATCGCCCCTGCACCGCGCTGACCAGCCGGGCGCACTCGCGCAAGCGCGGCCCGAGCAGCTCATGCCGCAGGTATGCGCGGGCCTCGTCGAGCGACGAGATGCCGTAGTGCAGCGCGGTCGGGCTGCCGCCCAGGCCGCGCAGCTGCGGGAAGACAAACCACATCCAGTGACTGCGTTTTCGTCCCGAGCGCAGCTCGTCGACCACGTCGCCGTACACCGGTGCCTGCGCGTCGACGAACCGCTCGAGGTCGAAGGGGTCGCTCGCCGGTGCCATGTGACTACGGTTGCACACATGGCGGTCCAACGACGAGTGCCCAAGGTGCGCGATCTCGCGCCGCTGATTCAGTTCAAGCGACCGCGGTTGGACGCGACCAGGCGCCGGCTCGAGTCCGCCTACACGATCCAGGATCTGCGAAAAATCGCCAAGCGCCGCACCCCGAGGGCGGCGTTCGATTACACCGACGGCGCCGCCGAGGACGAGCTTTCCCTCGAGCGCGCTCGACAAGCCTTCCGCGACATCGAGTTTCACCCGACGATCCTGCGCGACGTGAGCAACGTCAACGCCGGCTGGAACGTGCTGGGCCAGCCGGTCGTGCTGCCGTTCGGAATCGCGCCCACCGGATTCACCCGCTTGATGCACACCGAGGGCGAGATCGCCGGCGCGCAGGCGGCGGCCCGGGCAGGGATCCCCTTTTCACTGTCCACACTGGGCACCTGTGCGATCGAGGATCTGGTGACCGCCGTTCCCCAGGGCCGAAAGTGGTTCCAGCTCTACATGTGGCGCGATCGCGAGCGCTCGATGGCGCTGGTGCGGCGCGCCGCCGATGCGGGTTTCGACACGCTGCTGGCCACCGTCGACGTTCCCGTCTCCGGTGCCCGGCTGCGGGATAACCGCAACGGCATGACGATCCCGCCGACGCTGACGCTGCGCACCGTGCTGGACGCCGTGCCGCACCCGAAGTGGTGGTTCGACCTGCTGACCACCGAGCCGCTGGCGTTCGCCTCGCTGGATCGCTGGCCGGGCACCGTCGCCGAGTATTTGAGCACGATGTTCGATCCCAGCCTCACCTTCGACGACCTGGAGTGGATCAAGGAGCAATGGCCCGGAAAGCTTGTCGTGAAAGGGATTCAGACGCTCGAGGACGCGCGTTCCGTCGTCGACCGCGGCGTCGACGGCATCGTGCTGTCCAATCACGGCGGGCGTCAGCTGGACCGGGCCCCGGTGCCGTTTCACCTGCTGCCGACGGTCGCGCGTGAGCTTGGGAAAGACACCGAGATCTTGGTGGACACGGGCATCATGTCGGGCGCCGACATCGTCGCCGCGATCGCGCTGGGGGCCCGCTGCACGCTGGTCGGGCGGGCCTACCTGTACGGGCTGATGGCCGGCGGCGAGGCGGGGGTGTGCCGCTCGATCGACATCCTCCGGGACGGGATTCTGCGGACCATGGCGCTACTCGGCGTCACCTGCCTGGAAGAGCTGTCGCCCCGGCACGTGACGCAACTCAAGCGGCTGGGGCCCGTTCAGCCTCCGGCGTGACGCCGGCGTCACACTCGCCGTCCAGTGTGACGATGGCGTCACGCTCGCGGCGAACACAGGCGCGAAGGGAACAAACCGGCGCCCGGCTGGGTTAAGCGCATCAGACTCAAGTTTTGGAGGATTTGATGGCTGAAGCCAAGTCGGTGCCGGTGCTGTTTGTCACTGACACCATCGTGTTGCCCGGAATGGTGGTGCCGATCGCGCTGGACGACGCCGCCCGCGCGGCGATCGACGCCGCTCAGGCGAGCGAATCCGGGCAGCTGCTGATCGCCCCCCGGCTCGAGGACCGGTATCCCTCCCACGGCGTGATCGCAAAAATCCTGCAGGTCGGACGCATTGCCGGCGGCGGGACGGCCGCGGTGGTGCGCGGTGAGCGCAGGGCGCAGATCGGGGCGGGAGCGTCCGGGCCGGGTGCTGCGCTGTGGGTCGAGGTGACCGAGGTCCCCGAGGCCGAGACGACCGACGAAATCAAGGCGCTCGCGGTGGAGTACAAAAAGCTCCTGCTGGCCATGCTGCAACGGCGAGAAGCCTGGGAGATCATCGACTACGTCAACAGGCTGACCGATCCGTCGGCCCTGGCGGACACCTCGGGCTACGCGTCCTATGTGACCAACGCGCAGAAGCGGCAACTGCTGGAGACCGTCGACGTCGCCGAACGGCTGCGCGTGCTGATCGATTGGACCAGCGAGCACCTCGCCGAGGTCGAGGTGAGCGACAAGATCGCCGAAGACGTGCGCGAGGGCATGGAGAAGACGCAGAAAGAATTCCTGCTGCGCCAACAGCTCGCCGCCATCCGCAAGGAGCTGGGCGAGTTGGGACCGGATGGTCCCGAAGACACGGCCTACCGCGCCCGCGTCGAGGCGGCCGAGCTGCCCGAAAAAGTGCGCGAGGCCGCGCTGCGCGAGGTCGGCAAGCTGGAACGCTCCAGCGACCAGAGCCCGGAAAGCGGCTGGATCCGAACCTGGCTGGACACCGTGCTCGACCTGCCCTGGAACGTCAAGAGCGAGGACTCGACGGACCTGAAGGCCGCGCGGGAAATCCTGGACGCCGACCACCACGGGCTGGACGACGTCAAGGACCGCATTGTCGAATACCTGGCCGTGCGGGCGCGTCGTGCCCAGCGTGGGCTGCAGGTGGTCGGCGGCCGCGGCTCCGGCGCGGTGATGGTGCTGGCCGGTCCCCCCGGCGTCGGCAAGACGTCGCTGGGCGAGAGCGTGGCCAGGGCGTTGGGCCGCAAGTTCGTCCGCGTCGCCCTGGGCGGCGTGCGCGACGAGGCCGAGATTCGTGGGCATCGGCGCACCTACGTGGGCGCGTTGCCGGGCCGGATCGTGCGCGCGATCGGCGAGGCGGGGTCGATGAATCCCGTCGTGCTACTGGACGAAATCGACAAGGTCGGTTCCGACTATCGCGGCGACCCGAGCGCGGCGCTGCTCGAGGTGCTCGACCCCGCACAGAACCACACGTTCCGCGACCACTACCTGGACCTGGACCTGGACCTGTCCGACGTGGTGTTCCTGGCCACCGCCAACGTCATCGAGAACATCCCGTCGGCCCTGCTGGACCGGATGGAGTTGGTGCAGATCGACGGCTACGCCGAGGACGACAAGGTCGCCATCGCCCGGGACTACCTGCTGCCCCGGCAGCGGGAGCGAGCGGCGCTGACCGAGGACGAGGTCGCGGTGACCGACGCCGCGTTGCGCAAGATCGCCGCCGACTACACCCGCGAGCCGGGTGTGCGGCAGTTCGAACGGCTGCTGGCCAAGGCGCTGCGCAAGGCGACCACCAAGCTGGCCGAGGATCCGGCGCAGCTGACCATCGACGAGCCGGATCTGGTTGATTACCTGGGCCGTCCGCGGTTCATGCCGGAGTCGGCGGAACGCACGGCGGTGCCGGGCGTGGCCACCGGGCTGGCTGTCACAGGTCTCGGCGGCGACGTGCTGTACATCGAGGCCGGCGCCACCGACGGCGAGCCGGGCCTGCAGTTGACCGGGCAGCTGGGTGACGTGATGAAGGAGTCGGCGCAGATCGCGCTGTCCTACGTGCGCTCACACGCCGCTGAGCTGGGCATTGATACTAAGAAAGACCCCACGGCGCTGGACCGGCGCATCCACGTGCACGTGCCGGCCGGTGCGGTGCCCAAGGACGGCCCGTCGGCCGGGGTCACCATGGTGACCGCGCTGGTGTCGATGGCGACCGGACGTCAGGTCCGCTCGGACGTCGGCATGACCGGCGAGGTCACGCTGAACGGCCGGGTGCTGCCCATCGGTGGCGTCAAGCAGAAGCTGTTGGCGGCCCAACGTGCAGGATTGTCAACTGTTTTCATCCCCGCGCGCAACGAGCCGGATCTCGACGACGTGCCGGCCGAGGTGCTCGAGGCGCTGGATGTGCGGCCCATGACCGACGTCGCCGAGATCGTGTCCCAGGCGCTGGAACCGGCGCCCGAGGCCGCCACGGTGGCCGCCTAACCCGCCACGCTGGGATAACGCTCGCCGCCCAGCGTCACGCTAGTGTGTCGCTGGGCGTTGGCGTTGAATGGAGCCCGTGAGTCTCAAACGGGAAATAGTCCATCGCGTTCAGCGGCTGCTGGTCAATCCGGTGGGTCGTCAGTTGCCAACGACCAGGCTGGAAACCACCGGACGCAAGAGCGGACAGCCGCGGCGCACCGCGGTGGGCGGGCGCGTCGTGGACAACCAGTTCTGGATGGTCTCCGAACACGGTGACCATTCGGACTACGTCCGCAACATCAAAGCCAATCCGGCCGTGCGGGTGCGGGTCGGTGGGCAGTGGCGAAACGGGACCGCCCATCTGCTGCCCGACGACGACGCGGTGCAACGGCTGGGCAAGCTGCCGCGACTGAACAGCGCGGTGGTACGGCTGATGGGCAGCGACCTGCTGACCGTCCGTGTCGATCTGGACTGACGCCCTTTCATGGCCTACGACGAGGATCTAGCCAACCGGATCCGCGAACTCCTCGGCGCTGAGCCGGGTCTCGAGGAGAAACGCATGTTCGGCGGTCTGGCGTTTCTGATCAACGGCAACATGTCGGTGGCCGTCAGCGGCCAGGGCGGGCTGCTGGTGCGGGTGGCGCCGGACGATCTCGACACGATGCTGCGGCGCGCGCACGTCCACCCCATGGTGATGGGTGGCCGAGATGTTCGCGGCTGGCTACGGGTTGACGACACCGGCCTGCGAACCGAACGACAGTTGAAGGGTTGGGTCACCCACGGCGTGGGTGACGCGCGAGGCCTGCCACCCAAATAGCGTGCGGTTTGCTCGCGCAGGGCTGGGGTACGCGATTGCCTATGGACAAGCAGGTGCGACGACTGCTCGACGTCGCCGGTAGGACCTATGCGGCGCAGGCACACATCACGATGAGCGACAAGCCGATGCCGCTGTTTCAGCTCCTGGTGCTGTGCATGCTCGCCAGCAAGCCGATCGACGCCGACATCGCCATGGCCGCCGCGCGGGAACTGTTCAAAGCGGGCCTGCGGACACCGAAAGCCGTGCAGGCGGCGGACCGGAAGACCATGATCGAAGCGTTCGGGCGAGCGCACTACGTGCGCTACGACGAAAGCTCGGCGACCCGGCTCGCCGATATGGCCGACCGCGTTCGTGACGAGTACTCCGGCGATCTGCGCCAATTGGCCGAGCGCTGTGGGCATGACGTGGGCGCGGCTAAACGGATGCTGAAGGCGTTCAACGGAATCGGCGATACCGGTGCCGACATCTACCTGCGCGAAGTCCAAGACGTGTGGACCTGGGTGCGTCCGTACTTCGACGACCGAACCATCGGAACCGCCAGGAAACTTGGTTTGCCCGCCGATCCGGCGAAGCTGGGATCACTTGCGCCGCAGGATAATGCGCGGCTGGCCGCCGCCCTGGTCAGGGCGTCGCTGGACGACGATGTGCGGCAGCGGGTGACCGGCTGAGCGAGTCGTGACCATACGCATCGGCACCTCGGGGTGGTCGTACAACCACTGGGTCAATGTGCTGTACCCGGCCGGAACGCCGTCGGGGCGCCGGCTCGCCCGCTACGTCGAGGTGTTCGACACCGTCGAACTGAATGGGAGTTTTTACCGGTGGCCGCAGGATTCGACCTTCACGGGTTGGCGCCGGCAGTTGCCGGAGGGTTTCACCATGTCGGTCAAGGCGCATCGCGGATTGACGCACTACCGTCGGCTGGCCTCGCCCGAGCCGTGGATCGAGCGGTTCGAACGTTGTTGGCGTCTGCTGGGTGATCGGCACGGCGTACTACTGGTGCAATTGCATCCCGGCCAGCAGCGCGACGATGCGCGCCTGGATTCGTTCCTGGCGCTGATGCCCGGGGCGATCCGGGTGGCCGTCGAATTGCGTCACCCGTCCTGGAATGACCCCGCCGTGTTCGAATTGCTGGAACGCCACCGCGCCGCCTATGTGGTGATGAGCGGCCTGGGGCTGGAGTGCATACCCCGGGCGACGACCGACTTCGTGTACATCCGGATGCACGGCCCGGATCCCGAAGCGAACTACGCCGGTTCCTATTCCGACGACGACTTACGGCGCTGGGCCGATCGCATCGCCGAGTGGGCCCGCGACGGGAGGGACGTGTGGATGTATTTCAACAACGACCTGGGTGGCCATGCGGTCCGTAATGCGCTGGCATTGCGCGAGCTTTTGAGTTAGGCGCTCACGAGTAGGCTGGAATTCTTCGAAAGAACGGGGGCGCCCATCATGGCCGACTCGACCAGCTTCGTCATCGTCGGCGGCGGGCTCGCGGCAGCCAAAGCCGTAGAAGCATTGCGAGACAACAACTTCGATGGGCACATCACGGTGTTCGCCGACGAGCAGCAGCTGCCCTACGAGCGGCCCCCACTGTCGAAGGAGTATCTGGCCGGGAAGAAGTCGCTGGCCGATTTCACCGTGCAGAACGCCGACTGGTACCGGGACAACGAGGTCGACTTGCGGATCAACACGAGGGCGTCCGCCCTGGACTCCGCGGGCCACACGGTGGGACTGTCCGACGGCACCACCGTCGGTTACGACAAGCTGCTGCTGGCGACCGGCTCGGCCGCGCGGCGCCCGCCGATACCGGGCTCGGACTCCGGCGGGGTGCATTATCTGCGCACCTATGAAGACGCGGTGGCACTGAATTCCGCTCTGAGCGAAGGTACTTCGTTGGCCGTCGTGGGCGCCGGCTGGATCGGGCTGGAAGTGGCCGCCGGCGCCCGTCAGCGCGGCGTCGACGTCACTGTGGTCGAGGCGGCCGAACAACCGCTGATGGCGGCCCTGGGAGAAACCGTCGGCGAAGTGTTCGCCACCTTGCATCGCGAGCACGGGGTGGATTTGCGGCTCGAGACACAGGTCGAGGAGATCACCCGGGCCGACGGAGCGCACGGTTCTGCCACCGGTTTGCGGACCCGCGACGGGGCGACGATCGCGGCCGACGCCGTGCTGGTGGCCGTCGGCGCCAAGCCGAACACCGAACTCGCCGAACAGGCCGGGCTGTCCATGGGTGAGGGCGGTGTGCTGGTCGATGCCTCGTTGCGCACCAGCGACCCCGACATCTATGCCGTCGGCGACATCGCCGCGGCCGAACACCCGCTCTTCGGCACCCGGATCCGCACCGAGCACTGGGCCAATGCGCTCAAGCAACCCGCGGTCGCGGTGGCGGGGATGCTCGGCAGGCCAGGCGAATACGCCGAGCTTCCCTATTTCTTCACCGACCAATACGACCTTGGCATGGAATACGCCGGGCACGCGGCCGGCTTCGCGCGCGTGGTGTTCCGCGGCGATGTCGCCGGCCGCGAATTCGTCGCGTTCTGGCTCGACGGCGATGACCGGGTGCTGGCCGGCATGAACGTCAATGTCTGGGATGTGCTCGACGACGTCAAAACACTGATCCGGTCCCGGGCCCCGGTCGACGTCGACAAGCTGGGCGATCCACAGTCACCGCTGGCCGATCTGCGCGGGTGATCGTCAGCCGGCGGTGCGCTGGGTGTCGGAGTCATCAGCGCTGCGCCGGACCGGAGCCCATGTGCCGTCGATGACGTCGGGCGGGCATTGCACCTGCAACCGCTCCCGTTCGGTGCGCCGCCGTTTGATCCGCAGCCGCGCATCGCCCGGAAGGGTGACCAGTTCGTTGCAGGTCAAGTAGTACATGTCGTCGACGTCGTCGATCAGGTCCGCCTCCAATCGCAGAGAACCCAAGGCGCGCAACGTCATCCGAAGCTCATGCGTGAACCGCATCGTGCTGTCGTAGGCAAGCTCCCGCGACCCGCGGGCGTTGGCGGCGGACCGATCGTTCGTCGTCACCGGCAGGGTGGATTGTGCCGAGGCGGCTGCGCCCGCGGTCAGCAACATGGTCGGGTCGTCGGCGAATGTCGTGCTGGCCAGCTCCGCCTCCCCCGGGCCTCGATGCCCGATTCGCGCCACGGCGGCATCCACGGCGGCCGCGGTGTCCGGCGACAACGCGCGAATGCTGGCGAGGTTGCCCTCCTCGGCCAGGGCGCACAACGGCGGGTCGGCGCGCAGCGCCGCCGCCAACTCGGCGATCTCCGCGGCGACGAGGTCGCTGTCGGCGATCATGCCCACCCCGGCCACGCTGCGGCCGGCGTGGCCGCGCACCGGGGCCGCGGCGCTGACGCCGGCGTCGATCAGCCAGAGCGCGTTGAGGATCCACCCCTGATGTATGCGGTCGCGTAACAGCCGGAGCCGGACTTCCAGTGCGGCCTCCGGCAGCAATGCCAGCTGGCTCGCGTCGAGGTGCTCCGCGATAGCGGCGGCACCGTAGGCCCGGGTGTCGGCCCGCAGATGGCGCAGCAGGGCCACCGACCGTCCCGTGGCAACCGCCTTGGCGACAGAGCCGAGCGGCCCGCCCGCCAGGGCCGGCTCGCCGAGCGGCAGCGGATCCCCGATGTGGGGCTGGCCGACCAGGGCGTTGCGGACGAGGGCGTCCTGGTCCCAACCGGGCAGCTGGGCGGCGGCCACCATGTTGACCGAAACCCCGACGTAGGGACGATGGCCGAACACCGCGATGGCCCTGCTGCCCCATTCCTCGTCGACCGCGCCGCCGAGCGCGAGCAGCTGGCCCAACACGCGGCTGGCAGTGCGCAGTCCGCTCAGTTGCACGTCCAGCGTTATCGGGGTGAGCGGTCCGGGCAGTGCCTCGTTGAGGGCGGAGCCGCTGAAGACCGGGAACCGCGGATCGATCTGGTCGTCGAATTCGCCCTCGATGCCTTCGGGCGCGGCGCTGTGCGCGCCGTTCGCCGCCCGCCGGCCGTGTGGCAGCACCTCGACCGGCAAGGCGAGCCGTCCGCCGTGGTTGATCGCGCCTGCGGTGTCGATTCGGCGGCCAACCAGTCCACGAGCGGTGTCGCCGACCGCGTCAAGCGCGTGCCAGCCGAAGTTGAAGGACCAATCCTCTTGTGCCGCAGTGAGATTCATCTCAGGGATGAGCTGCGACCAGCTGCGCACCCGGTGCAGCCGGAACCGCGGGTCGGTGGCTCGCAACATCCGCCACGCGGTGATCAGGTTGATGGTGTCCGGGCTGGCGAGGTCCACGACACCCGTGCGGTCGGTGTTCAGCGCCAACACCAAAAAGCGCATCAGATCGTCGAGATGCAGCACCCGCATGGGCTGAGCCGAAACCTTGGCGCGCACCAGGGTGGCGACGGTACGGCACACCATCCAGTCAAGCTGGCGACCGACCGGTGGTGCGATCCGGACGACCACGCTGGGCCCCCAACTCGAGGACACCAGGTCTTCGGCCGGTCGATAGAGCTCGGCCCGGCCGGCGGCCTGCGACACGAACAGCAGCCGGCAACCGGCGCGGGCGGCCGCGTCGGTCACCCGGGCAAGGCCTTCCATGTCCGCGCTGCCGGGGGCGGACGGGTCGATGGGGGCCAGGTGGATCACCGCATCGGCTTCGTCGGTCAGTTCCCGCAGCACCCGGTCGTTCAGCGATACGCAAACAAAGTCGACGTTGCGGTCGAGGCACGGATGCGGGAGCTCAGCAATCCCCGTGACTGTGTGCCCAGCAGCGATGAGCTGCCCAGCGACCAGGCGCCCGAGTGCGCCGGTGGCGTCGGTAACCAGGATGTGCACCTGGGCTCACCTCCCCCAACCCTCAGCACTCAACAATAGGCAAGCGGACCTGGGCTACGCGACCGTTTGCCCGCTTAAGGCCCGGCGACCTGCTGCGACGCCGCCGGCCGCGGCTATTGCAGCGTCGCGCTGCCGTCCGCGGCGACGGCAACCTTGGCGCCACCGATATCTTCGCGCACCGATGCCTGCGCCGCGGCGCGGTCGGTGACCACGGCAAGCGCGCGCGACCCGTCGGGCGTACGCACGGCCAGAAACGCCTTTTCCGGCTGGCCGTCGCGGTCGAACGGCGTCGTCCAGGCTTCGACGGTGCCGACGCCTTCCCACTCCACCACCGCGTCCGTCGTCGGCTCCCGGTCGACGGCCGGTTGCGAGTCTTCCCAGCGGAATTCGGCCGGCGGCTCGGTGCTGTACACCCCGAAGCTGTGTTTGGTCAGGTAGCCGCCGTTGGCGGTGATCAGGCCGCGCCGGCCCGGATTCGCCACCAGCAACTCCGCCATGGTGGCGATCGAATGCATTACGTAGTTGCTCCACGGTCCGCCGGCGAATGTCAGCCCGCCGGTCACCGTCAGCGGGCGGACGGGATCGTCGACGCTCAACCCCAACTCGGCGGCAGCCACCTGGACCGCGGAGGGAAAGCACGAGTACAGATCGACGTAATCGACGTCGTCGATGCCCAGGCCGGCCAGTTCCAGCGCCCGCGCACCGGCGATCCGGATCGCCGCCGAGCGGTGCAGTTCGTGACGCTCGGCAATGGATGGTGTGTCGTGCGCGTCGGTGCCCGCGTGCGGGAAAACCCACCGCTCGGCCGGGATCTTCAGCCGCGTCGCCTCCCCAACCGAAGTCAGGACCAGCGCCGCGCCCTGGTCGACCATGTTGTTGGAGTTCATCAGCTTGGTGTACGGCCAACTGATCATTCGGTTGTTCGGGCCCGCCCGGCGAATGTCATCAGCGCTCGACGGCTTGCGGATCCAGGCGTGCGGGTTGTCGACCGCCACGGCGTTGAACCGGGCCCACAGCGCTCCGATGCGGTCGAGGTGGTCATCGATCGACTCGCCGTTCGCGACCCGAAGCGCCTCCTCGAACATCGGGTAGACGTAGGCCGGCCGGTCGAGGGAGATCCTGATTTCGGCCTCACCGGCCATCGGCACGTCGTCGCCGCTGACTTCGGCCATCGGCACCGAGGGGTCCTGCTCGGTCCAGACCAGCTTGCCGCCCTTGGCCCGCAGTCCCCGCCTGGTGCGCCAGGTTTCGGCGCCGGCCAGCAGCACCACTTTGGCCCGGCCCCGCTGGATGTCCAGGCAGGCCTGGTTGACCAGCGACTGCGGCACGTTGCCGCCGACCGGGCTGTACAGCGTGCCGAAATCGGAGGCACCGATTCGCTCGCCGAGCAACAGGCCCGGGTCGCGATAGTGGGCGGACAGGATGTTCACGACCCGGACGGAATCCACGGCCCCGATCACGGTGGCGTCGGCTGCACGCTCGGCCGCAGCCACCATCAAATCCATCGGCTCCACCGACCGGGTTCCGGGGTCGATCTCGTCGCGATGGTTGACCTGGCCATAGCCGATCAACACCGGGGTCCTGGGGTCGACGGTCATAGGGACGAATTTAGCGTGGCTATGAATCCGGCCCGGTGGGCGGGCCTCGCCCGCGCGGGCGGCCGCGAGCGTACCCCAGCGTGGCGCCGGGCGGCCTCGGTCACGCCAGCGTGACACTGAGCGCGGATGAGATCTGCCTCGACCGCTAAGCGTTGTCGACCGGGCCGGACAGGACGCCGTCGTCGATCAGCCGCCGGATGTCCGCGGGGTTCATTCCCAGCAGGTCTCGGCAGATCTCCACGGTGTGCTGGCCGGGCATCGGGGCCGGGGCCTGCCGGGCCGGCGGGATGTGCCGAAACGGCGCCGGGCCGGTCTCGGCGGGCAGCGGATTGTCGATTAGCGGATGCACCATGGGGCTGTACACGTGGCGGGCGTTCAGCTGCGGGTCCTCGAGCACGTCCGGCGAGCGGCTCATCGGCCCGGCCGGCACTCCGGCCGCCTGCAGCAGTTCGGCCGCCCGCAGCGGGGTGCGGGTACGGGTCCAGACGGAAACCAGCTCCATCAGTTCGCCGCGATGGGCCAGGCGCGCTTCGCCGGTGGCGAAGCGGGGATCGTCTGCCCATCCCGCATGGTCGAAAATCGAAGTGGCACGGCGCCATTCATCATCGGTTCGGATCGAGATGACGCACCACTCGTCGTCACCCGCACACGGGTAGACCGCATGCAGGCTGGTGTCCTCGCGAATCTGCGCGACGCCCGCGGCCAGCGCGGCCTCGGTGACGTACAGCGTGTCGAGCTGGTTGACCACGACTTCGGCCTGCGAGACGTGGACGTGGGCTCCCCGGCCGGCCCGGCCGCGGTGGATCAGCGCGGCCAGCGCCCCGATCGCCGTGACCCGCCCCACCACGTGATCGGGAAAGACCGTGGTCGCGTCGTAGAAGCCGTGCCTGCCCGTGCCGGCTTCGTCCTGCGCACCGTCCGAGGTCCAGAGGCTGGTGACCCCGGTCGTGGCGCGGACCAACGGGCCGTAGCCCAGCCGAGCGCTCCACGGCCCCGAGTCGCCGAACGCGCTGCTCTCGGCCAGCACGATCCGCGGGTTGATGGCGCACAGCTCATCGTAGGAAAACCCCAGTGCGGCAAGGGTTCCCGGCTTGAAGTTGGCGAAAACCGCATCGGCCTGGGCCACCAGGCGACCGAAGATCTTCTTGCCCTCGGCGCTGCGCAGATCCAGCCCCAATCCGCGGTTGTTGCGGTGTGTCCAGGCGAACGACTCGCTCATGGCATCGCCAATCCTGGCCTGCCGCAATCCGTCTGGGTAATCGACACTTTCGACTTTGATGACGTCGGCGCCCAGGTCGCCGAACAGCCGGCTCAGTTCACCACCGGCGACGATGATGCCCAGATCCAGAATCCGCAGCCCGGCGAAGGGATAGTCGCCCAGCCGGCCCGATGACGACGGCACCACCGACGGATTGCCCCGCCAACACGGTTCGTCCTGCCCCGCGGCGGGCACCGGGGTGCGAAAGCCCGCGCGGCGGCCGTCGACGACGAAATACCCCGTCGGCACGCTGGTGCGCACGCCGGGGACGAGTTCGGCCTCGGTGATGGCGCCCACCGCCTGAAAGTGTTCGGAACCCAGGATCCGTGCGGGCGTCAGCACCGCGGCGATCGGCACCCCGTTTGCCTGCCCGGCGGCCACCAGATCCTTCATAGTCTGTCCGGCAAACAACTCCCGGATCAGCTCGCTGATCTGCGGCCATGCCGCGAACCGCGCGCCGATCGCGTCGTATTTCTCGTCCTGAAAGTCCTGCGGTTCCCCCAGCCAGCGCCGCAGGCCGCGCCACTGCCGCGGCGCCATCACACACAACCGGACGTAACCGTCCTGGCACGCATAGATCGGGTACGCGTCCTGGTTCTTCGGCCGGCCACGCCACCGCCCGCTGCGGCGGACACCGGCGGCGGCCTGGCCGTGCGCACCGAACGCGGGATCGAGGGCCATCACAACGGCGTCGAACCAGGAAAAGTCGATGTAGTCACCTGTGCCACAACGCAATCGATTGTAGTACGCCGCAAGCACCGCCCACGCGGCCTGAACGGCGGCGGTTGCCGACGCGATACCGTCCGGCGGCAACACGGGGGTGCCGCTGGTGGGGCCGGACCGCGACAGCGCACCACACATCGCGTACAACACCGGATCGGTGGCACGCCAGGACGACCGCGAGCCCGTCGCCCCGAAATCGGTGATCGACAGCACCACCAGGTGCGGGTAGCGGGCCGCCAGCTCCTCACCGGAGGTCCCGAACATCGCCCCGCGCTCGTCGGCGCCGGTGTCCACGACGATGTCGGCCTCCGCGGCCAGGTCCAGGAAGCGCGCGCAGTCCTCGTCGTCGAACGGGTCGAGCACCGCACTGCGCTTGTTGGCGTTGTGCACGGCGAACGAAATGCTCGCTCCGCGTAGCGTGGGCAGCGCATCGCGTCCCAGGCAGCCGCCCGGCGGCTCCACCTTGAGGACGTCGGCACCCAGGTCGGCGAACAGCCGGGTGACCGCGTCGGCGACGCCGCTGGACAAGTCGAGGACGCGCACGGCGTCGAGCAACCCGTCGGCCATCTGCACACCGTACCTGGCTGGTCAGGCCGCTGCGCGACGGCCGTTCCCGACGCCGATCGACCGCGGTGACGGCCAAAGTGCCGGGTGGACAAGCTGATTCGGTGCACGCGGCATCGATTCCGGCGCAACGCTGTGTCGAAGATCCACGCCGGCGCGGCGTCGGCTATCGTCACAGGCCGACCGCCAGGCCTTACCCGTCGTCTCATGGAGGCATCACCTATGACCGCGCACCTGAGCTACGTCGAGGCCGTGGTGGTCGGCGCGTTCCAAGGCGTCACCGAGTTGTTCCCGGTCTCCAGCCTGGGGCACGCGGTGCTGGTGCCGGCGCTGGTCGGCGGGCGGTGGGCCCAGGATCTCAGCGTCTCCGCCCCCAAATCGCCCTACCTCGCGTTCATCGTGGGCCTGCACGTGGCCACCGCCGCGGCCCTGCTGGTGTTCTTCTGGCGGGACTGGGTGCGCATTGTGACGGGGTTCTTCTCGTCGCTGGGCCACCGGCGGATCCAGACGCCCGATGAACGGCTGGCATGGCTAATCGTCGTGGGCACGATTCCGGTGGGTCTGGCCGGGCTGGCCCTGGAACAGCTGTTCCGCACCACACTCGGCAAGCCCGTGCCCGCGGCGGCCTTCTTGTTGCTCAACGGCATCGCGCTCTACGCGGGCGAAGTGCTCCGCCGGCGCATCGCGCCCGCCCCGGATGAGCCCGCGGTGGCCGGCGAGGAGCCCGAACACGGCGACGAGGCCTCGGACCGTCGGCTCGCCCAACTCCCCCTGGCTCGCGGCGTGGTGATCGGTGCGGCGCAAATCCTGGCCCTGCTCCCCGGCATCAGCCGCTCGGGGATCACCATCGTGGCCGGCCTGTGGCGGGGCCTGTCGCACGAAGACGCCGCCCGGTTCTCCTTCTTGCTCGCGACGCCGATCATCCTGGCCGCCGGCGTGTACAAGATCCCGGAGCTCTTCGGTCCGCTGGGCGAGGGAATCGGCGGCCAGGTGCTGGCCGGCAGCGTCGCCTCGTTCGTCTGCGCCTATCTCGCCGTGCGGTTCCTGACGCGCTACTTCCAAACCCGCACCCTGACGCCCTTCGCGATCTATTGCGCCCTGGCCGGCGGCGCCAGCCTGGTCTGGTTTGCCCTGAGCTGAACCGGTTGGCCGTAGCCGGGGCTTGTTGCGCGGGCCGGCTTCGAGTGCTGTGCTTAGCCGGTTGTCTAGTTGACACCCGTCAAGAATCTGGAGGGGACCGGACATGGCAGACACGGCTTCGATCGGCCTCAAGGGTAGGGGCCGGCTAAAAGGCAAGGTCATCGTGATCACCGGTGGCGCCCGGGGAATCGGGCTGGCCACCGCGACCGCGCTGCACAACTTGGGCGCCAAGGTCGCCATCGGCGACGTCGACGAGGTCCGGGTGAAGGAGTCGGGCGCCGACCTGGGCCTCGACGTCTACGGCAAGCTCGACGTCACCGATCCGCACTCGTTCTCCGATTTCCTGGACGAGGTCGAGCGTCAGCTCGGCCCGATCGACGTGCTGATCAACAACGCCGGCATCATGCCCGTCGGCCGCATCGTCGACGAGCCGGACGCCGTCACCCGGCGGATCCTGGACATCAACGTCTACGGCGTCATGCTGGGCAGCAAGCTGGCCGCCCAGCGCATGGTCCCCCGCGGCCAGGGGCACGTCATCAACGTCGCCTCGCTGGCCGGCGAGCTCTACATCGTCGGCCTGGCCACCTACTGCGCCAGCAAGCACGCGGTGGTCGCGTTCACCGACTCGGCCCGGCTCGAGTACCGGTCGTCCGGGGTGAAGTTCTCCACGGTGTTGCCGACGTTCGTCAACACCGAGCTGGTCGCCGGGACGCCGGGGATGAAGGGGTTCCGGAACGCGGAGCCCACCGAGATCGCCGACGCGATCGTCAACCTGGTAGCCCACCCCAAGCCCCGGGTGCGGATCACCAAGGCGGCGGGCGCGATGGTGGTGTCCCAGAAATTCTGGCCGCGCCGAATCGCCGAGGGACTCAACCGGATGCTCGGCGGCGATCACGTCTTCACCGACGACGTCGACGTCGCGAAGCGCCGGGCGTACGAGGCCCGAGCCCGCGGCGAAGAGTAATCACGCACGAGCGTTGTTCACCGATGGCGCGGACAATCGGGCGAGTGAGCCTCGAAACCCGAACCCCCACGCCCGCGCCCGCGCCCACGCAGTCTCCGCTCTCCGACGACGAACTAGCTCTCCTCGACAAGTACTGGCGCGCCGCCAATTATTTGTCGGTCGGGCAGATCTATCTGCTGGACAATCCGCTGCTCAACGAGCCGCTGTCCGCCGAGCACGTCAAACCGCGGTTGCTGGGGCACTGGGGCACCACGCCCGGACTCAACCTCATCTATGCGCACCTGAACCGGATCATCCGCAACCGGGACGCCGACGTCATCTACGTGACCGGGCCGGGGCACGGCGGCCCCGGATTGGTCGCCAACGCCTACCTGGAAGGCACTTACAGCGAGGTGTACACCGGCATCGAAGAGGACACCGAGGGGCTGCGCAAGCTGTTCCGGCAGTTCTCCTTCCCCGGCGGCATCCCCAGCCACGTCGCGGCCCAGACACCGGGATCCATTCACGAGGGCGGTGAGCTCGGCTACGCGCTGGTGCACGCCTACGGCGCGGCCCTCGACAATCCCTACCTGGTGGTGGCGTGCGTCGTCGGTGACGGCGAGGCCGAAACCGGGCCGTTGGCCACCAGTTGGCACTCCAACAAGTTCCTCAATCCGGTGACCGACGGCGCGGTGCTGCCCATCCTGGCGCTCAACGGCTACAAGATCGCCAACCCCACTGTGCTGGCCCGCATCCCGCAGCAGGAGCTGGAATCGCTGCTGCGCGGCTACGGCTACCGGCCGATCACGGTCGCCGGCGACGATCCGGCCGACGTGCACCAGCAACTGGCGGCCGCACTCGACGACGCTTTCGACGACATCGCCGGCATCCAGAGCGCGGCACGCGGCGGCGATCAGGGGCAGCGCCCCGTGTGGCCCATGATCGTGCTGCGCACGCCCAAGGGCTGGACCGGGCCCAAGGTGGTCGACGGCAAGAAGGTCGAGGGCACGTGGCGTTCGCATCAGGTGCCGCTGTCCGAGACGCACAACAATCCCGAACACCGCGCCCAGCTCGAAGAATGGCTGCGCAGCTACGGACCCGAGCAGCTTTTCGACGACAACGGCAGGCTGCGCGACGAATTGCGGGCGCTGGCGCCCGTCGGGGATCGGCGGATGAGCGCCAATCCGCACGCCAACGGCGGGTTGCTGCTGCACGATCTCGACCTGCCGGACTTCCGCGACTACGCCGTGGCGGTCGAGCGGCCGGCGGCCGGCACGCATGAGGCCACCCGGGTGCTGGGCACGTTCCTGCGCGACGTGATCGCCCGCAACCGCGACCGGTTCCGGCTCATGGGACCCGACGAGACGGCCTCCAACCGGCTCGACGCCGTCTTCGGGTCGACCGACAAGGTGTGGCTGTCGGAGGTCGAACCCGACGACGAGCACCTCGCGCCCAATGGCCGTGTGATGGAGGTGCTCTCCGAACACCTGTGCCAGGGCTGGCTGGAAGGCTACTTGCTGACCGGGCGGCACGGCCTGTTCAACTGCTACGAAGCCTTCGTGCACATTGTCGACTCGATGCTTAACCAGCACGCGAAATGGCTTGCCACCAGCCGCGAACTGCCATGGCGCCGGCCGATCGCGTCGCTCAACTACCTGCTCAGCTCGCACGTCTGGCGCCAAGACCACAACGGCGCGTCGCACCAGGACCCCGGCTTCATCGACCTGGTCGCCAACAAGCGGGCCGAATTGACCCGGGTGTACCTGCCGCCGGACGGCAACACGCTGCTGTCGGTGGCCGACCATTGCCTGCGCAGCCGGGACTACATCAACGTCATCGTCGCCGGCAAGCAGCCCGCGCTGGCCTACCTGGACATGGACCAGGCCATCGCGCATTGTGCGCGCGGCCTGGGCATCTGGCCTTGGGCGAGCACGGCCGCCGACGAGCCCGACGTGGTGCTGGCCTGCGCCGGCGACATCCCCACCCTGGAGACGCTGGCCGCCGCCGACATTCTGCGCCGCGAACTGCCGGAGCTGGCGGTGCGGGTGGTCAACGTCGTCGACCTGATGCGGCTGCAGCCGGAGTCCGAGCACCCGCACGGCCTGCCCGAGCGGGAGTTCGACGCTCTGTTCACCCGCGACAAGCCGGTCATCTTCGCCTACCACGGCTATCCGTGGCTGATTCACCGGCTCACCTACCGGCGCACCAATCACCCGCACATCCACGTGCGCGGGTTCAAGGAGCGCGGCACCACGACCACGCCGTTCGACATGGTGATGCTCAACGATCTGGACCGCTTCCACCTGGTGATGGACGTCATCGACCGGGTCGACGGGCTGGCCAGCCGTGCCGCCATGTTGCGCCAGCGCATGGTCGACGCCCGCCTCGCCGCGCGGATCTACACGCGCGAGCATGGCGAGGACGACCCGCAGATCGCCGGCTGGACCTGGGAGTCGAGCGAGCAGAACGAACGCAGTGAGTGATGGGAGCGAGACGACCCATCAGGCTGGGAGTCGAGCGAGCAGAACGAACGCAGTGAGTGATGGGAGCGAGACGACCCATCAGGCTGGGAGTCGAGCGAGCAGAACGAACGCAGTGAGTGATGGGAGCGAGACGACCCATCAGGCTGGGAGTCGAGCGAGTGATTTGACGCCGAGATTGCCGTCATGGCTGCGCTTCGGGCGCTAATCGAAACCATGACGGCCATCTCGTTGAACTGTCGCGGCCGCCTGGCGCCGGTAGGCTGGACGGATGTTTGACGCCACCGGGACAGCCGACACTCACCCGGTGGTGGCGCAGCTTTCGGCGCTGCACAGTTTCCGGATCAACCTCGACATCGCCGTCGTCGTGGTGGTGCTGGCGCTGACCAATCTGGTCGCGCACTTCACCACGCCGTGGGCGAGCGTCGCCACCGTGCCGGCCGCGGCCGTCGGGTTGGTCATCTTGATGCGCTGCCGCGGCTTGGGCTGGGCGGACCTCGGCCTGGGCCGCGAGCACTGGAAGCCCGGCCTGGGCTACGCGCTGGCTGCCGTGGCCGTCGTGGCGGCGGTGATCGCGGTGGGTGTGCTGCTGCCGGCGACCCGGCCGATGTTCATGAACAACCGCTACGCCACGATCTCGGGGGCGATGATCGCCTCGATGGTCGTCATCCCGTTGCAGACCGTCATCCCCGAGGAACTGGCCTTCCGGGGCGTCCTGCACGGCGCGCTGCACCGGGCCTGGGGCTTTCGCGGCGTCGCGCTGGCGGGTTCGCTGTTGTTCGGGCTGTGGCACATCGCGACGTCGCTCGGGCTGACCAGCAGCAACGTCGGCCTCACCCGGCTGTTCGGCGGCGGGATCTTAGGCATGATGGTCGGGGTGACCGGGGCGGTGCTGGCGACAGGGGCCGCCGGATTCGTCTTCAGCTGGCTGCGCCGGCGCAGCGGCAGCCTGATCGCGCCGATCGCGTTGCACTGGTCATTGAACGGGCTCGGCGCGCTGGCCGCCGCGCTGGTTTGGCATCTGTCCGCCTGACGCCGATCAGACGAGCAGCACCGCCGCACCGGCGATGCGGCCCGCGCTCAGATCTGCCAACGCCCGATCCGCTTGTCCGAGCGGATATTCCGGTGTGGTCACCTCGATGTGGTGCTTGCCGGCGAGGTCGAGGAAGGCCCGTGCGTCGGCCCGGGTGTTGGACGTGACCGATCGGATTTGTCGCTCCTGGAACAGGTGGCGCTGGTAATTCAGGGGCGGGATATCGGACAGGTGGATCCCGGCGATCGCCAGGGTGCCGCCGCGGTCCAGCGCTTCCAACGCGGGCAGCACCAACTCACCCACCGGGGCGAACAGGATCGCGGCATCCAGCGGCACCGGCGGCGGATCGGCGGCGCCCTGTGCCGACGCCGCGCCCAGCTCCAGCGCCAGTTCCCGCGCCTGGGATCCGCGGGTCATCACGTGTACCTCGGCGCCTTGCGCCAGCGCCACCTGCGCGGTGATGTGCGCGCTGCCGCCGAACCCGTACAAACCCAGGCGCCCCCCGGGCGGCAGCTCGGCCCGCAGCAGCGAGCGGTAGCCGATGATGCCCGCACACAACAATGGGGCCAGCTCGCTGTCGCTGTAGCCGTTCGGCAGTGGGTGCGCGAAAGCGGCCGGGACGGTGGCGAATTCGGCGTAGCCGCCGTCGGCGTCCCAGCCGGTGTAGCGGGAGTGGGGGCACAGGTTCTCGTCGCCGCGACGGCAATACGTACACACGCCGCAGGTGTGGCGCAGCCAGGCGATGCCTACCCGGTCACCGACCCGAAACTCGCCGCCGGCCTCCGCCCCCATTTCGATGACCTCGCCGACCACCTCATGCCCCGGAGTGACGTGGTCGCGGTGAACTGGCAAATCGCCTTCGGTGACGTGCAGGTCGGTGCGGCAGACGCCGCACGCTCGCACGGCTACCAGCAGTTCGGACGGTCCCGGGCGCGGTATCTCGGTGGTGACCTGCTCTAGCGGGTCGGTGTTCATCGGCCCGGGTCGACGGACCCGCCAGGCCCGCATTGCCGTGGTGGTCACCGGTGGAGGCATCAATCCATCATGCCGCTAACCACCACGGCTGCAACGGGTTAAGTGACCTAGGTGCGGCGGACCATGCCGACGACCCAGAGCAGGATGAGCGCTCCGAGCAACGCGGTGAGGAAGGTGAAGATGATGCCACCACCCGCGGTGTTGACGAAGAAGCTCAGGATGAAGCCTCCGATCAGCGCGCCGACGACGCCGATCACGATGTCCATCAGGATGCCGGCCCCGCTACCACGGATGATCCTGCTGGCGAGCGCGCCGGCCAGACCGCCGATGATGATGTAGCCGATGATGCCGACGCTGGTGAACGTCGTGGAACGGGCAAGGTATTCGGTAGCTGCCATGACGGTCATGAAGAGTCTCCTTGCAATCGCTGGCAAAGCCCAGCTATTTGCTGGGCCGTCCTTTCGGTATACCCAGTTTGGGTCACGAAATGAGTGCCGAATTGGAGACGGTTGACCAGTCGGTTTCAGCCGCGACCGTGCCGATCGGGCGGCGCGGTCAGGCCGAGAACGTCTGCTGCGGTGTGGGTGTCGGCGTCGGACTGACCTCGGAGGCCGGCGCACCACCCGGAACCGGCGCCGGCGCGCCCGGCGGGGCGGGAGCCGCGGGAGCCGGTGCGGGAGCGCCCGGCGCCGCCGGGGCTGCGGGAGCGGCCGGCGCCCCCGGAGCCGATGGCGGAGCGGCCGGCGGTGTCCACGCCTGGATCGACTCGGTCAGCGCCTTGGCCGCGACCCGGTCCACCGGGTCGTTGGAAGTTCCGAGCCACACCACGAACCAGCGCTGGGCGGTCCCGCCGTTGGCCGCACCGATGACGCCCGTCCAGATCTGGCCGTTCGGCTTGGACGCATCGCTGAACTTGACCTCGTAATACGACGCGCTGCCGGTGCTCCCGTTGCTGCCGTTGAGGGGCGTGCTGTCCTGGTTGATGCGGGTGCCGGGATAGGGCATGAAGAACTCGCCCATGTCCGACCCCAGTCGTACCGCGGCCTTGGCATTGTTGGCTTCCGCACTGGCGTAAAGCTTCTGGTCCAGGCGGCCCATCACGATGCGGGTGTCGTTGGCCACCGCGGGTGGCTGGTCGGGCATCGGCGGCGGGCCGGTGACCTTGCTCAGCAGCGCCGAGCCGTAGTCGAGGTGCGAGGCGTCGGACTCCACCCAGCCGCCGGGCAGGACGTAACTGAATCCCCCGACCGCGTTGGTGATCCGCCCGGCGTTCGGGTCAGCCGCCGGTGGCGGCGGCGCGTTCGGGTCGACCGGAGGCGGCGGTGCGGCGTTGGGGTTGGCCGGAGGCGGCGGTGGCGCCGCGTTGGGATCACCCGGCGCCGGTTGCGCATTCGGCGCCGGCGCGGCCGGCGGCGCGTTGGTCGCCGGCGCGCCGGGCGGGGCCGCGGCCGTGCTCGGCGGGACCGGGGTCGGCACCTCGGGATCGGCGCTGGAAGTTGCCGGCAACGCAATGGCGACTGCGCTGGCACCGGTCACCGTGGTGATCGCCAGCGTCGTCCACAGCCCTTTACGACGGGTCGAGGTCGGATCCACCTGCTCCATGGCGACGAACCTACCGTGTTACCGCTGTGACGCAAGGGTGTAGTGCGGACTAGTGCAGCGCGGATTTACCGATGTTGCCAATGCGCAATCTTCTCGAGCCCCGCGCTCGCCGCCGAGCGGCTCAGCGCGCGGCTCGATGCAGTGTCACCTCGTGGGCCTTGATGGAGAACCACACTCGATCGCCGGGCACCAATTGCAGCTCCGAAGCGGCGTCGACGGTGATCTCTGCGGCGAGGCCCGGGGCACCGTCGGGTTGCTGCTCGCCGCGCACCAATACAGCCCGCCCGTGGACGTCGATCTCGGCCACGGTGACCTCGACGGTGTTGCGGGGGCTGCCGTGCGGCCGCTCGCGATACACGGCCACCGCCGTCGGCGGGAACACCGCGATCACACGTTGGTCGGGCGAAAACGATTCGCCGCTCTGCGGTGGGGCCGCATACCAGCGGTCACCGGAGTCAGCGTGCAGCGAGCCGTCGCGATCGACGGTGCCGTTCACCAGGTTGATGCCCGCGATGCGGGCCGCGAAATGACTGCGTGGGGCGGTGAGAACCTCGGGCACCGGGCCGATTTCGGCGATCTGGCCGGACTCGAGCACCAGGACGCGGTCGGCCAGGGTGAACACGTCCAGCAGGTCGTGGGTGACCATCACCGCCGCGCAGCCGATGCGGGTGATGACCGTGCGCAGCACCGCCCGGATCGCGGCGGCCGCGGCGACGTCGAGGCCGGCCAGCGGTTCGTCGAGCAGCAGCACGTCGGGTTCGGCCGCCAGCGCCCGGGCGATCGCGACGCGCTGTGCTTGGCCGCCGGACAGCTGTCGCGGTTTCCGGTCGGCAAAGCCCTCGGCATCCACCTCGCGCAGCCAGCGCAGCGCCGTCGCTGTGCGGCTGGCGCGACCCGAACGCAACCGCGTGCGCCGACTTTGCGGTCCGAACGCCACATTCGCGGCAACGCTCATGTGCGGGAACAGCAGCGCGTCTTGCATCAGTAGCCCGACCCTACGGTCGTGTGTCGCCACGTTGATACCGGCCGCGGTGTCCGTCAAGGCCCGGTCCCCCAGCCGCACCACCCCGCGGTCGGGACGGAGTAGCCCCGCGATGACATGCAGGACGGTCGATTTGCCGGCGCCGTTGGGCCCGAGCACCGCGAGCACCTCACCCGCGGACACGGTGAACTCCACGTCCACGTTGCGGTCCGCGACGACCGCGCGCAGCTGCAATTCACTCATGGTTACCTGGTGTCGGCCCCGGTCAGGCGGCGGGTACCCAGTCCCAGCACCACCAGGGCCGCCACCACCACCAGCAGGATCGACAGCGCCACAGCGGCATTGGCGTCGGTCACCCGTTGCAGGTAGATCTCCAGCGGCAGCGTGCGGGTCACCCCCTGCCGGGATCCGGCGAACGTCAGCGTCGCGCCGAACTCACCCAGCGAGCGGGCGAAGGCCAGCACCGCGCCCGACACCACGCCCGGCAGCAGCAGCGGCAGGGTGACGCGCCACCAGACGACGCTGGGGCGCGCCCCCAGCGTCGAGGCGACCACCTCGAAATCGGCCCCCGCGGAACGTGCGGCGCCCTCGAGCGCAATCACCAGGAACGGCAACGAGACGAAAGTCTGTGCCAGCACCACGGCGGTGGTGCTGAACGCGATGCTGACGCCGGCGGCTTCCAGGTACCGGCCGAGCAACCCGAGCCGGCCGAACGCGTACAGCAGCGCGATGCCGCCCACCACCGGCGGCAGCACCAGGGGCAGCAGGATCAGGGGCCGGAGCAACCGGATCACGTGCGCCGTGCTGCGCGCGAGCACCAGCGCCATCGGCACCCCCAGCGCCACGCACAGCACCGTGCTGGCGGCGGCGGTCTTGAGGCTCAGAAACAACGCCGTCCTCGACGACGAGCTGGTGATCAGCGACCAGAAATGCGGCCAGTCGACCTTGACCGCAATGGCCAGCAGCGGCAGCACCACGAAGACGGCTCCCACCGCCGCGGGGAGATACACCCAGCGGGGCAGATCCGTGCGACGCTCGCCGATACGTACACCCCCTAACCACGGTCGGGCGATAGACATCGCCTCAACCTAGCGCTGCGCCGGTGGCCAATCGGCTAGCACGCGGTGGTTTCCGCCGATGTGCGGGTTCGGGGCGCGTTTGTTGTGAGATTCTGCAGGGGTGTCAGCGCCTTCGGGTGTCGTGACGTTCCTGTTCACCGACGTTGAGGGTTCGACGCGTCGGTGGGAGGTCGACGCGGACGGGATCGGGTCGCCCTCGCCGCTCACGACGACGCGTTGCGCGAGGCGGTCGAGGTCTGCGGTTCAACCGACGAGGCGATGGTGACGGCCAACGGCCTCATCGATGCCGCCGAAGCGATCGGCAATCCGTGGGTGCTTGCGTACGCACTTTTCGCGTGGGGGTACGCCTTCCGTGACACAAATCCAGACAGCGCGCTGGATGCCTTGCGCCGCGTGGTGCCCATCGCGCAGGACAGCGGCAACCGTTTCTATGAGACACAATTCTCGTACTGGCTGTGCGTACTTGAAGCCGAGCACGGGGACCCGATCGCGACGTTGGATTCCCTCGCCGTCGCCATCCGGAACAACCACGAGACGGGCAACGTCGGCATGTTGCATAACCCGCTGGCCATCCTGGCCGTTGTTCTGGAGAGCCTCGGACGCTACGAACCAGCGGCCACCATCGCCGGTTTCGCTGCGGTCAATCCCATGGCCCCAACGACCTTGCCCGAGCTCGGCGCAGCCATTACCCACCTCCGCGAGGTTCTCGGCGACCAAACCTGTGGATCGCTCGCCCGCAAGGCTGAGACGATGACCATCGCCGAGCTGGTGATGTACGCATACGACCAAATCGACCGGGCCCGAACAGAACTCGAACGCCAAGGCTGAGTGCCACCGCAGGAGCTGGTGGCGGCTCAGCGGTGATGCGGCGTCAACTGCCCGACGGTCAAGGTTTCGCGAAGCCGGCCTGGGCCAGAATTTGCTGCCCGGCCGGTGAGGTCACCAGGTCGACAAACTTCTGCGCCTGCGCGGCGAGCGGGGCCTTCTTCAGCACGCCGATCGGATAGACGTTCACCGCGTTGGCGGCCTCCGGGAAGTTCACGGTCGTCACCTTGTTTCCCGCGCTGTGGGCGTCGGTGACGTACACCAGCCCGGCGTCCGCCTGCCCGGTCGTAACCTTGTTGAGGACATCCGTCACGCTCTGTTCCTCACTCACCGGGTTCAGTCGCACGCCGGTGCCGTCTTCGACGCGTCCGGTGGCCGCCCCGCACGGCACCGGCTGCTGGCAGGTCACCACGTTGAGGCCGGGCCTGGCCAGGTCGGCGAAGGATCCGATCTTCTTGGGGTTTCCCGGCGCGGTGACGATGACCAACGTGTTCGAGGCGAAATTCGTCGGGTTGCCATTGAGCAAGCCGGCCTTGCTCACCGTGTCCATCTGGGCTGTGTCGGCCGAGGCGAAGACGTCGGCCGTCGCGCCCTGCGTCAACTGGGTCGCCAGGTCGGACGAGCCGGCAAATTCAAATTCGACGCCGAAACCCGGATTCTGGGTCTTGAACTGCTGGCCGATCTGCGTGAATGACGGCTTGAGCGACGCCGCGGCGAAGACGATGACCTTGCCGGACGCCGCCGACGCCTGCGAGGACGGTGACTTCGAGCTGCACCCGATCAGGCCCGCCATCAGCACCAGAGAAACCGCAGCGGCCAGGATCCCGATCCGACGCATGGATGCACCCTAGCCCGCCGATGATGCGGTTCGCGCGGCCGCCAAATCGCCGCAAGAAAGTGGCGGCCGAATAGTTACGCAAATGATCCGCGCGTCGCCCCTGGGAAAGTTTCGCCGACTAGCTACTGTCCAGTAACATATGTGGGAATCGTTGCCATACGCGCGTCAACACGAGGAGGTCATGGCAGTGGAGGTGCTGGTTACCGGCGGAGACACGGAGCTTGGGCGCTCGGTAGCCGAGGGCTTCCGCGATGACGGCCACAAAGTGACCCTGGTGGGCGCACGCAAGAGCGATCTGGAGATCGCCGCCAAGGAGCTCGAGGTCGAGGCGATCGTGTGCGACACCACCGACCCGGCCAGCCTGGAAGAGGCCCGTCCGCTGTTCCCGCATCACCTGGACACCATCGTCAACGTGCCGGCACCCGTCTGGGACGCCGGCGACCCGCGCACCTACTCGATCGCCGACACGGCCAACGCCTGGCGCAATGCCCTTGACGCGACGGTGCTTTCGGCGGTGTTGACCGTGCAGGCCATGGGTGACCACCTGCGCTCGGGCGGCTCCATCATCAGCCTGGTGCCCGAGAACCCGCCGGCCGGCAGCGCCGACGCCGCCATCAAGGCCGCGCTGTCGAATTGGACCGCGGGCCAGGCAGGCATTTTCGGAACCCGCGGAATCACCGTCAACGTCGTGGCGAGTGGACGCAGCGCCGAGGCCGGCTACGACGGACTGTCCCGAACCTCGACGCCGGTGGCCACCGAGGCGGCCCGGTTGGCGTTGTTCCTGACCAGCTCGGCGGCTCGCCACATCACCGGCCAGACGTTGCACGTGAGCCACGGTGCGCTGGCTCGTTTCGCCTGAGGCGTAACGAGCGCGCGTCGCGCACCCTTCTCCCCGGCGGGGCGGATCGCTACGGTTAACTCTCGTGGCAATTCGACTCGGTCTGCAGATTCCCAACTTTTCCTACGGCACCGGGGTTGAGCAACTCTTCCCCACCGTCATCGCCCAAGCCCGCGAGGCCGAATCCGCCGGATTCGACTCGGTTTTGGTGATGGACCACTTCTACCAACTGCCGATGTTGGGCTCGCCCGACCAGCCGATGCTGGAGGCCTATACCGCCCTGGGGGCGCTGGCCACCGCCACCGAGCGGGTGCAGCTGGGCACCTTGGTGACCGGCAATACGTATCGGAACCCCACGCTGCTCGCGAAGACGATCACCACGCTGGATGTGGTGAGCCAGGGCCGGGCGATTCTGGGCATCGGTACCGGATGGTTCCAGCTCGAGCACGACCAGTTGGGCTTCGAATTCGGCACCTTCACCGACAGGTTCAACCGGCTAGACGAGGCCTTGGAGATCATCCTGCCGATGATCAAGGGCGAGCGGGCCACCTTCTCGGGCAAGTGGTACAAGACCAATGAGGCGTTCGCCAATCCCCGCTTCCGGGACCACATTCCGCTGATGATCGGCGGCAGCGGTGAGAAGAAGACAATCCCGCTCGCCGCGCGGCATTTCGACCACCTCAACGTGATCGCGGGTTTCGACGAGCTGCCGCGCAAGTTGGACGCCGTGCGCAGGTCCTGCGAGGAGGTGGGCCGCGACCCCGCCACCCTGGAAACCAGCACGCTGACCACGGTGATGATCGACGAGAACGCGAACCTCGACCAGATTCCCGCCGAGATGACGCAGCGCATGGTGGTCGGGACGGCCGACTCAGTCGCCGATCAGATCAAAGCCAAGGTCATCGACGCGGGCATCGACGGCGTGATCATCAACCTCCCCTTCTACACACCCGGCGTCGTCGAGGCGGCCGGCGAAGCGCTGCGTCCGCTCGTGGGACTGTAGGCCTTTCGACAACCCGACGCGCCGCTCGGCGGAACATGACGAGTATCACGTCGCACGACCAGCCGTGATACGGGCGATGTGTTTGATTACACATGTTGCGAGTTAGGTTTGCGGGTATCCGCCTGACTAGCGTTGTGGCTAGTTGCAGTCGCGCGTCCAGAAGCCCCCGTCAGGAGCAGCGGAAACATGAGCCCCCAGCCAGGTAACACAGCTGGACCGGAGCGCCGTCACCAGGTCGTCATCATCGGCTCCGGTTTCGGCGGACTCAACGCGGCAAAGAAACTCAAGCACGCCAACGTCGACATCAAACTGATCGCCCGTACCACGCATCACCTCTTCCAGCCGTTGCTGTATCAGGTGGCGACGGGCATTGTGTCCGAAGGCGATATCGCACCACCCACCCGTGTCGTCCTGCGCAGGCAGCGCAACGTTCAGGTGTTGCTCGGTGACGTCACCCATATCGATCTCGAGGGCAAGTTCGTGGTGTCCGACCTGCTCGGGCACACCTACGACACCCCGTACGACAGCCTGATCATCGCCGCCGGCGCCGGCCAATCATATTTCGGCAACGACCATTTCGCCGAATTCGCACCGGGCATGAAGTCGATCGACGACGCGCTCGAGGTGCGTGGCCGGATCTTGAGCGCTTTCGAACAGGCCGAGCGGTCGCGGGATCCGGAACGGCGGGCTAAGTTGCTGACGTTCACCGTGATCGGCGCCGGCCCGACCGGCGTCGAAATGGCCGGGCAGATAGCCGAATTGGCGACGTACACGCTCAAGGGCTCCTTCCGGCACATCGACTCGACGAAGGCCCGGGTGATCCTGCTCGATGCCGCCCCCGCCGTGCTGCCGCCCTTCGGCGACAAGCTGGGCCGGCGCGCGGCGGCCCGCCTGGAAAAGATGGGCGTGGAGATCCAGCTGGGTGCGATGGTCACCGATGTCGACCGCAACGGCATCACCGTCAAGGATTCCGACGGCACCATCCGGCGCATCGAATCGGCCTGCAAGGTGTGGTCGGCCGGTGTGTCGGCCAGCCCGCTGGGCCGCGACCTCGCCGACCAGTCGTCCGTCGAACTGGACCGGGCCGGCCGAGTCAAGGTGCTGCCCGACCTGTCCGTTCCCGGGCACCCAAACGTGTTCGTCATCGGCGACCTGGCCGCCGTCGAAGGCGTGCCGGGAGTGGCGCAGGGCGCGATTCAGGGCGCCAAGTACGTCGCCAGCACGATCAAGGCCGAACTCGGCGGCGCCAACCCGGCCGAACGCGAGCCGTTTCAGTACTTCGACAAGGGCTCCATGGCGACGGTGTCGCGGTTTTCCGCGGTGGCCAAGATCGGCCCGGTCGAGTTCAGCGGCCTGTTCGCCTGGTTCGCGTGGCTGGTGCTGCACCTGGTCTACCTGGTCGGGTTCAAGACCAAGATCAGCACGCTGCTGTCCTGGACGGTGACGTTCCTGAGCACCCGGCGCGGCCAGCTCACCATCACCGAGCAGCAGGCCTTCGCCCGGACCAGGCTCGAACAGTTGGCGGTGGTCGCGGCGGAAACCAAACGACCGGCGGCTCGGAAGGCCAGCTAGCCGGTCAGCCGGTCGGCTTGCCATGTACTGAGCATCCCGCCGTCGGCCAACATCAGCACGGTAGCCCCTGGGTCTATCGGGGCGTCTTCGAATGAAGTTGCCGGATAGCGTAATTCGTTGATCGCAGCGCGTGGTGAGCCGATGGCGTCGTCGGCCAGCGATCCGGCACCCAACTCCACTCGGTGCCGCAGCAGCGGGCGTCCATCGCGGTCGGCGTGCAGCGATCCCGACCAGAATCCTTCGCCCTCGTCGTGCCTGCCGATCTGCACGCGTTCACGGAAGCGCACCCTGGCATCGTCACGCAGTGCCACGGTCCCGCTCGACATGTGCCGCGCATTGGCGGCGACCACTGTGGGCTCGAGATCGATGTCAAGGCTGCCGGCGATATCTATGTGCCAATGTGTTTGGGAAGTAGGGGTTTTCGGGCCCGGCAACACAACGCTGGCGGCGGCGCTGCGGAGCCGCAGCCGGCCGCCGGGCTCAACGATGATCCGGATGGCGATGGTGTCGCCTCCTAGGGGTGTGGCGGCCGCCGACACCAAATGAACAGTGTCGGGCGCGGTGCACCGGGCCGCCAACGCGCCGCCGCCTTGCACCCGCGGCAGCCGGTCGGGGTACGCGACCACGAGCACGTCGGAATGCATTACCGCTCCGCCGCCTCGCTCAACCGCGCTCGCACCCAGGCCAATACCTCTGTCGCGGCTGGGTTTTCACTCAGCGACTGAAACACTGTCGGGCGACCATCACGGACCGCGGTCGCGTCGTCAGCCATCACCTGCAGATCGGCACCCACCAGGGGTGCGAGGTCAGTCTTGTTGACTACCAGCAGATCCGAGTAGGTCACCCCGGGACCACCCTTGCGCGGAACCTTATCTCCGCCGGCCACGTCGATGACGAAGATCTGCACATCTACCAGACCCGACGAGAAGGTCGCCGTCAGGTTGTCGCCGCCGGATTCGACCAAGATCAGGTCCAACGGGACGTGCGCGGCGATCAGGTCGTCAATCGCGTCCAGATTCGCGGTGATGTCGTCGCGGATGGCGGTATGTGGGCACCCGCCGGTCTGAACGGCCGCGATCCGCTCATCGGGTAACACCGCGTGCCGGCGCAGGAAGTCGGCGTCCTCGGTGGTGTAGATGTCGTTGGTCAGCACGGCTAGGGAGAGCTCGTCGCGCAGCTGCCGGCACAGCGCGGCCACCAAAGCGGTCTTACCGGAGCCGACGGGGCCGCCGACGCCGATGCGTAGTGGCTCCCCCGGCTGTCGGACCCGTTTCGGCCGCTCGACCTGTGGATGTGGGTGGCTGTGTGAATGTGTTGGCATTTCGTGTCTTTCAGCAGACGGGTGGAAGCGATCCGCGCGTGGGCGCGTTCACAGGCAGCGTATCGACCGCATTTTGGCCAAGTGGGTCAGGTGCTCGTGCGGCCGCTTTGGCGGTTGCCAGGAAAGTCACAGCTGTCTGCTGGCTACGCCCAAGTTGCAGACGAAGGTCGAGAAGGTACTTTGTATGGCGGCGCGCCGAAACGGCCGCCCGGACGAGTTCGCCGTACCCGGAGAGCGACAAGACGGTGACCGCGGGATGCCTGGCGTGCCGGTCAACCGAAAACGGTCTGCGAACTTCTCCTCCGTTTAGTTTCGGTCGTCGGGGCATCCTCCGCCGTGAATTGAAACTCGACGAGAGGATCTTGAATGTTCAACCCGTTCGCCGGCCAGGCCGATATCCCCAACCGTGAGGGTGCGTGGGCCCAGCAGGCCGAAGCCGAGCTGCCCACGCGCCGTCACCGCGAAGAGATCGACCGCTGCATCAGCCACGGGCTGGAAGCCGCCCCCACCATCAACGACCGCACCCTGTCGACCTTCGCCCGCGGTGAACTGCCGCATTTTGCCGGGGAACGCGGGACATTCCTCAAGGCCCCGTTCTTGGAGGACGTGAACGACGTTGCGGACGCCGAGGTGGCCGTCTTCGGGGCGCCTCTGGACGCGGGCACCACCTACCGCCCCGGGACCCGGTTCGGACCGATGGGAATCCGCCGCTCCACCAACCTGTTCGGCACGTACTGCTACGAACTGGGTGTCGACCTCCGCGAACAGCTCAACATCGTCGACATCGGCGACGTGGTCACGATTCCCGCGAACATCGAGAAGTCCTTCGACCAGATCAGCTCGGCCATGGCCCACGTGGTCTCCAAGGGCGTCTTCCCGGTTGTCCTCGGCGGCGACCACTCGATCGGCTTCCCGACCGTGCGGGGCCTGGCCCCATACCTGGACGGGAACGTGGGCATCATCCACTTCGACCGCCACGTCGACACCCAGGAGACCGACCTCGACGAGCGGATGCACACCACGCCGTGGTTCCACGCCACCAACATCAAGAACGCACCGGCCACCAACCTGGTGCAGATCGGCATCGGCGGATGGCAGGCGCCCCGGGCCGGCGTCCAAGTGGGCCGGCAGCGCGGGAGCACGGTCATCACGGTGGGCGACGTCGAGCGCGTGGGAATCGAAAAGGTCGCTGAAATCGCGCTCGAGACCGCGTGGAAGGACGCCAAGGCCGTGTACTTGTCGTTCGACATCGATGTCATCGACGCCGGGTTTGTGCCTGGCACCGGCTGGCCGGAGCCCGGCGGGTTGCTGCCGCGCGAAGCGCTCAACCTGATCCGGATGATCTCCGAACCCGGGTTGAACGGCATCGAGGTGGTGGAGTGCTCTCCGCCCTACGACTGGGCGGAGCAAACCGCGCTGATGAGCAGCCGGGTCATCCTGGACAGCCTGGCTGTCATGGTGCGGGCGGGCAAGCTCGGGAAGAAACCGGCCGCGCTCAAGCGGCACGCCTGGGGACCGTTCGCCGACTAGGGTCTCGGCTGCAGGCCCGCCTATGTCGGGAGGCGGGCCGCAGCCGGGGTGATCGGATAGCGCCTCGACGCGCCTCCCGGCCACCTCAGCCCGCGGTGCACACACCGCGGGACAACTGAAATATGTTTGCTTACGGGGTTCAAAGCGAATTGCCTGCCCTGTCTATCCCGCCGCGACTCCGCAGCCGCACCCAGCCAGCGGCGGGCGGTGGCCCCGACGCGCGATGCGCGCCGTTGGGTAGTTGTGCGGCGGCAGCCGGCTACCGCCGGTACGCGGCGCTGGCTGTGTTCGGCAATATGATGAACCGCTGTGCGAGAATATATTTCGTCGCAAGCAGCATTGCGTGCCGGACGGTGGCGGCAAGGGATCTTCGACCGTAGAATCGTTGCCTCCGCCCCAGGCCGGACGGCGAGGGTCGCCGGCGCACCGCATCGCACCAATCCGCCGACTTGCGCCTCACCCGCGCCTCGCTAGGGCCTTACAGTTAATTCCCAGCAATTAACCATGGTAATTACAGAAGCGCTCGTGGACATTGCTATATGTGCAGCAACGCCGGCGTCCGAGCGTCGTTCTGCACGGGCGTGCGGTCAGCCCGGCTTTGGGGCGTCGCACCAATCGCGCGCAGGCCATCGCGCGCGAAGCTGAGCGCCGAGCCACCTCCCGATGCGGGCCGGATGCGGGTGGTTTGACGCCTGGGCTGCTCAATACGGGGGAAATGTAGTGGATTATGCGGCGCTCCCGCCCGAGGTCAACTCCGGGCGGATGTACGCGGGCGCGGGGGTCGGCTCCATGGTCGCGGCTTCCGCCGCCTGGGATGCGTTGGCTGCGGAGCTGAACTCGGCGGCGGCCTCGTATCGGTCGGTGTTGTCGGAGCTGACCAGCGGGTCTTGGGTTGGTCCATCGTCCGCGGCGATGACGGCCGCGGTGGCTCCCTATGTGACGTGGATGGACACCGCCGCCGCGCAGGCTCAGCAGACTGCCGGCCAGCTTTCGTCGGCGGTGGCCGCCTACGAAGCGGCCTTCGCCGCCACGGTGCCGCCACCGCAGATCGAGGTCAACCGCGCTCTGTTGGCTTCGCTGGTGGCAACCAACGTCCTCGGGCAGAACACGCCGGCCATCGCGGCCACCGAGGCGCAGTACTCCGAGATGTGGGCCCAGGATGCCGCGGCGATGTACGGCTATGCCGGTGCCTCGGCGGCGGCAACCAGACTGACACCGTTCGCCGAACCCCAGCAGACCACAAACGAGAATGGCACCGCTCTGCAAGCCAATTCGGTCAACCAAGCCATGCAGTCGGCGACCGGTTCGAGCACCCGATCGGCGCTCAACACGGTGCCCAACACGCTGCAGAACCTCTCGGTGGGCTCGATCGTCAGCCCATCGAACCTGGATCCGGGGCTGGGTAGCCTGTTCAGTCCCAGCAGCGGGCCCACCGGCCTCAACGAGCTCACCCAGAACATCGGAAACTGGGCTTTGGTCATCAGTGGACCCCTGTTCACGGCGTCCGGAATCACGCCCCTGATGGGCGGCCTCTACGGCCTCGCATTTCCGACGGCGGCGGCCGTAGCAGGCGACGTATCGCCGGCGGACGCCGGGCTGGGCACTCTGGCGAATTCGCCGGTATCGGGAAGCCTTGGCAATGCCGGGGTTTCGGCGAACCTGGGCGAGTCGGCCACCGTCGGAAAGTTGTCGGTGCCGCAGACCTGGGCAGACTCCCCCGCCATCAGGCTCGCCGGTAGCGCGTCGCCGCTGTCGACTGCCGGGCTGGGCGGCGTGCCGCAAGCCGAAGCCGCCGCGCCCGGGGGCTTCTTCGGCGGCATCCCGCCGGTGGGCAGCGTCGTCAACGCCCCGAGGGGAGATCAGACCCGCACCCGGACCGGCTCGGGCCAGAAGGTCATGCCGGCAATGCCCGGCGAGCAGGGCGCCGACCAGAGCGCCGCGACCCGGCCCGCAGCAGCGCCGCAGAAGTCCCGCAAGCACGTCGCCAGCGCGTTGAGCGAACGAGAACGCGACGAGCTCGAGAAGCTGCGCAAGGAGATCGCCGAGGTGGCGACCGAGCGCGATGCGGCAGCGCGCCTGATCAAGGAGGCGATGCTGTGACAGCCGATTTCGCGGCATTGCCGCCCGAGGTCAATTCCGCCCGTATGTATGCGGGCGCGGGCGCGGGCTCGTTGGTGACGGCGGCGGCGGCCTGGGAGAAGCTGGCGTCCGAGTTGAGTTCGGCCGCGGCGTCGTACCAGGCGGTGGTGTCGGAACTGACGGGCGGCCCGTGGGTGGGCGCGTCGTCGGGGTCGATGGCCGCCGCGGTGGCTCCCTATGTGTCGTGGATGAACACCACGGCGGCGCAGGCGCAACAAACCGCGAGTCAGCTGGGCGCAGCCGCGGCGGCGTACGAGACGGCATTCGCGGCAACGGTGCCGCCGCCGGCGATCGAGGTCAACCGCGCGTTGTTGGCGTCGCTGGTGTCCACCAACGTCCTCGGGCAGAACACCGCGGCGATCGCGGCCACCGAGGCGCAGTACTCCCAGATGTGGGCCCAGGACGCCGCGGCGATGTACGGCTACGCCGGCGCCTCGGCCGCGGCGACGCAGTTGACGCCCTTCGCCTCGCCCCAAGACACCACCAACCAGTCCGGGACGACCAATCAGAACTCCGCGGTGATGAAGGCCATGGCTACCGGCGGCTCCAACACCACGTCATCGCTGGCGAACATTCCCAATATGCTGCAGGCCGGCTCCACGGGACCCTCGGGGACGTCGGGAACGACGGCCGGATCTGGTTCGCTGGTGGATCTTTTCAACAACTTCAGTGAGAACACCATCGGCTACCAGATCCTCTCCGAAGGTCTGAACTTCGATGCGTCCGGTGCCCTGCTGACCCTCGCCCCGCCGGTCGCCGCGGCCTGGAACCCGGTGGTCAGTTCGCTTTCGGCGCCACCGGCCGCGGCGGCGGGTCTTGCCGGAGCAGGCAGCTCTGGGTCGGCTCTGGTGAATTCGCCCGGCTCGGGTGCCGGTCTGGGCGATCCCGGCGTGTCCGCCGGCCTGGGCGAGGCGGCGTCCGTCGGCAAGTTGTCGGTCCCGTCGTCGTGGGGAACGTCCCCCGCAATTCGGCTGGCCGCAACCGCAACCGCGTTGCCGGGTGCCGGGCTCGAGGGCGTGCCGCAGGCCGGGGCGGTCGCGCCGGGCTTCTACGGCGGCATGCCCCCGATGGGTCCGGTGGCCAGCGTCGTCAACGCGCCTCGCGGCGACCAAGGTCGCATCCGGGCGGGCGCGCGCAACAAGGTGATTCCCGCAATGGCCAGCGAGACCGGCATGCACGACGACCCCGCCGGCCGATGGGTCAAGCCGACCGGCGACGCGGACGACGACGCTGCCGTCAGCGAACGCGACGAGCTGAACCAGTTGCGCAAGGCGATCGCCGACGTGACGCGACAGCGTGACGTCCTCAAGCGCACGGCCGCGAACTTGATCAAGGAGGCGACAACCAAGTAGCAGCCCTGTCGCGGATCGCTCTCGTAGAGCAAGAACCGCAATAGTCCCCTGGTTGTGAGTTGTGACATGTCGGTGAACGGGCAGCCGATGCCTTCACTCGACTTGAGAAGTGAGGAAAGAGCTTTGGCCATCAACACGACCTCTGAAACCGCAAGCAAGATCAAGGAACCCGCCCAGCCCCGGACCGACCCGAACGTCGGCGTCAACGCCACGGCCGACGACGAGGACCTTGCGCAGCTCCAAGCGCTTGGATTCAAATCGGACTTCAAGCGAGACATGAGCCCGTGGGCGAACTTCTCCCTGGGCTTCACCTACCTGTCGCCGGTGGTCGGCATCTACACGGTGTTCGCCTTCGCGCTGGCGTCCGCGGGCCCGCCGATGATCTGGAGCCTGCTGATCGCCGGCGCCGGACAGATGCTGGTCGCCTTGGTGTTCAGCGAAGTGGTGGCGCAGTTCCCGGTGGCCGGGGGCGTTTACCCATGGGCGCGACGGCTGTGGGGTCGCAAATGGGCCTGGATGACCGGATGGGTCTATATGTTCACGCTGCTGGCGCTGCTCGCGGACGCCGCCTATGGGGCGGGCCCGTACGTCGCCGACGTGTTCGGCTTCACGCCGTCCCCACACGCCACGGTCCTGTGCGCGCTCGTCATGCTGGCCCTGGCGACGGCCATCAACCTCACCGGTACCAAGATGCTGGGCTACTTCGCGATTTTCGGGTTCAGCGCCGAGTTGATCGGCGCCATCGTGGTCGGCGTCTGGCTGCTGTGCACCCAGCGCCACCACAACCTCGGCGTGCTGTTCCACAGCTTCGGTGCCGAGGGCAAGCACAGCTACATGTACGCGTTCCTGGCTGCCAGTTTGATTGCGCTGTACCAGTTCTTCGGCTTCGAAGCCTGTGGCGACGTCGCCGAGGAGGTCCGCAACCCCGGTGTGCAGATTCCAAAAGCCATGCGCCGCACCATCTACGTCGGCGGCTCGGCGGCCACCTTCGTCTGCCTGAGCCTGATCCTGTCGGTCACCGACTTCGGCGCGGTGATCAGCGGCAAGGACGCCGACCCGATCGATACCATCCTGAAGACGGCGTTCGGCGGCGTCGGCGCCAAGGTTGTCCTGTGCATCGTGCTGATCTCGTTCGTGTCGTGTGCGCTCAGCCTGCAGGCCGCGGCAAGCCGCCTGATCTACTCCTACGGCCGTGACGACATGATCGTCGGCTCGAAGCTGCTGGCGCGCTTCGATCACAAACGCCACGTGCCGCCGTACTCGCTGCTGATCGCGGTGATCATTCCGGCGTTCCTGATCGTCGGCTCGCTGATCTCCAGCGACGCGCTTACCAAGTTGGTCAGCTTCGGCTCGGTGGGCGTCTACATCGCATTCCAAATGGTGGTCCTGGCCGCCCTGCGCGCACGGATCAAGGGCTGGGTGCCGACTGGGAAGTACCGGCTGGGTCGCTGGGGCGTGCCGGTGAACATCGGCGCGCTGGTCTACGGCGTCGCTGCCATCGTCAACTTGTCCTGGCCGCGCGACTCCCACCAGCCCTGGTACGACGACTACATCATCGTGCTGATGTCGGTCAGCATCATCGGGCTCGGCATCCTGTACCTCGTCGTGACCCGGGCGCACACCAAGAGCGACGCACCGCACGCCGACGCCATTCCAAAGCAATGAGAAGCACTGCAGCGCAGCGCTTCTCAGGAGACGAACAACGGCCGTTCGCGTTCAGCGTGACGCTGGGCCAGGGTATCGAGCAACGGGTCTGACAGGTCGGCGAGCCCGGCGATCGCCCGCGCCGCGGTGCGTTCGCAAGCATCCGCCAGCCGGAACGTCAGCGCCGCCACGTCGGCCGGGTCCAACGCGAGCAGCCGTTGGGCCGCGGTCGCCGAGCCCGTCATCGTGGTGTACACGATGGCCAGCGCGCTCTGCTCGGGATCCAGGCCGCTCACTGCGCCGACGCGTCCGGCAACGAGGGCGAGGTGTGGCTGCGAGCCCAGATCGTCCCAGCGGTCGTTCGGCCACACCCGACGCGCCAGCCTCGCCAACCCGCGGCCCTGGCTGCGCGACGCCAACCGTGCCGCCGGGGCGGGGGTGCGGGCATCGGTTTCCCGATCGGCCTCGTCGACATCGAGCTCACCGCGATGAACCGCCGCGGCGATCGAGGCGGCGACCAGCCCGTGGCTACGGATTCTGCGGTGCAAAAACGCTTCTAGCGTGTCCAGGTCGGTCACCAGACCGCTGGTGACCGCCTCTTCCACACCACCGGAATGCACGTGGGAACCGGCCGGCAGTCGTGAATCGGCCAGCGTGAGCAGCGTCGCCAGTGCAGACATATGTTTCAGAACAAGAAATAGCGTTGCGCCATAGGCAATTCCGATGCCGGTTGCTCTTGCCAGACCTCACCGTCGACACGCACGGTGAAGGTGTCGGGGTCAACTTGGATGTCGGGCAGTGCATCGTTTAGCGGCAACGCCGCCTTGCCTCGCCCGGTGGTGCTTCCCACCGGCACCAATCGACGGTTGACGGCCAGGTTGTCGGCCAGGCCGGCCTCGATTGCCTGCGGCGCAACGAAATGCACCGAGGTGGCCGCTGCTGCCGCGGGCGCGGCACCGAACATCGGCCGCGGCAGCACCGGTTGGGGCGTCGGGATCGACGCATTCGCGTCGCCCATTGCCGCCCAGGCGATCATGCCGCCCTTGAGCACGGCATGCGGACGGACGCCGAAAAACTCCGGCTCCCACAGCACCAGGTCTGCCAGCTTGCCCACTTCCACCGAACCGATTTCGTGGTCGAGCCCGTGTGCGACGGCCGGGCAGATGGTGTATTTGGCGACGTAGCGGCGCACCCGCATGTTGTCGGCGGCGTGGGCACCAGAAGGGTCGCCGGGCAGCGCGCCCCGACGCCGCTTCATCACGTGCGCCGTCTGCCAGGTGCGCAGCACCACTTCCCCGATGCGGCCCATCGCCTGGGAGTCGCTCCCGATCATCGAGATCGCCCCGATGTCGTGCAGCAGGTCTTCGGCCGCCATGGTGGACGGACGAATCCGGCTCTCGGCGAACGCTAAATCCTCGGGCACCTGGGGGTTGAGGTGATGGCAGACCATCAACATGTCCAGATGCTCGTCGAGTGTGTTTACCGTGTGTGGACGGGTCGGGTTGGTCGAACTGGGCAACACATTCGGCTGACCCGCAACCCGGATGATGTCGGGTGCGTGGCCGCCGCCGGCGCCCTCGGTGTGATAGGTGTGGATCGACCGGCCGGCGATCGCCGCCAGGGTGTCTTCGACGAACCCCATCTCGTTGAGCGTGTCGGTGTGCAGCGCCACCTGCACGCCGGCGGCGTCGGCGACGGTCAGGCAGGCGTCGATGGCCGCCGGTGTGGATCCCCAGTCCTCGTGCAGCTTGAAACCCGAAGCGCCGCCGCGCAATTGCTCCCATAATCCCTCGGCGCTGACGGTGTTTCCCTTGCCCAGCAGCGCAAAATTGACCGGCCAGCCGTCGAGCGCCTCGAGCATCCGGGCCAAATGCCATGAGCCCGGGGTCACGGTGGTGGCCTTGCTTCCCTCGGCGGGGCCGGTGCCCCCGCCGAGGATCGTCGTGATGCCCGACCCGAGCGCCTCGGAGATGAGCTGCGGGCAGATCAGGTGTACGTGGCAGTCGACGGCGCCCGCGGTCACAATTCGGCCGTTGCCTCCGATGACTTCGGTGCTGGGGCCGACGACCAGGTCCGGATGCACGCCGGTCATGGTGTCGGGGTTGCCGGCCTTACCGAGCGCTACGATTCGGCCGTCACGAATACCGATGTCGGCCTTGATGATTCCCCAATGATCAATGATCACCGCTCCGGTGATCACGGTATCGGGTGCGCCCTCGGCACGGGAGGCACGTCCCTGGCCCATCGACTCGCGCAGCACCTTGCCGCCGCCGAACACCGCTTCGTCGCCGGCCAGTCCTGGTCCCCCACTGCGATCTTCGGTAATCTCGATCAGCAAAGCGGTGTCCGCCAACCTGATTCGGTCACCGGTTGTCGGGCCGAAGAGCTGAGCGTAACGCTCCCTGGACAGACTTGCCATCAGTCGTCCAGCCGTCCGGGCGGGTTCAGGCTCAACCCATGCACTTCGCGACGTCCGCGCAATCCGACCAGCTGAACACGTTGCGATACACCGGGCTCGAACCGGACGGCGGTTGCCGCCGGGATGTCCAGCCGGTAGCCGTGAGCCGCAACGCGATCGAACGACAGCGCCGAATTCGCTTGCGGAAGATGCACGTGGCTCCCGACCTGAACCGGTCGGTCGCCCGTGTTGACGATCTGCATCTCGATGCGCTGGGTGCCGGCGTTGATTTCGATATCGCCGTCGCCATACAGGATTTCGCCGGGGATCATGCTATCGGGTGGTGCACCGTGACCAATTTGGTGCCGTCCGGGAACGTCGCTTCAACCTGCACGTCGGAGAGCATCTCCGGCACCCCCTCCATCACGTCGTCACGGGTGAGTACGTCGCAGCCGCTGGCCATCAGTTCCGCAACGCTGCGCCCGTCACGCGCACCCTCGAGGATGTGGTCGGCGATGATCGCCACCGCCTCTGGATGATTCAGTCGCACGCCCCGGCCGCGGCGGCGACGTGCTAATTCCGCGGCGTAGGACAACAGCAACCGCTCTTGCTCGTGCGGCGTCAGACGCATGCCTGCGATCCTGCCATGCCCAGATGAACGGCTCGTCGCCCGATCAGCCCTCGCGAAGCTCGAGATTCTGTAGTCGCACCTGACCGCGCGCGACAACCCTGTCGTCGCTGTCGGTGATGGTGACCAACCATAGTTGCTGGCTGCGGCCGCGGTGGATCGGTTCGACTTTGCCGTACACCATGCCCGAGCCGATGGAGCGCAGGAAGTCGGTGTTGTTGTTGACGCCCACCACGTTTCCGCCGCCGCGGGTGGCCAGCCAGGTGTAGGCGGCCACGCTGGCCATGCTTTCGATCATCGAGCAGTAAACGCCGCCGTGCACCAGCCCCATCGGCTGCAACAGCTTGGGCGTGACCTCGAGCTGGGCGCGGGCCCCGTCGGGGCCCAGTTCGGTGAATTGCAAGCCGATCTCGCGGTCGAAGGGCGCGGAGAAATCCGGCGGGAGGATCGATTTCTGCGGGTCTGGCACGTCCATGTGTCTACACCATCGCCTGCGCGCACCCGCTCGCGGCGGAATCGTGGCCCTGAAAACGGCTGAGCCCCGCGCCTTCAGGGCACGGGGCTCGCCGATCGAGTAGACCGGGGGTCGCTGCAGCCCTCAGGACTCTCACACGGTCCGTTATCGCTCGACTCGATCAGCATAGGCAAGGCTGCCCTAACTTTGCAAGAGGTATTGTTTTTCTTGTCCGAGGCGGGACGCACGGCGGCCGACACAGTGGTTTGTCAGCTTTTCGTACGACCGTCGGTAGTAAGCCGGAGTACGCTTGATTCGACGCTCAGGAGATGAACGAATTATGGCCAAACTGACCCGGCTGGGGGATCTAGAACGGGCCGTGATGGACCACCTGTGGTCCACGCCCGAGCCTCAGACCGTTAGGCAGGTTCATGAGGCGTTGTCGGCACAGCGCGACCTTGCCTACACCACGATCATGACTGTGCTGCAACGGTTGGCCAAAAAGAACCTGGTCTCCCAAATTCGCGACGACCGGGCACACCGGTACGCACCGGTGCACGGTCGCGACGAACTGGTCGCCGGACTCATGGTGGACGCGCTGGCCCAGGCCGAAGATTCCGGTGGCAGGCAGGCCGCGCTGGTGCATTTCGTCGAACGTGTCGGCGCCGACGAGGCGGAGGCGCTTCGGCGCGCCCTGGCCGAACTGGAAGCCAATCAACGCAATAACTCGCCATCTGCTGGCGCAGCACCGGAGGGCTGAGGGACACTGGCAGTGTGTCCGCGTTGGCCTTCACTATCCTCGCGGTGCTACTGACCGGCCCGGTGCCGGCGATGTTGGCCCGCGCGCGCTGGCCATTGCGCGCTCCCCGCGCCGCAATGGTGCTTTGGCAAGCCGTAGCGCTGGCCGCGGTCCTGTCGGCGTTCAGCGCCGGGATCGCGATCGCGACCCGCCTGCTGATGCCCGGTCGCGACGGGCGGCCCACCACCAGCATCATCGGCGCCGCCGACCGTCTCGGCTGGCCGCTGTGGGCGGCCTACATCAGCGTGTTCGCCCTGACGGTGCTGGTCGGCGTTCGGCTGATGGCCGCGGTGATCCGGGTGGCCATAGCCAACCGGAAACGACGGGCGCATCACCGCATGGTGGTCGATCTGGTCGGCGTCGGCCACGGCGCGGCACTGTCCCAGCCCTGCGCGCGCACCCGCGACCTCCGCGTGTTGGGTGTCCCGCAACCGCTCGCCTACTGCCTGCCGGGCGTGCGCAGCCGGGTGGTGGTCAGCGAGGGAACGCTGACCACGCTCGCCGACCCCGAAGTCGAAGCCATCCTCACCCACGAGCGCGCCCATCTCCGGGCGCGGCACGACCTGGTGCTGGAGGCTTTCACCGCCGTGCACGCGGCCTTCCCGCGGCTGGTCCGCAGCGCCAACGCGCTCGGCGCGGTTCAGCTTCTCGTCGAACTCCTCGCCGACGACGCGGCGGTCCGCGCCGCGGGCCGCGCTCCCCTGGCCCGGGCGCTGGTCGCGTGCGCATCGGGGCGCGCCCCGTCGGGCGCGCTCGCGGCGAGCGGCCCCAGCACGGTGCTCAGAGTGCGCCGGCTGGGCGGACGCGGCAACAGCCCGCTGTTGGCGGCGGCCGCATACCTGGCCGCGGTGGCGGTGTTCGTGGTACCCACCGTCGCGCTGGCCGTTCCGTGGCTGACCGAGCTGGAGCGGTTGTTCAACGTCTGACGCAGCCGAGGGCCGATCACCCGGGCGCCCGACTGTTCGCTGTGCCACAGTGTCACCGAAAGCTTTTGCCGAAAAGTTCTCCAAATTGAGAGGCGAAACATGTCGGACACTCACTCGGATTCCAAGACCGGCACCGCGCAGATCGGCGTCACGGGGCTGGCCGTGATGGGTTCCAACATCGCCCGCAACTTCGCCCGGCACGGCTACACCGTGGCGCTGCACAACCGGTCGATCGCCAAAACGGATGCGCTGCTCAAAGAGCACGGCGACGAGGGCAAGTTCGTGCGTTCGGAAACCATCGCGGAATTCCTGGACGCGCTGGAGAAGCCGCGACGGGTGCTGATCATGGTCAAGGCCGGCGAACCCACCGACGCCGTCATCAACGAGCTTGCCAACGCCATGGAAGAAGGCGACATCATCATCGACGGCGGCAACGCCCTCTACACCGACACCATCCGCCGGGAGAAGTCGATCCGCGAGCGCGGCCTGCACTTCGTCGGAGCCGGCATCTCCGGCGGTGAGGAGGGCGCGCTCAACGGCCCGTCGATCATGCCCGGTGGCCCGGCCGAGTCATACAAGTCGCTGGGCCCGCTGCTCGAGGAGATCTCCGCCCACGTCGACGGGGTGCCGTGCTGCACCCACATCGGGCCCGACGGTGCCGGCCACTTCGTCAAGATGGTGCACAACGGCATCGAGTACTCCGACATGCAGCTGATCGGCGAGGCCTACCACCTGCTGCGCGACGGCCTGGGCAAGACCGCACCCGAGATCGCCGACGTGTTCGCCGAGTGGAACAAAGGCGACCTGGACAGCTTCCTGATCGAGATCACCGCGCAGGTGCTGCGCCAGACCGACGCCAAGACGGGCAAGCCGCTGGTGGACCTCATCCTCGATGAGGCCGAGCAGAAGGGCACCGGCCGCTGGACGGTGAAGTCGGCCCTGGACCTCGGTGTGCCGGTGACCGGTATCGCCGAGGCGGTGTTCGCCCGCGCCCTGTCCGGCTCGGTCGCCCAGCGCAAGGCCACCACCGGCCTGGCCTCCGGTCAGCTGGGCGAAAAGCCAAGCGACGCAGCTCAGTTCATCGACGACGTGAGCAAGGCGCTGTACGCGTCGAAGATCATCGCCTACGCACAGGGCTTCAACCAGATCCAGGCGGGCAGCGCCGAGTACGACTGGGGCATCACGCCCGGCGACATGGCGACGATCTGGCGCGGCGGCTGCATCATCCGGGCCAAGTTCCTCAACCGCATCAAGGAGGCGTTCGACGCGGACGCCGATCTGCCCTCCCTGATCGTCGCGCCCTACTTCCGCAGCGCCATCGAGGAATCCATCGACAGCTGGCGCCGGGTCGTGGTGAAGGCCACCGAACTCGGCATCCCGATCCCCGGCTTCGCCTCGGCGCTGTCCTACTACGACGCGCTGCGCACCGAACGGCTGCCGGCCGCGCTCACCCAGGGCTTGCGGGACTTCTTCGGTGCACACACCTACGGGCGCATCGATGACGACCCGGGCAAGCGCTTCCACACACTGTGGAGCGGAGACCGCACCGAGGTGCCCGCGTAACCGGGCGAGGTCAGAGAGCGTGAGGGGGGCTTGAGTTGGTGGGGCGACTGCGATGAGGTTTCTCGACGGGCACAGACCCGCATACGACTTGACCTACAGCGACGTCTTCGTGATGCCGAACCGCTCGGAGGTCGCGTCCCGCTTTGACGTCGACTTGTCCACCGGGGACGGGTCGGGCACCACGATCCCGGTCGTCGTCGCCAACATGACCGCGGTGGCGGGCCGGCGGATGGCCGAGACCGTGGCGCGGCGCGGCGGGCTGGTCATCTTGCCGCAGGACCTCCCGATCACCGCGGTGCAGCAGACGGTGGAGTTCGTCAAGAGCCGCGACCTGGTGCTCGACACCCCGGTGGTGCTCGGGCCCGACGACTCGGTGTCCGACGCCACGGCGCTGATCCACAAGCGCGCGCACGGTGTCGCCGTGGTGGCGTTCGAGGGCCGGCCGCTGGGTCTGGTGAGCGAATCGTCGTGCCTGGGCGTGGACCGTTTCACCCGCGTGCGCGACGTCGCGATGACCGACTTCGTCACCGCCCCGGTGGGAACCGAGCCGCGCAAGGTGTTCGATCTGCTCGAGCAGTCACACATCGGTGTCGCGGTCGTGACGAACGCCGACGGCACGCTGGCCGGCGTGCTGACCCGCACCGGCGCCATCCGCGCGGGCCTGTACACCCCGGCGGTCGACGCCCGGGGCCGGCTGCGGGTTGGCGCGGCCATCGGCATCAACGGCGACATCGGAGCCAGGGCGCGGTCGCTGGTCGAGGCCGGCATCGACATGCTGGTCATCGACACGGCGCACGGGCATCAGGTCAAGACGGTCGAGGCGATCCGGACGGTCGCGGCGCTGCAGCTGGGTGTGCCGCTGGCGGCGGGCAACGTCGTCTCGGCGGAGGGCACCCGCGATCTGCTGGGCGCCGGGGCGAACATCGTCAAGGTCGGCGTCGGGCCGGGCGCGATGTGCACCACCCGCATGATGACCGGTGTCGGCCGCCCGCAATTCTCCGCGGTTGTGGAATGCGCTTCGGCGGCAAGGGAATTGGGTGGACACGTGTGGGCCGACGGCGGCATCCGACACCCGCGGGACGTGGCGCTCGCGCTGGCCGCCGGGGCGTCCAACGTGATGATCGGGTCGTGGTTCGCCGGCACCTACGAGTCGCCCGGCGACCTGATGCGCGACCGCGACGACCAACCGTACAAGGAGAGCTACGGCATGGCCTCCAAGCGGGCGGTGGTCGCGCGCAGCGGGGCGGACACCGCTTTCGATCGGGCCCGCAAGGCGCTCTTCGAGGAGGGCATTTCGACGTCCCGGATGGGGCTGGATCCGGCCCGGGGCGGTGTCGAGGATCTGCTCGACCACATCACCTCGGGCGTGCGCAGCACCTGCACCTATGTCGGTGCCGCCAACCTGGAGCAGCTGTATGAACGGGTCGTGGTCGGGGTGCAGTCGACCGCGGGCTTCGCCGAGGGGCATCCGCTACCGCAGGGTTGGTGACGGGTGCGGGTAAGGCTACCGTGCCTAACTCCCCTTCTCAGGTCAGCGCCGAGGTCGACGAGACACCGCTGGGCGCATGGTGGCGCGACATGAAGCTGGCCCGGGTCGGGGGCGCACCGACGAGGTGTTGTGGGAATTGGTGGCCGCCGGAATGGCCCCCGACTACAGCGGCTACGAGGCCGTGGTCGGTGCTTCCAGCGCGTAGAGCGCCATGCGCCGGTTGGTCGTGTCGTGCTCGCCGAGAAACCTGCATCCGGCGTACTCGCATAGCCTGCGCGCCGTGGTGTTGCGGTGATCGGGGTCGAACATGACCCGGCGACACCGCGGCTCCGCCGCGAAGACGCTGGCCACGATCCGCGGCAACAGCATCGGGCCCAGGCCACGGTTCACCAGGTTCAGATCGGCGATGGCGGCGTGCAGCCCCAGGTCATAGGGCTCGGCATCATAATAGTGGGATATCAGATCCTTTGCGCCCCAATATAGTTCGAGGTAGGCGCGATCTATGCCACGGATGCTGCCGAGCAACGGCAGCGAATACGTCCCGTCCAGCTGGGCGCCCAGGTGCTGGCGCCACCGGTACGCCGGCCAGTCGTATTCCCACGCCTGGGCCAGATGCGGGCGGTTCATCCACTCGGTCACCATGTCCACGTCGTCGAGCTGCGCCACGCGCATGCCGAAGGGCGGATCCAGCGTCGGAACGGGTGGGCGGGGAATGCGTGCCACCTCGTCGGGGATGTCGAAGCGTTCCCGCGGGAGGACGTGCATGGACGGCGTCTGAGCGTCGGGCATAGTGCGCAGAGCCTACCGTAGTAAGGTTAGGCATACCGAAGTTGCCCCGGGCGGTCCGGCCGAATAAGGACCCTCCGGGAGCGGCCGGGGCGGGGTAGCGCCGTGCGGCCGCGGCCGGGCTAGCATAAGACAGCAAAGACGGAAGCAACCGCGACCGCTCTGCCACCCGGCAGCGAAAGGATCGACGTGCCGCAGGCACCCGCGCATGCCATCGGCTTGCGGGCGCACGGGCCGTCAGACGAACCGCCCGATGCGGAGCCTCCCCCGGCGCTTTTTCCGCACATCAAACCTTCCCCGTCGGCCACTGGGCGGCGTAGTTCATGAACGTCACCGTCACCGTGATCAGCGTTGTGGCGATCGCGGTGCTCATCTTCGGCAACGCCGTGTTCGTCGCCGCGGAGTTCTCGCTGACCACCCTGGACCGAAGCGCCGTCGAGGCCAACGCCCGCGGCGGTGGGCGCCGCGACCGATGGATCCGCCGCGCGCACCAACGGCTGTCGTTTCAACTGTCGGGTGCCCAGCTGGGGATCTCGGCCACGACGCTGGCGGCCGGTTACCTGACCGATCCGATGGTGAACGATTTGCCGCATCCGTGGCTGGATGCCATCGGTATCTCCGACAAGGTCGGCGACGCGATCATGGCCTTCCTGGTGCTGGTGATCGTGACGTCGGTGTCGATGGTGTTCGGCGAGCTCGTCCCCAAGTACCTGGCCGTGGCGCGGCCCCTGTCGACGGCGCGCGTCGTCGTAAGCGTGCAGGCGCTGTTCTCGCTGCTGCTCACCCCGGCGATCCGACTGACCAACGGCGCGGCGAACTGGATCGTGCGCCGGCTCGGCGTCGAACCGGCCGAAGAGCTGCGGTCGGCCCGGTCTCCGCAGGAGCTGTTGTCGCTGGTGCGTTCGTCGGCGCGCAGCGGCGCCCTGGACCCCGCCACGGCGGCGCTCGTGCGGCGCTCGCTGCAGTTCGGCACCCTGAGCGCCGAGGAGCTGATGACGCCCCGGTCCAAGATCGTGGCGCTGCAGATCGACGACACGGTCGCCGACCTGGTGACCGCGGCCGCGGAATCCGGCTTCTCCCGCTTCCCCATCGTCGACGGCGACCTCGACGAGACGGTCGGCATCGTGCACGTCAAGCAGGTGTTCGCGATCCCGCGGGCCGACCGTGCCGGCACCCGGCTGATGGCGGTGGCCCAGCCCGTCCCGAAGGTGCCGTCAACCCTGGACGGTGACGCGGTGATGGCCGAAATCCGGGCCAACAGCCTGCAAACCGCGCTGGTCGTCGACGAATACGGCGGCACCGCCGGCATGGTGACCGTCGAGGACCTGATCGAAGAGATCGTCGGCGATGTCCGCGACGAGCACGACGACGCGACTCCCGACGTGATGCCCGCCGGCTCCGGCTGGCGGGTATCGGGCCTGCTGCGTATCGACGAGGTCGCCGCCGCCACCGGCTTCCGGGCGCCCGAAGGCCCGTACGAGACCATCGGCGGGCTGGTGCTGCGCGAGATCGGTCACATTCCGGTGGCCGGTGACACGGTCAAGCTCCCCGCGCTGGACGCGGACGGCTTACTGGACGCGGTGACGCGCTGGCAGGCAACGGTCATCCGGATGGACGGTCGCCGGATCGACCTGCTCGAATTGATCGAACTGAACGGTCCCGGCGAAGGTCCCACGCCCCGGGGGCACCGATGAGCGACGCCATGGGCCTGCTGCTGGCCTGCCTGCTGATCGGGGTGAACGCGTTCTTCGTCGGGGCGGAGTTCTCGCTGATCTCGGCGCGCCGCGACCGTCTCGAGGCGCTGGCCGAGCAGGGCAGAGCGGCCGCGGTCACCGTGATCCGCGCCGGGGAGCAACTGCCGTCCATGCTGGCCGGGGCCCAGTTGGGCGTCACGGCCGCGTCCCTGCTGCTCGGGCGGATCGGCGAGTCGGCGGTCTCCAATCTGCTGCGAACGGCGCTGGGGCTGACCGGAATTCACCCCGCGCTGCTGCACACGTTGTCGTTCGCGATCGCGCTGGTGATCGTGGTGACGCTGCACGTGCTGCTGGGCGAAATGGTGCCGAAGAACATCGCCCTGGCCGGTCCGGAACGCACCGCGATGCTGCTCGTCCCGCCGTATCTGGCCTACGTGCGGGCCGCCCGGCCGTTCATCGTGTTCTACAACAAATGCGCCAACGTGGTGGTGCGGGCGTTCGGCGTCGAACCTAAGGAAGAGCTGGAAATCACAGTCTCCCCCGTCGAACTCAGCGAGATGATCGCCGAATCCGAGTCCGAGGGCTTGCTGGACCGCGAGGAGCGCACCCGGCTCACCCGGGCGCTGCAAATCCGCCACCGCGTGGTCGGTGACGTGGCGGTCCCCCTCGCCGATGTGCACGCGGTACCGGTGGTCGCGGCGGGCTCGGGCCCGACGGTCGGGGCGGTCGAGCAAGCCCTGGCCCAGACCGGTTACTCCCGCTTCCCGGTGGCGAGCGTCAGCGGCGCCTTCGTCGGATATCTGCACATCAAGGACGTGCTGACGCTCGACGACGATCCGCAGACAGTGATCGATCTGGCGATGGTGCGACCGCTGCCGCGGCTGTCCCGGTCACTGCCGCTGGCCGACGCCCTCTCCCGGATGCGCCGTAGCAACAGCCATCTGGCTTTGGTGACCGACGAAGGCGCAGCCGTGGTGGCGATGGTGGCCATGGAAGACCTGGTTGAAGACCTCGTCGGAACCATGCGCGACGCGTAGCGATACTGGCCGGCCAGGACGACTGCGCGCAGCCCGTATGATCTTTCACGGCTACCAGTCAAGAAAGTGCTGGAGGGCAGAGGACCGTAGGCGCGCGGAACATGCGTTGCTGGACACAAATCCCGGTGCTCGCCGCAGCGTCGTTCTTGGGGCTGTCAGCGTGGCCTGACCTGCGCCTGCCGGGTCAGGCGAATAACGCTCGCCACGCTGCGCTCGGTAGGCTGATGACATTGCCAATCCGGTCCGACGATGGTCCGGTGCGGCCCATGACGGAGGAGAATCATGACTGATCGCGTGTCGGCGGGGAACCTGCGCGTCGCCCGAGTGCTCTACGACTTCGTGAACAACGAGGCCTTGCCCGGCACCGACATCGACCCGGACAGTTTCTGGGCGGGCGTCGACAAGGTCGTCACGGACCTCACCCCCAAGAACCAGGATTTGCTGCTCCGCCGTGATGAGTTGCAGGCCCAGATCGACAAGTGGCACCGGCAGCGGGTTATCGAACCGCTCGACATCGAGGCCTACCGCAAGTTCCTCACCGAAATCGGTTATCTGCTGCCCGAACCCGCGGACTTCACCATCACGACCTCGGGTGTGGACGACGAGATCACCACCACCGCCGGCCCGCAGTTGGTGGTGCCGGTGCTCAACGCCCGGTTCGCGCTGAACGCCGCCAACGCCCGGTGGGGCTCGCTCTACGACGCCCTGTACGGCACCGACGTCATCTCCGAAGATGACGGTGCCGAGAAGGGCACCAGCTACAACAAGGTTCGCGGCGACAAGGTGATCGCCTACGCGCGCAAGTTCCTCGACGAGGCGGTGCCGCTGGAATCCGGGTCGTGGGCCGACGCGACCGGGCTGTCCGTCGAAGACGGGCAGCTCAAGGTCACGACCGGCGACGGCTCCGTCGGACTGGCCGACCCGAAGAAGTTCGCCGGCTACACCGGCGAGCTGGGCTCGCCCAATTGGTCTGTGCTGCTGGTCAATCACGGCCTGCACATCGAGATTCTGATCGATCCGGAATCGCCGATCGGCAAGACCGACTCCGCGGGCATCAAGGACGTGGTCCTGGAATCGGCCATCACCACGATCATGGATTTCGAGGACTCCGTGGCCGCCGTCGACGCCGACGACAAGGTGCTGGGCTACCGCAACTGGCTTGGGCTGAACAAGGGCGATCTGTCCGAAGAGGTCAACAAGGACGGCAAGACCTTCACCCGGGTGCTCAACGAGGACCGCACCTACAGCACACCCGACGGCGAGGGCGAGCTGACCCTGCCGGGCCGCAGCTTGTTGTTCGTCCGCAACGTCGGGCATCTGATGACCAACGATGCGATCGTCGACGGCGACGGCAACGAGGTCTTCGAAGGCATCATGGATGCGCTGTTCACCGGCCTGACCGCGATCCACGGCCTCAAGACCGGTGATGCGAACGGGCCGCTGGCCAACAGCCGCACCGGATCCATTTACATCGTCAAGCCCAAGATGCACGGACCCGACGAGGTCGCCTACACCTGCGAGCTGTTCAGCCGCGTCGAAGACGTCCTCGGCCTGCCCCAGGGCACGCTCAAGGTCGGCATCATGGACGAGGAACGGCGCACCACCGTCAACCTCAAGGCCTGCATCAAGGCCGCGGCCGACCGGGTCGTGTTCATCAACACCGGCTTCCTGGACCGCACCGGCGACGAGATCCACACCTCGATGGAGGCCGGCCCGATGATCCGCAAGGGTGCCATGAAGAGCACCGCGTGGATCAAGGCCTACGAGGACGCCAACGTCGACATCGGGCTGGCGGCCGGCTTCAAGGGCAAGGCTCAAATCGGCAAGGGCATGTGGGCGATGACCGAGCTGATGGCCGACATGGTCGAGCAGAAGATCGGCCAGCCGAAGGCGGGCGCGACCACCGCGTGGGTGCCCTCGCCGACGGCAGCCACCCTGCACGCGATGCACTACCACTACGTCGACGTGGCGGCCGTGCAGGAGGAGCTCGCCGGCAAGAAGCGCACCAAGATCGAGGAGTTGCTGACCATCCCGCTGGCCAAGGAGCTGGCCTGGGCTTCCGAGGAGATCCGCGAAGAGGTCGACAACAACTGCCAGTCCATCCTGGGCTACGTGGTGCGCTGGGTCGCTCAGGGCGTCGGCTGCTCGAAAGTGCCCGACATTCACAACGTGGCGCTCATGGAAGACCGTGCCACGCTGCGGATTTCGAGCCAGCTGCTGGCCAACTGGCTGCGCCACGGGGTGATCACCGAGGAGGACGTGCGGGCCAGCATGGAGCGGATGGCCCCGCTGGTCGACGAACAAAACGCCAAGGACGCGGCATACCTGCCGATGGCGCCCAACTTCGACGACAGCATCGCCTTCCTCGCCGCCCAGGATCTGATCCTGACCGGCACGCAGCAACCCAACGGTTACACCGAGCCGATCCTGCATCGCCGTCGTCGGGAAGCCAAGGCGCACGCCGCGCAGTCCAATTGAGCCTGCGCTCAATTCGGGTTGGAACGTGTCATAGTGGCGCTGACGACTAAAATCGGCGCCGAGTCAACGATGGATCGACGGAAAGGCCGCGGGCACTGCTATGGGTAGGCACAGTGCGCCCGACCCTGACGACTCCCTCGACGAACCAGCTCGCGACGACATCGCCGACGAGCCGTCTCGAGGCGAAGACGCGGGGCACCACCGGGGTGCCGGCTCCGACGAGGATGCCGACCTCTTCGCGGACGACAGTGCCTACTCCGACGAGGGTGCCTACTCGGCCGAGGGTGATCACTCCGGCGAGGAAGATCCCTACGCGGCCGGCGATGCCTTCGTAGACAGCACCGCTGACGATTACCCGGAATTCCCGTCGCGGCAGACCGCCCCGTCGAGCACGGAACCGCCCGCCTCAGCACCGTCGCTGTTCCGGGGAGGGCATCGCGGGCTCGGCGATTGGCGGGGTGGTCATCGCAGCGAGGGCGGGCGTCGCGGCATCAGCATCGGCGTGATCGTGGCGCTGGTCGCGGTCGTCGTGGTCGTCGGTTCGGTGATCCTGTGGAGCTTCTTCGGCGACGCGTTGTCCAAGCGTTCGCACACGGCCGCCAATCGCTGTGCGGGAGGACAGGAGACGGTGGCCGTGGTCGCCGACCCGTCGATCGCCGATTCCGTACAGCAACTGGCGGAAAGCTACAACAAATCGGCCGGGCCGGTCGGTGACCACTGCATGGTGGTCAGCGTCAAGCCGGCGAACTCCGATGCCGTGCTCAACGGTTTCATCGGCAAGTGGCCCGCGGAACTGGGCGGGCAGCCCGCGTTGTGGATTCCGGGCAGTTCGATTTCCGTCGCGCGACTCGCCGGGGCCACGGCGCAAAAAACCATCACCGAGAGCCACTCGCTGGTCACCTCGCCGGTGGTGCTGGCCATCCGTCCGCAACTCGCGCCGGCCCTGTCCAACCAGAACTGGGCGGGGCTGCCCGGGCTGCAGACCAACCCGAATGCGTTGGCCGGGTTGAACTTACCCGCGTGGGGCTCGCTGCGAGTGGCGCTGCCGATGAGCGGCAACGGGGACGCGTCGTTTCTGGCCGGCGAGGCGGTGGCGGCCGCGTCGGTACCGCCCGGCGCCCCCGTGACCCAGGGCACCGGCGCGGTGCGCAGCCTGTTGAGCGCACAACCTAAACTTGCCGACAACTCGCTGACCGAGGCGATGAACACGCTGCTGAAGTCCGGTGACCCCGCGACCGCGCCGGTGCACGCGGTCGTCACCACCGAACAGCAGCTCTTCCAGCGCGGCCAATCGTTGCCAGACGCCAAAGGCGCGTTGGGGTTCTGGCTTCCACCCGGGTCCTCGGCGGTCGCCGACTACCCCACTGTGCTGCTCAGCGGTTCGTGGCTCACCCGGGAGCAGGCCTCAGCGGCCAGCGAGTTCTCGCGTTTCATGCATAAGTCCGACCAGCTGGCCAAGCTGGCGAAGGCCGGCTTCCGCGTCAACGGGGTCCAACCGCCCAGCAATCCCGTCACGAATTTCCCGGCGCTGCCGGCCGCGCTGTCGGTGGGTGATGACCCGATGCGCGCTACCCTCGCCGAGGCCATGGCGAGCCCGTCGAACGGACAGGCCACCACCATCATGCTCGACCAGTCGATGCCCGGCCAGGAAGGCGGAAAGTCCCGGCTGGCCAACGTGATCGGGGCGCTGCAGGACAAGATCAAAGCCCTGCCCTCCACCGCGGTGGTCGGTCTGTGGACGTTCGACGGTCACGAGGGCCGCTCCGAGGTGGCCAGTGGGCCGCTGTCCGATCCCGTCAACGGCCAGCCGCGTTCGGCGGCCCTGGCCGGCGCGCTGGACAAGCAGTACTCGTCGGGCGGCGGTGCGGTGTCGTTCACCACGTTGCGGATGCTCTACCAGGATATGCAGACCAATTACCATGCGGGACAGACGAATTCGATTCTGTTGATCACCGCCGGGCCGCACACCGATCAGACCCTGGACGGGCCGGGGCTGCAGGACTTCATCCGCAAGAGTGCCGATCCGGCGAAACCCATCGCGGTGAATGTCATCGATTTCGGTGCCGACCCGGACCGGACCACCTGGGAGGCGGTCGCCCAGCTCAGCGGCGGCAGCTATCAGAACCTGGCGACCTCGGCGTCCCCCGACCTCGCGTCGGCGGTCAACACCTTTCTGAGCTGACGACGTCCGTCGAGACCACACGTGGGCCGTCAGGTCGGCGGCAGTCCGCGATAGATGGATCGCTTCCACCTACCGGCCTCGAGGGCTCGCGCGCCGTCCCGCGGCGGCAGAGCGGGCGGGGATTCCCCCGGCCAAGTAGCGGTTAATCGCGTGGTTGCAGCATCGATCCCGGAGGAATCCTTCGCAGTCCCTATCGAACGACGGCCCGCTGTGCCAGACTCTGTGATAGAACGCTGGATTGTTTCTATCAGGCGTCGCGGCTTCGATCGGGCCGGGCAGGGACCACCAATCGGCCACAAGGAAGGGCGGCATGATGACGGCGGCGAGTTTCGTACGGGGCAATGGATCCGGTGCGACGGGCAAACCCGATGCGGCGCACCGGGAATTGGCGGACGACGTCCGGTGGTTCGCGGGGTCTCCATTGGCCGCCGCCTTCGGTCGTCTGGCCCTCGACCAGGTGGCACACCGGGAGATCGCGGCGGCGGTCGACCACAGCGGACGATTCGCCGACAATTTCACCGATCGCGGCATCCGCAGCGCCGCGTTCACCGCCCTGGCCACCTTCGGTGACAGTTCCGACGTGCGGACGTCGCGCGCCGACCTCAAACGCTTGCATCGGGATGTGCGGGGCACCGGCAAGGACACGTTCAGCGACACCCGCTACAGCGCTTTGAACCCCGAGGTGTGGATCTGGGTCGCGGTGAGCGGGCTGAACCTGCTGTATCAGGCTTATCTGCGGGTGTGCGGTCGTCGGCTCACCGCGGCCGAAAAGGAGGTCGTCTACCAGACGCTGCGGGCGGAGTTGCAGTTCCTGGAATTGCCCAGCAAGCAGGCGAAGCTGCCGGCGACCCTGCTCGACATGCTCGAGTACTACGACGCCGTTGCCGCAAAAGACTTGGCCGACAACGACTTTCTGCAATTCGCCAATCGCAGCTTCGTCGCGCCACCGATCCCGAAGCTGTTGGTATCCAGGCAGATGCGGCCACTGCTACGACTGGTATGGCCGGTGCTGACCGCGCTGGCGTCCCGACCGGTGGTCGTCTGTTCCGCCGCGGTCGCCCATCCCATGATGCGGCGCCTGCTCGGGGTGCGGTGGGGTACCCGTGAGCAACTCGAGTTCAATGCCTATGTCGCCGCCCTGCAACTGGGCTGGCGATGGTTGCCGCGCCGGCTCACTCTGGAGCCGTTGGCCTATAACCGTTATCGGTACGAGCGGCTACGCGACCGCTACCGCTCGGTGCTCCTCGAGTCGTTCGCCGCGCCGAACCGTGCCTGATTCGGCACAATAGGTCGACGGCGGTGCCGGCCCTCGACGGGGCGGCGACATCGCACCCCGGCGGGATTGGCCGCGAACGCCGGTGAATACGCTGATAGCGCGCAGAATCGACGTGATACCCCGATCGGCTGGAGGCCAGATGGTAGATCCCGCGATGCTGCTCGGCTTGGTGCCCGACGGTCTTGCCACCCTCGATCCGACAGCCCGTGCCATCGTCACCGCGGCACGCGCCTGCTTCACCGAGCGCGGCTTCCAGGGCACCACCATGCAAGACATCGCCGACACCGCCGGCGTTGGCGTCGCCACGGTCTACCGCCGCTTCCGGCACAAACGAAACCTGGTGCGACTGACCATCATGGACGAATCCGTGCGGCTGAGCACCCTGGTGTCCGAGGTCGCTGGTCGAGCGGCGACACCGGAAGAAGGAATCGCCGACGTCTTCGCCGCCTTCGTTCACGAAGCCTCCGCGCCCAAACTGCTGACCCGAAGCATTCGCGAATCACCCGCCGCCGGAGAACTAACCGCCTTCCTGACCGATGAGAACCTGATCGCCATGACGCGCGGCTACATCGCCACTTGGCTGCGGCGATGGCAGGAACGCGGCGAGCTGGCCGCCGAGCTCGACACCGAGGTCGTCGGCGAGATGATCGGACGGCTGATCATCTCGCTGATCAAGACGCCGAAGTCGGTCATCCCCATCTACCACCAAAACAAGGCCCGCGATTTCGCCCGCCGGTATCTAGTGCCGCTGGTGCTGCCGTCGCCGGTGAATACGCCCGGCTGAGGCTCGATCGGTTGAGATCGATCGTGGGAACCGCCTAGGCGAACGCCTCCACCGGCGGGCACGCGCAGACCAGATTGCGATCGCCGTAGGCACCGTCGATGCGACGCACCGGCGGCCACACCTTGGGGCGGAACTCCTTGCCCAGCGGGTAGGCGGCCTGCTCGCGGGTGTACGGGTGGTCCCAATCGCCGATCACCAGGCACTCGGCCGTATGCGGTGCGCCCCGCAGCGGGTTGTCGTCAACGGGCCACTCCCCCGAACCCACTCGGTCGATCTCGCCGCGGATGGCGATCATCGCGTCGCAGAAGGCGTCGACTTCGGTCAGGGTCTCGCTCTCGGTGGGCTCCACCATCAGCGTGCCGGCCACCGGGAAGCTCATGGTCGGCGCGTGAAACCCGTAGTCCGCCAAGCGCTTTGCGACGTCGTCGACGGTGACACCGGTGGCCTTGGTGATGCCCCGCAGGTCCAGGATGCATTCGTGGGCGACCATGCCGTTCTCGCCGGTGTAGAGCACCGGGAAGTACTCGTCGAGGCGGCGGGCGATGTAGTTGGCCGAGGTGATTGCGGTCAGCGACGCCGCACGCAGGCCCTCGGCGCCCATCATCCTGATGTAGGCCCAGCTGATCGGCAGGATCGAGGCCGACCCGTAGGGTGCCGCCGACACAGGATGCCCCTGGGGCAACTCGGGGGCGTGCGGGTGCCCCGGCAGGAATGGCGCCAGATGCGAACGCACCGCCACCGGCCCGACGCCGGGTCCGCCGCCGCCGTGCGGGATGCAGAACGTCTTGTGCAGGTTCAGGTGGCTGACGTCACCGCCGAATTTCCCGGGCCGCGCCAACCCGACCAGCGCGTTGAGGTTGGCGCCGTCGACGTACACCTGGCCCCCGGCGTCGTGCGTGGCCGCGCAGATCTCGGCGATGTCGTGCTCGTAGACGCCATGCGTGGACGGATAGGTGATCATCAGCGTCGACAGCCGGTCGCGGTGTTCGGCGACCTTGGCGCGCAGATCATCGAGATCCACGTCGCCGTTGCTGTGGCAGGCCACCACGACGACCCGCATCCCGGCCAGGGCCGCCGATGCGGCGTTGGTGCCGTGCGCACTGGACGGGATGAGGCAGATGTCGCGGTGCGGTTCCCCCCGGCTGGCGTGATAGTCGTGGATGGCCAGCAGGCCGGCGTACTCGCCCTGTGACCCGGCGTTGGGTTGCAGCGAGACCGCGTCGTAGCCGGTGATCTGCACCAGCCAGGTCTCCAGGTCGGCGATGAGACGGCGTAGCCCGGGGGTGTCGGATGCGGGCGCGAACGGATGCTGGCGGGCGAACGCCGGCCAGGTGATGGGTTCCATCTCCGCGGCGGCGTTCAGCTTCATGGTGCAGGAGCCGAGCGGAATCATGCTGCGGTCCAACGCAATATCTTTGTCGGCCAGCGTGCGCAGGTAGCGCATCATCGCCGTCTCGGTGCGGTATTGGGTGAATGCGGGATGGGTGAGGAATTCCGATGTGCGGGTGATGATGTCGGCACCGGCACCCACCTGCCCGGTGTCTCGCAATCCGAAGGCCTCGAGCACCGCGGCGACATGGTCGTCGGTGGTGGCCTCGTCGCAGGCCACCGACACGTGGTCGTCGTCGACCTGCCACAGGTTGATGCCGTTAGCCTTTGCTGCGGCGATCACCTCGGCGGCGCGGCCCGGTACCCGCGCGAGCACGGTGTCGAAATATTTCTCGTGCACCAAGGCGTCGCCGAGGGCGGCGGCGATCGACTCGGCGTGACCGTGCACGCGGCGCGCGATCGCGGTCAGCCCCTCGGCGCCGTGGTAGCTGGCGTACATCGCGGCCATCACCGCGAGCAGCACCTGCGCGGTACAGATGTTGCTGGTCGCCTTGTCGCGGCGGATGTGCTGTTCGCGGGTCTGCAACGCCAGCCGGTAGGCCGGCGATCCGTCGGCGTCCAGCGACACGCCGACCAACCGGCCTGGCAGCTGGCGCGCGTGGGCGGCATGCACCGCCAGGTAGCCGGCGTGTGGCCCACCGAAACCCATTGGCACACCAAATCTTTGGGTGCTACCGAAGGCGACGTCGGCGCCGAGCTCACCGGGAGGGGTGATCAGGGTCATGGCGAGCAGGTCGGCCCCGATGGCGACCAGCGCGCCACGGCCGTGCGCCTGCTCCACCAGGCCCGCCCAGTCCGTGATGCGGCCGCTGGCCCCTGGCAGTTGCGCGATGACACCGAAGAAGTCGCCGTCGGGCAGCCCGTCGCGCAGGTCGGCGGTGACGATCTCGATGCCCAACGGCTTGGCCCGGGTGGCCACGATGGCCGCGGTCTGGGCGAAGACGTCGGCGTCCACCACCAGGCGAATGGCCTTTCCGCGGGCCGCGCGGTGCATCAACGTCATGGCCTCGGCCGCCGCGGTGCCCTCGTCGAGCATCGAGGCGTTGGCCACCTCGAGCCCGGTCAGGTCGGCCACCATCGTCTGGAAATTCAGCAGGGCCTCCAGCCGGCCTTGGCTGATCTCCGGCTGATACGGCGTGTAGGCGGTGTACCAGGCCGGGTTCTCCAGGATGTTGCGCAGCAATACCGGAGGCGTGAGCGTGTCGTAGTAGCCCTGCCCGATCATCGACACGGCCACCGTGTTGGTCTCGGCCAACGATCGCAGCTCGGCTAGCGCCTCGGTTTCACTGGCGGGCGGCGGCAGTTGGTCAAGTCCCGGCGCGGCGCCGCCCCCGGTGACCCGGTCCAGGATGCCGGCCGGAACGGCTTTGGCGGCCAGTTCGTCGAGGGAGTCGACACCGATGACGGCGAGCATGGCCGCGACGGCCTGGCGGTCCGGGCCGATGTGCCGAGCTGCGAAGGTGAATTGATCGGGCACTGGAACTCCTGAGTAGACGAACGAAGGCATATCGAGGCAGAGGACTAGCGGCCCTCTCCCTCTGTCTTCACCCGTTCGCCGGGCACCTGAGAGATTCGGCGCCCGAGGCTGCCCGAGCGCCTTTCCCCATCGGCGGGTGCGGACCACGCGAGTCCACGCCGCTTTCCAGAGGCATCATGATTTCGTGCGGTCCGGGTGCCTGAGAGGTTGACGGAGAGGTGTTGCTCCTTCGGCGCCCGTGGCTGGCAGCCACGGAACTCTCCCGCTCGAATGCGATGCGCGATCCAGCTTACTCGCCGCTCCGAACGCGGCGTCGTGGGTTGGTGCGGGCGCGCCGTCAGCCGATCTTGCGGTCGCGGTGCTTGCGCCGGGACGCGAGCTCGTCCTCGGGCTCGGCGATCGACTCGCCGCCGTCGGCCCGCTCGCCGGGGAAGTCCGCGATGACGCCGGTCAGCTCGCGCATGGCGCCCGAGACGGCGATGCCGAAGACACCCTGGCCGCCCTGCAGCAGGTCGACCACCTCTTCGGCCGACGTGCACTCGTAAACGGTGGTGCCGTCGGAGAACAGGGTGATGTTGGCCAGGTCTTGGACGCCACGCTGACGCAGATGGTCGACCGCGACGCGGATGTTGTGCAACGAGATCCCGGTGTCCAGCAACCGCTTGACGATCTTGAGGACCAGGATGTCCTTGAACGAGTAGAGCCGCTGGCTGCCGGAGCCCGCCGCGCTGCGGATCGACGGGACCACCAGCGAGGTGCGTGCCCAGTAGTCCAGCTGCCGATACGTGATGCCGGCGATCTGGCAGGCACTCGGACCGCGGTAGCCGACCAACTCGTCGGGCACGGAGTCGTCCGGAAAAAGTCCGGGCTGCACGGGTGCGCTGGCTACGGTGACGCTACGGTCACTGCTCGCCGGACTACCGCTCTCAGCTAGGTTGAGCTGCTCTTGGCGTGGCTGCTCGCTCACGGTGGTTCCTCTCCGCGATCGCGCTCTCGTCGTTAGCTACGTCTGAGGCTGGATTACAGCCACGTTTGCTCAGGCCCGAGTGCTAGTAGAGCTTACGCTCTCCGATAGCCGCCGCGCCTGTAGTCGCGATCAAAGTATGGCCGCCGCGGGGCCAAGTGGGCGAGCTATCCGCCCGCGTGTCGACATCACCGTGTTGTTTGAGATGCATCCGTGATGTCACCATCCAAGGCTAAACCAGCCGCACCGCCGATCCCAAGTGCTGGTAGTAGCGGCTTTGCGCTGGGGGCAAACCAAACCCCCGGGGCGGGCTGTATATCGGCGGGCTAGGTGGCCTTGAAATCGTCCGGCGACACGCTGTCGAGAAATTCCTTGAACTTCTCCACCTCGTCCTCCCGGACGGTGGTGCCGCCTTCCTCGTCGGTCTCGTCGGGGATCAGCAGACCGGCCTGGGCAAGCACGCCTTCCTCGACGTAGATGGGCACGCCGACGCGCAGCGCGATCGCCACCGAGTCCGAGGGACGGGCCGACACGGTGATGTTGCGGTCGAACACCAGGTCAGCGTAGAAAGTGCCCTCTTGCAGATCGACGATCCGCACCTCTTTCAGCGAATGCCCAAGCGCGGCAATCACATCCCTGATCAAATCGTGCGTCAACGGGCGAGGGGGCTCAACACCTTGCTGCTCGAGTGCGATGGCGGCAGCCTCCGACTGTCCGATCCAGATCGGGAGGTAACGGTCACCGTCGGTTTCGCGCAGCAACAACACCGGCTGGTTCTGCGGCTGCTCTACGCGAATGCCGACAACACGAACTTCACCCATTTGTGTCTGCCCTCCGCATTAATGGCGCCGGTCGGCTTGGTGCTCGCCAGGGACGGCGAGGTCAAAAAAAATCCGCCCTACTGCCGAAAACCAAGCTGTCGACCGAAGTCTAGTCCTCAGCGATCCAGAACGTCGCGAACGGCGGATTTGATCAACGACGTGTGCAACGTGATGGCAAGCGCCGCGACTTCGCGTGCCAAATCATCGGCACGATCGCGCGCACCGGCCTTGCCGGCTTTGACTACCGGCCCGGCAATTTGGGCGATCAGATCCGACTGGCGATCGGCCGCCGAACGGAACGCCCGCAGATGCCGCGGCTCGACACCGTAATCCGACAACGCCCGCGCGCATTGCAGGATGACGACGGCGTGCTCGTCGAAAAACCCGGCGGGCCCGGTGGTGATCACTCCGGCTTTGAGGAGCGCCGTCAGCAGCTCCTCATCGACATTCGCGCGATTCAGCAGCTCCTCGCGGCTCAACCGGACGTGGGCCGGGGCCACCGCCGAGGTGTCGGAGCCCGCGTCCGCACCGGCGCCTGCTGCCCCGGTTCCCGCCACGGACACCAGGCGGGGGACGGAATAGGACGTTCTGACGGGCGGCAGCTCACCGTCGGGTTGGGCGTCCAGTTGCGCCCTGATGACCTTCAGCGGCAAGTAGTGATCACGCTGCGCGGTAAGGATGAACCGCAACCGTGCGCAGTCGTATGCGGTGAACCTTCGATACCCCGATGCAGCCCGCTGCGGCGTCACCAATCCCTCGGCCTCCAAGAAGCGGATTTTGGAGATGGTGACATCGGGGAAGTCCGGCCTCAGCAATTCCAAGACCGCCCCGATCGACATCCCGGCCAGTGCCGAGCTATCGGGTGCGCTCACTAGCCTGAAGATCCTCCATCCTCACCCTGCTTGGGTCCGGTCAGAAACACCAAGCGGAACTTGCCGATCTGCACTTCGTCGCCGTTGCCAAGCACCGCGGAGTCCACGGGCTCACGGTTGACGTAAGTGCCGTTGAGACTACCAACGTCGACCACGCTGAATTCGTTGTTTTCCAACCTGAATTCGGCGTGCCGACGGCTGACGGTTACGTCATCGAGGAAAATGTCGCTGTCGGGGTGCCGACCGGCGGACGTGGTGGCCTGGTCCAGCAAAAAGCGCGAGCCCGCATTCGGTCCCCGCTTGACGACCAACAACGCCGAGCCCGCCGGGAGACCTTCGACTCCCGATACCGCGCTCTCAGTTCCCGCTTGCGCGGGAGCGTCCAGCTCGTTGAGGAAGTCGGCGCGGAAGACCGAAGTCGTCTCTACCGTGACTTCATCCGAATTCTGGTCGTTGTCCATGTCCGTCACGCGCTGCTCCTCACTGGCCGCTGTGGCGTTGTCTGTCCGGGCCGCTCGGCCGGCTTGTGCACCAGGTTTCGTTGCCCGGTATGCCGATTACTGCCGTTTCGTACTTTCAAGTGTCTTCACGTGTCTTTCAGCGATCTCCGAAGGTTTCAAAGGTCGATGTGTCGACGGTACCGCGCACCGGCCTGCGATGCGCCCACCACCTGACGAACCGAAACTTCGAATCCCCCCGTACCCTGACTGCACCGCTCGCTCGCCGTGCGGGGCTGCAGGGACATTAGCAATCGTCATTCGGTCAGCGTTCCGCGGTAGGCCTCAGCGTCGAGCAGCGAAGAGATGGCCGACTCCAATTCGCCGACCTCGGATACCTGCACATCCAGCAACCAGCCGGCTCCATACGGGTCGGAATTCACCAATTGCGGACTGCCGTCCAGATCGGTGTTGACCGCCGACACCTTGCCCGACACCGGGGCATACAGGTCCGACACCGATTTCGTGGATTCGACCTCACCGAACGACTCGCCCGCGGTCAGCTCGGTGCCCACGTCGGGCAGCTGAACGAACACGACATCGCCCAATGCGGACTGCGCAAAATCGGTGATGCCCACGCGTACCGTGTCATCCCCACTTCGACGAACCCATTCATGTTCGGCGGTGTAGCGCAGATCGGGCGGGATATCGCTCACGAGTGATCCTGTTCTGTTCGCGTTGCTCACTTGACCGGCTGAGCGTATTGGTGCGGTTTTGGTTGCCGCAAGGTGGTCACGTCCACCCGGTCGGCCTGCTGGACCGACATTCGCGCGCCTATGCGCTTGACGGTGTCCTGCGCGCCACCGGGAATGTTCATGGCCGCGGCAAGGGTGGGCGGATCGCCAATCGCCAGAACCGAATACGGCGGCGACAGCGTTTTGGAGTCGATGGTCAGCGACCCAGGCATACCCACGACCCACGTGTCGACACCCACGCGCACGGATTGGTGTGCGTCGTTGACTTCGATCGCCTCGGCGCCCGCGGCGCGCAACTCGTTGATCACATCGAGCATCGCCTCGGGTGAAACCCCGGGCGCGGGGTCCTCGATCGTGACGGTGACGCCGGGTCCGGTGGCGCCGACCGCCCCGACCAGGATGGCCAGCGCCGACAGCCTGGCCTTCGCGGATTCGATGGCGGCCTGGTCGTTGTTTCCGGACGCCTGCAGTGAATTCAGCGTGTTCTGTAGCTCGTTCACCTCGGTGTTGAGCGTGCCTTCGCGCTGTCGCAACGAGTCCAGCAGCACCAAAAGGTCTGCGGGGCGGGCCGTCTCCAGCGAGTCACCCGATTCGGTCTGGCGGACCTGGGTGACGATGGCGAGGCCCAGCAGCAGGCACAGCATGGCGGCCAGCGTTCCGAACGCCATCCGGGACCGACCGCCGCGCACCATCCCGGATAAACCGGTGCGGCGCACCGGTCCGATTGCCGGGCGGGGGGTTTTCGCGGAGAGTTCATGGCGGCCGCGCGGCGCAGCCTCATTCGGCGCTTCGTCGGCCCCCGGGCGAGCGGGGCCGCTTGGCCCGGCAGGTCCGGTTGGTCCGTCACCGGTTTGGCCGGCGGCTCGCTGGCCGGCGGCGCGGTCGTCCGGGTCCTGGCTCACGCTGACCTCAACTCGGTCATGCCGCTCCTCTCATCGCTTCGCTCTGCTCGTCGCCCGGCGCGCGTTATGCCCCGAACAGCCGACGGCGCAGGGCGGCGGCATTGCCGAAGATGCGGATACCCAGCACCACGATGATGGCCGTGGACAACTGCGTGCCCACACCCAATTGATCGCCGACGTAGACGATCAGGGCGGCCACGAAGACGTTGAATACGAACGAAATAACGAAGACTTTCGGGTCAAAGATCCGTTCCAGATATGCGCGTAAACCACCGAACACCGCGTCCAGCGCCGCGACCACCGCGATCGGCAGATAGGGCTGGACGACTTCTGGCACCGCGGGGTGAAAGACCAGGCCAAGCACGATGCCGATCGCCAGGGCTGCGATACCGATCATGCTTGGCTTCCCGGCCGCGTCTCGCACAGGGGAATTTGTCTGTTCAGGACTTTTCTCACTGTGGCCCAATCTGCTTGGCGAACTTGACATCCCGGATGGATCCGGCAGGCAGCGAAAGACCGTCGGCGACGTCCACCGTAACCACGACGCCGTAGGACATCTGCAGCAGCCTCAGGCGCTGCATGCCGGGGCTGTTGTCGAAGACGTCGCGCATCGAGCGCGGCGGCCCGATCGCCAACACCGTGTAGGGGCTGCTGGTCGGGTTGTTGTCGACCAGGATCGCGCCGCCGGCCTGCCGGATGGTCACATTCGGCCCGATCCGCACGCCGCCGACGGAAATGGCCTCGGCGCCGCTCGCCCACAACGAGTTGACCAGCAACTGCAAATCGCGGTCCAGGATGATCTGCCTGCTGCCGCTGACACGCTGCTTGGACACGTCGGAGAGGTTCGGGCTGGCACCGGGATCGGTCACGGTCACCTTCAGACCGGGCCCGATGACCGCCGTGCTGGCCGCGGCCAGGCTCAGCGCGTCAAGGCGTTTCAGCAGCCGCTGCCCCTCGGCGTCGTCGGCCAGGGCGTGGCGCTGCACGTCGTCGACCCGCGCCGACAGCTCGCTGCGCCGTCGGCTCAACGCGGCCGCGGAGCCCTCCGTCGACCGCACATTGCCCAGGAGCAGTTGCTGGGCGGTGCGCACCCCGGGAGCCACCGAGCGGGCCTGCGCGACCGCGGCGGCGAAGACCGTCGCGATCAGCAGCGCCGCCAACGCCTGCCAGAGCCAACCGAACACACGCTGGCGTCCGCTGCGCGGTTCGTTGGCGGCGCTGCGCTTGGCCGCCGCCGCGGCATAGCCCGGATCGAGGTGCTCGGACAGCAACGCGCGCAACAGGGACGGCACCGGGATGCGTTTGGGCCGCGACGCCACGTGCGCGCCGTGACCGGCATTGGGGTCGTAGCCGCCGAGCAGGCGGTCCACGTCAGCCATGGTCGGCCACCCTCGCCGCGGCCGACGGACGAGAACCGCGGTCGACCTTGGGCATGCGTCGCAGCACGAGAGTCATCTGCACGGCATACTGCACGAACGCCCACAGGTAGGCATACATCCCCCAGATCAGGAAGGCCCACCCACAGGCGCCGATCACGCGGCTCCACAGCGCGTCCCAAGTGCCCAGCAGCACCAGCGGAAAGCCGGACATCAACGCGAACGTCGCCGCCTTGCCGATGTAGGTCACCGGCAGCGCCGACAATCCGCGACTCCACAGCAGCGGCAGCGTCGCTGCCAACAGACCGTCGCGCGCGAGCAGGACGATGACGAACCACCACGGCACGATCCCGCTGATCGCCAGCACGATGGGCACGGCCACCATGTAGAGGCGGTCGACCGCCGGATCCAGCAGAACACCGAGCCGCGAGGACTGGTCCAGCAGCCGGGCGATCTTGCCGTCGGCCCAGTCCGAGGCGCCGCTGAACATCAGGATTGCGACCGCCCACCCGTTGGCATGCGCGACCAGCAGGGCGTAGACGAACACCGGGATCAGCGCGAGGCGGACAACGCTGAGCACGTTGGGCACCGTCAGCACCCGATTGGGCGGAAGCACCGGCTCCATGAGCCGTGACATTAGCCCGCCGACGATGCGGTCCGCAGCGCGGACCGAGCGGGAGGCAGGCAATCCGCCGAGCCCACCGACGTGTGCGCGGCTGGCCGCACATTGGGTGCCGCAGCCTCTAGCGGAAGACCCCGGGCAGGCTCAGGGTGGACAGCGTGTCGTCCGCCAGCGGGTTGTCGTTGACCATGTAAGTCCACGTCGACGTCGGCCTGGCCAGCTTGGACAGGTCCAGGCCCTGCTCCTCTTCGAGGATGTTTGCGGTTTCGAACGTCTGCTGCGCCGCCTCGACCGCGTCCGCGGCCAGCGAGGCGAACGCGTCGACGGCCAACCGGTGAAACTCGTCCAGCGGGTTCTGCCGCCCCAGCGCCCGCAGATGAATGCTCTCGCGGATGTCGGCCAGATACGCCAGATGGTCCGCCCAGCCGCGATCAAGGTGATAGAGCATGATCTGCCGGCAGATGACCTCGAGCCGTTCTTCGGAGATGCCTTCGGTCTCGGCCAGCTCCTCGTAGCGCTTGGGCGCCAGTTCGGCGAGTTCCTCACGCGCGGTTGGGTTGCGCAGCAACGTGTTACGCCGATCGACGATGATGGCGCGCTGCTGGGCGATCAGCTGGTTGTACCGCCAGGTGTTCGCGTGCACGTCCAGCATGCGGCCCTCGGCCACGCGCTGGGCGTGGTCGAGCATGCCCGCCGCCTTGGGGCTGACGATCCTGCCGTCGTCGTCGGTGTCCACCGGCAACTTGTTGTGGTCGAGGTTGGCCGCCACCACGTCGTCTTCCCAACTCGAGAAGAACACCGACGACCCCGGATCGCCCTGCCGCCCGGCACGCCCGCGCAGCTGGTTGTCCAGGCGCTGGGTGTGGTGCCGCCCGGTCCCGACGACGTGCAGCCCGCCCAGCTCGGCGACCCGGTCGTGGTCGGCTTCGTCGGAGCCACCCAGGCGGATGTCGGTGCCGCGACCGGCCATCTGGGTCGAGACGGTGACCACGCCGAACTTGCCGGCCTCGGCGATGACCTGGGCCTCCTCGGCGTCGTTCTTGGCGTTCAGCACCACCGCCGGCACGCCGCGGCGCAGCAGCCGCTCGTGCAGGTCCTCGGATTCGGCCACGTCGCGGGTGCCCACCAGCACCGGCTGCCCGGTCTCGTTCACCTCGGCGATGTGCGCCACGATCGCGTCGTTCTTGGCGGCGCCGGTGATGTACACCCGGTCCGACTCGTCTTCGCGAATGTTGGGCTTGTTCGGCGGAATCGGGGACACGCCGAGCTTGTAGAACTGGCGCAGCTGCTCGCCGGCGGCCAGCGCGGTGCCGGTCATGCCGCACACCGTCGCGTAGCGGTTGATCAGCGCCTGCACGGTGATGGTGTCGAGCACCTCACCCGTCTCGGTGGTCTCGATGCCCTCCTTGGCCTCGACCGCGGCCTGCAGGCCGTCCGGCCAGCGTTGCAGCTGCGCGATGCGCCCACGCGACGCGTTGATCAGGTGCACGGCGTCGTCGCGGACGATGTAGTGCACGTCGCGCTGCAGCAGCACGTGCGCGTGCAGCGCGACGTTCATCTCGGTCAGGGTCGTGCCGACGTGTTCCTCGGAGTACAGGTCGATCCCGCCGAGTGCCTTTTCGACCTTGCGGGCACCGACCTCGGTCAGGTGAACGTTGCGGCTGTCGGCGTCGGTGTCGTAATCGGTGCCCGCCTCCAGCTGGCCGGCCAGCTTGATGATCTCCAGCCGCGGCGTCTCCCGGTGGGTGGTTCCCGCCAACACCAGGGGCACCAGCGCCTCGTCGACCAGCACCGAGTCGGCCTCGTCGATCAGGGCCACGTCCGGGTTCGGCGATACCAGGTCGGCGACGTCGGTCACCAGCTGATCGCGGAGCACGTCGAAACCGATCTCGTTGACCGACGCGTAGGTGACGTCGCAGCCGTACGCCGTTCTGCGTTCCTCGCTGGTCGACTCGGCGGTGATCCACCCGACGGTCAACCCCATGGCCTCGATGACAGGGCCCATCCACTCCGCGTCACGACGGGCCAGGTAGTCGTTTATCGTCACCACGTGCACATGCCGTCCGGCCAGCGCGTATCCGGCCGCGGCGATCACACCGGCCAGCGTCTTGCCTTCACCGGTGGCCATCTCGATCACGTCGCCGGCCAGCATGCGCAACGCCCCCAGCAGCTGAACGTCGAACGGCCGCAACCCGGTCGTCCGCTCGCCCCCCTCCCGCGCGATGGCGAGGAACTGCGGGATGTCTTCGGACTCCGCGAGGTCGTCGAGGTTGAGCAGCCCGGCCGCTTTGCGCAGCTGCTCGTCGGTCAGACCGGCCGCCTCGTCGTCGTACTCCGACGAGTCGGTGACCTGGGTGAGCGAGCGGCTGCGGTCCTTTTCGGTGCTGGCGCCGAGCAGCTTCCAAAAGCGGCTGCTCAGCCGGCCGGGTTGAGCGCGGGTCGTCTTAGGCACAGGTCAACGGTACGCGGTGACTTCCCGGACGGGCTCAAGCCAGTCGGCGACGATGCAGGCCGCGCAGCGGCGTGAGGAGGAGCCGACTCATCAAGCCAGGTTGGACCGACGGGGATACGCGACGTCGGGGTCGGTGAGCACATTGACGACGGCGGGGAGCCCACTGGCGAAGGCACGTTCCAGCGCGGGCCGCAGCTCGCCGGGCGCGGCGACCAGTTCGCCGTGGGCGCCCAGGGCGTGGGCCACCTCGTCGTAGCGCGTCCCCGGCCGCAGCTCCGCAACCACCGAATAGCCGTACAAGGCTTCCATGGGGTGCTTTTCGAGCGCCCAGATGCCGTTGTTGCCGACCACGGACACGACCGGCACATGGTGCCGAACCAGGGTGTCCCACTCCATGCCGCTGAAGCCGAACGCGCCGTCGCCCTGCAGCAGCACCACCTGGCGATCCGGGTGGGCCAGCTTGGCGGCCAGGGCGTAGCCGGGGCCCGAACCCAGACAGCCGAAGGGGCCGCTGTCCAGCCAGCAACCCGGCTGATAGCTGTCGATCACCCGTCCGGCGTACGACCCGAAATCACCGGCGTCGATCACGACGATGGCGTCGCGGTCCAGCATGGGTGCGAGCTCCGCGTAGACCCGCATGGGGTGCAGCGGAACGCGGTCGTCGGCGAGCTCGGCCTTCTCCTTGGCGCGCGCCGCGGTCTCGGCGGTCCGCAGTTCGTCGATCCAGTCCCGGTGGTCGGCTCCCGTGGCGGGGGCCAGCGCCGCGAGAATCGTCAAGAGGTCGCCGTAGAGCTCGGCCTGCACCGGCCGCGGATGGCGTCGTTCGGGTTCGACACGGTCCGCCACGATGAGCTGGGTCTGTGCCCCGAAGACCGCGCCGAACCCGAGCCGGAAGTCCATGGGCACCCCGACGATCAGCGCAACATCGGCCTCCCCCAGGGCTTTTCCGCGAACCCGGGAGAATGCCAGCGGATGGTCGGCGGGAACCGCACCGCGGGCCATCCCGTTCATCAGCACGGGGATCTGGAGTTCCTCGGCAAGGCGTAGCAGGGCCGTCTCGCCGCGGCCCCACCAGAGGTTGGTGCCCGCCATGATCACCGGCCTCTTGGCCGAGGACAGCAGGGCGGCCGCCTGGCTCAGGGAATCGCCGTCGGGTCTGGGCCCCGCCGGCAGGTCGGCCAGCGCCCCGGGCCGGCCGTCGTCGTCGGACATGGAGAACACGTGATCCATTGGGAAGTCGACGAAACCCACCCCCGACGGCGCGCCGACCGCCGCGCGCAGCGCGTCGTCGACGAGTCGGCTGGCGTCGTCCGCCGATTGTGCGGTGGCGGCGAAGCGGGCCAGCGGCGCCACGAACGGCACATGGTCGATCTCCTGCAGAGAACCCATGCCCCAGCGCTGCGCAGGGGCCCGGCCGCCCAGCACCACCAGCGGCGACTGGTTTTGCTGGGCCGCCGCCATCGCGCTCATCCCGTTGGTGATGCCCGGACCCGCGGTCAGCGCGGCCACGCCCGGCGACCTGGTCACCTTCGACCAGCCTTCGGCGGCGAAGGTCGCGGTCTGCTCATGGCGGGTGTCGATCAGCCGGATACCCTCGTCGCGGCACCCGTCGTAAATGGAGAACAGGTGGCCGCCGGACAGGGTGAAGACGGTGTCCACACCGCTGGCCCGCAGACGCCGCGCGACGAGCCGGCCGGCGTGCAATGTTTGTGCGGGGACGGCGTCGGTAGTCATGACCGCAGCCTAACCAGATCCGTCGGGTACCTTCGCCCAAGGATTTGAAGTACAGGAGAGTCCGGCCACCTCGGCCGTAAGGAGACATCGACGATGGGCCCAAAGCCGTTCAAGCCATCGATCAACTGGTCGTCGGCACCCATCGATTCCTTGCGATGGGTCGCCATAGCGTGGGTGGTCAGCGCCATCTGCCTGTTCGGGGTGCTGCTGGCGTTCCGCTACCTCACCCCCTGGGGCCGGCAGTTCTGGCGGATCACCCGCGGCTACTTCGTCGGCGCACACAGCGTCCGGGTGTGGCTCATGCTGGGCGTGCTGCTGCTGTCGGTGCTGCTGTCGGTGCGGTTGATGGTGCTGCTCAGCTACCAGGGCAACGATCTGTACACGGCGGTGCAGAAGGCGGTGCAGGGCATCGCGGCAGGCGACGACGCGGTCAAAGCCTCAGGTATCCACGGCTTTTGGATGTCGATCGCGATTTTCAGCGTGCTGGCGGTCTTGTACGTCTTCCGGTTCATGGTGGACATCTACCTGACGCAGCGATTCATCATCGCCTGGCGCATGTGGCTGACCGCCAATCTCACCGATGACTGGCTCAGCGGCCGAGCCTATTACCGGGATCTGTTCATCGACAACACCATTGACAACCCCGACCAGCGCATCCAGCAGGACATCGACATCTTCACCGCCAACGCCGGCGGCACTCCGAACATCCCGTCGAACGGGACGGGCAGCACATTGCTGTTCGGCGCCGTCAATGCCGTTGCCTCGGTGATTTCGTTCGCCGCGATTCTGTGGAGCCTGTCCGGCAACCTGGACGTTCTGGGCATCGAGCTGCCCCGCGCGATGTTCTGGACCGTCCTGGTCTATGTCGTGATCGCCACGGTGGTGGCAATCTGGCTGGGGCATCCCCTGATCAAGCTGAGCTTCAACAACGAGAAGCTCAACGCCGCGTTCCGTTACGCCCTGGTGCGGTTGCGCGACGCCGCGGAGGCGGTGGGCTTCTACCGCGGCGAGCGGGTCGAACGCGCGCAGCTCTGGCGGCGGTTCACCCCGATCATCGACAACTACCGTAAGTTCGTTCGCCGGACGATCATCTTCAACGGCTGGAACTGGTCGGTGTCGCAGGCGATCGTGCCGTTGCCCTGGGTGATTCAGGCGCCGCGGCTGTTCGCCGGTCGGATCGACTTCGGCGACGTCGGTCAGAGTGCGACCGCGTTCGGCAACATTCAGGACTCACTGTCCTTCTTCCGTAACAACTACGACGCCTTCGCCGCGTTCAGGGCCGCGATCATCCGGTTGCACGGCTTGGTGGACGCCAACGATCAGGGCCGTGCGCTGCCAACCATTCTGGTGAAACCCAGCGAAGAGTCGACGGTCGAGCTCCGCGGCATCGAGGTGCGCACGCCGGACGGAGATCAGTTGATCGACCCGCTGGATGTCGAACTCGCGGACGGTGATTCGCTGGTGATCACCGGCCGCTCGGGTGCCGGCAAGACGACGCTGCTGCGCAGCCTGGCCGAGTTGTGGCCGTACGCCTCGGGGACCCTGTGCCGCCCGGACGCCGACAACGCGACGATGTTCTTGTCGCAGCTGCCGTATGTCCCGCTCGGCAGTCTGCGCACCGTGGTGTGCTACCCGAATTCGCCGGACAACTTCTCCGATCAGCAGCTGCGCGACGTGCTCACCAAAGTGGCCCTGGCGCCACTGATCAACCGGCTAGACGAAGACCAGGATTGGGCCAAGGTGCTGTCCCCGGGCGAGCAGCAGCGTGTCGCCTTCGCGCGCATCCTGCTCACGAAACCCAAGGCGGTGTTCCTCGACGAGGCCACCTCCGCGCTGGACGAAGGCCTGGAATTCGCGCTGTACCAATTGGTCCGGGCCGAGCTGCCCGAGTGCGTCATGGTCAGCGTGAGCCACCGTCCCACCGTCGAACAGCACCACGAGCACAAGCTCCATTTGCTCGGCGGCGGCCCGTGGCAACTGGGTCGGGTCGAAAAGGAGCCCGCGCGGGTCTAGCGCCTACGCTCCCCCGGCCCGCCGGGCCGCATGCGCTCCGGCGCGGTGTGGTGGCGCGCCTACGCTCCCCCGGCCCGCCGGGCCGCATGCGCTCCGGCGCGGCGGCCGAAGAACGACCCCTCACCCAGCTGCGTTCCGCTCGCGTAGCCCTTGCCATCCTGGGCGAGGTTCGACGCGCACGCGCCGGCGGCGTACAAACCGGGCACCACCGTGCCGTCGGCCCGTTGCACCTCGCCGTCCACCGTCACCGCAAGTCCGCCGATGGTGAATCCCGAATACATCGCCCGCCCCAGCGACAGGTCGAACACCGCCCAGGGACCGTTGTCTTGTAGCGCAAGGAATTCCGGCTGCTTGTGGAAATCGGGATCTTCGCCCGCGGCAGCTTGCTCGTTGTAACGGTCCAGCGTGGCCGCCAGGTTGCCCGCGGGAATGCCAAGTGCGGCTTCCATTTCCGCGATCGTCTCGTATCCGTCGAGGAAGCGGATCAGCGGCATGGCGGGCATCTCGGTGTGCGCCTCGTCGACGATCAGGTACGCCGTCTGGTCGGGCTGTTCCAACACGAAAGCCGAAGTGCGCGAGTGGTAGGAGTCCTCGGCGACGAAACGCTTGCCCTCTTTGTTTACGATCACGCCCGTCAGCAAAACCTCGGGTGGATAGGCAGCCGCGGTGATGAACAATTCGTCCATGTTCTTGGTCGCGCCACCCGCCGAGACGCCCATTCGGATGCCCAGCCCGTCGTCGTTGGGATTGCCCAGAATGTAGGGCGCCACCAGGCCGTGATGCTTGGTACGCCGCTGCTGGCCCAGTGCGGGGGTGTGCTCGGCGACCATCTCGGGGTTCATCGCGAATCCGCCCGCCGCGATGATGACGGACTTGGCCTTGATGGCGCCGGTCTCGGTGAAGTGTTTCCACGCGACGCCGACCACGGCGCCGTCGTCGTCGGTGACCAGGTTGGTCACCCCGGTCTCGTAGCGGATTTGCACGCCCAGGGCGTCGGCGCGTTTGAGCAGCAGGTCGACAACCATGCTCGCGCCGCCCAATTCGCCGGGCACCGGCACCGAGTGTCCGCGCGGCGCCGGCTTGGCTTGTTCGCAAAAGGGCCAGACCTTCTCGTTGCCGGTGTAGCTGAGCCCCTCGGTGCCGGGCGGGACGACCACCTTGCCCGGGTAGTAGCTGCGCTCGAACTGAAAACCCAAGTCTTCCAGCCAATTGAAGTGCTCGACGCTGCCGTCGCAGTACGCGCGGATCTTGTCGAGTTCGGGTTCGCGCGACACCGCGACCAGGTACTTGTACATCTCCTCGACGGAATCCTCTTGACCGGTCGCTTGCTGCACCGCTGTCCCGCCGCCGAGGTAAAAGTGGCCCCCCGCAAGTGAAGTGGTGCCACCTGCTGCGGCCGCGCGTTCCAGCACCAGCACCCGCGCACCGGCTGCGGCAGCGCTCACCGCGGCACACCCGCCGGCGATGCCGAACCCGATCACCACGACGTCGACGTCATCCGACCATGTGGTCACGCCATCCGCGCTGACTGTTGCCGGTATCTCCGTGCTCATTGGCGCCACTCCTTCTCATCGCTGCGCTCTGCATCGTCGCTGCGGCTCACCGCTGCTCCTGTTTGATGTAGTCGTAGAACGCCCTCATTTCGGGCGCGACGTACGCGAACTCGACATACGGCACGCCTGCCTGCGGCGCTGATAGGTACACGAACTGGATGCCGCCGGGCATCGCGCCTCGCTGCACAACCGCAGCGCCCCGCTCGGCGGCCTCGGTCACCGCCGCTTCGAGTTGCTCGGGGCTGTCGACCTCCATGCAGACGTGGTGCAGACCCGGTCCGCAATCGGACAGAAAGTCACTATAGATGTTCTCCCCGCGAACCGGTTGGATCAGCTCCAACTGCATGTCGCCGAGGTAGCTCAGCGAGATGCTGGCAACGAAGTCGGCGGGCTCGCCCCGGTAGCTGCACGCATCCGGAGCAAAGTGCACATCGGGTATGCGCACCCACTTCCGCACGCCTAACAGGCCGGTAAGAGCCGTTTCGGTGGCATTCAGGTCCGCGGTAACCCAGGCAATCTGCGTCGGCGATTCAACGGGAAGCGTCATCGTCTCGCAGAATAGTCCAGCCGCCGGGCCGCCAGAAAGTGCCCACACGACTTTGCCATGCCGTCCGCATCCGGACGGCAGAGTGCCGGGTGAACACGTTCTAATTCGGGCTGTCCGCGGCCGTGGTCCCTCACCGGTGCTGGCTCAGCACGTCCACCAGCATCCGTAGTTGGGCATCGAAGACGGCTTCCGGATCGGTCAGGGTATCGGCGCCGTATTGCCCGAACACCTCGAGGCTGATGGCCCCCAGCACCCCCGCCCACAGCAAAAAGCACTTGGCGAGGACCTGGTCGTCACCGGGGAACCCGAATTCGTGGCGAATCCGCTCGAAGTCCGATGACATCGGCTGCGGCGCAGGGTCATTCGTGAGACGGATATCGCCTGTGGCGATTCCGGCGGCCACCGCGTCGAACAGCGCCGCCACCACCCGGGTGCCCACTGCCACCGTGCGCTCGGGCGGTGCGTGATATCCGGGCACGGGACTGCCGTACAGCAGGGCCCAGCGCGCCGGGTGCGCGACGGCCCATTCCCGCGTCGCCCGCGCGATCGCGATGACATCGTCGCTCCACAGGTCCCCGACGGTTTCGCGGGCGCGCTCCACGGTGTCGGCCAGGCCGGAATAGGCGTCCACCAGCAGCAAGGTCAGCAGTTCGTCACGGCTGGACACGTAGCGGTACACCGCCGAGGACACCATGCCCAGGTCGCGGGCGATGGCCCGCACCGACAAGCCGGCCGCGCCGCGCTCCACCAGCTGGCGGCGGCCGAGTTCGATGATTCGTGCCTCGATCTGCTCCCGCGATTCCTGGCGTTTGCCCACGCGGCTAGTCTGGCACAACCGAGAACACCGCTCTTGCTTTCCGTAGCGAGTTGTGGCAGCGTGTTCCCCTCAGAGAGCACTGCTCTCTTAAATTTGACCAAGATTCGCTAAGGGGTCGCATCATGTCCACGCGATACGAGGAGCCGAACCGGGCCGCCCGGGCAGCCAACGAGGTGATCCGCTGGCTTGCCGAGGCGGGGATCAGCATCGCCGGAACCCGGGCGCTGCGCGTCCGCGGCCGCAAGACCGGAAAGCCACGCGCGGTGGTGATCAACCTGCTCACCGTGGACGGTGTGGACTACCTGGTCTCGCCGCGCGGCAACACCCAGTGGGCGCGAAATGTCCGGGCCACGGCCGTCGTGGAGGTGGGCCCACGCTGGCACCGGCGACGCGTGCGGGCCAGCGAGGTCGACGACGCGGCCAAACCCGAGTTGTTGAGGCGTTATCTGGCCAGGTGGTACTGGCAGGTCAAGGATTACGTCGGCGGGTTGACCCCGGACAGCAGCGCCGAGGAGCTCCGCGCTGTCGCGCCCACGATTCCGGTGTTCGCGCTGACCCCAGCAGACGCGGCGGGCTGACTGTCCCTAGTGCGCGTTGTCGCGCACCCCATGTCCCTAGTGCGCGTTGTCGCGCACCCCGAGGTCCTCGCGAACCTCTTGGGACGTGGCCCCCCACGACACCGCGGCCGGGAAATCACCCCAGACGCTGTTGAAGATCCCGACGAGCTGTCCCGGGCCGCCGTTGGGCGCCAGGTACACCGGGCCACCCGAGTCGCCGTTGTGACTTTGCACGCCGTGCGACATGGTGAACCAGCCGTTGTTCACGCTCTCCACCGTGCCGCAGGTTTCGCCGGTGATCACGCCGAAATGGCAGACCGGCTGCCCGGGCGCGAGCGCGAGGCCCGGGTCCGAGACCAGCGGGCGACCGCCCGGCAGGATGTTGTTCGCCATGACGCTGTTGTCCAGCACGATCGCTTCGTAATCGCTGATCACCTGGCTGGTGGACACGGTGGTCCCGCTGGGGGTGTTGTCGCGGAAGGCCGCCATCCGGCCGATCACGGTACCGCCCCGGTCCGTCACCACACCGCCCCCGCCGCGGCAGTGTCCAGCGGTGAACGCGATCTTCAGGCTAGGGTCGACGTATCCCAGCGTGCAGACGCGGTTGTCCTGGCGTATCTCCATGCCCGGATACACCACGACGTCGGCTCTGGCCGGCGCAGCCGGCAGCAAGGAGGCGAGCGCGGCGACAGTGGTCGACGCGGCGAACGTGCGCGTTGCCAGACGACGATGCACCATGAACTCCGATCCATCGGGCCGATACCGACGGGAGGGTGAGGCTACGGCGTACCCCCTCCACGCTCAGGTTTTCGCGCCGGCCGGGGCAAATGTTACAGCGAGGTCACGACCGGGGTGGCGGGGTTCGTTGCACGGGCCGTTCGCGGCAGCCAGCCGGGCGGGCCGAACACGTAACCCAGCCGGTCACGCAGGCGCGTCGCCGATCGCCAGTCGCGGGCGATCGCGACGTATTCGTGGGTCTGCAACGTCCAGATGTTGAACGTGTCCACGCGCTTGGTGAGGCCGTAATTGGGCCGGAACAGCTCGGCCTGGAAGCTTCCGAACAGCCGATCCCAGACGATGAAGATACCGCCGTAGTTCTTGTCGAGATACACCTGGTCCATGCCGTGGTGCACCCGGTGATGCGACGGTGTGTTCAACAGGAACTCGAACGGTCGGGGCAGCTTGTCGATGCGCTCGGTGTGGATCCAGAACTGGTAGATCAGGTTCAGCGAGAAACTGAAGAACACCATCCATGGCGGAATCCCCAACAGCGGCAACGGAATCCACATCAAGATCTCGCCGCTGTTGTTCCACTTCTGGCGCAGCGCGGTGGCGAAGTTGTAGTACTCGCTGGAGTGATGGGCCTGGTGCGTCGCCCAGATCAATCGCACCCGGTGCGCGATCCGGTGATAGGCGTAGTAGAGCAGATCCACTCCGAGAATCGCGATGACCCAGGTGTACCAGTGGGTGGGCGACAGGTGCCAGGGCGCCAGGTAGGCATAGATCGCGGCATAGCCGAACAACGCCAGCGTCTTCCAGCCGGCGGTGGTGGCCACCGACACCAGCCCCATCGAGATGCTCGCCACCGAGTCACGGGTGAGGTGCGTCCCCGACGCGGGCCGCGCCGAGTCGGCGGCCTCGGCCGTAAGGCGTTCCAGCTTGCGAGCCGCGGTCCATTCGAGGGTCAGCAGCAGGAGGAAGAACGGGATGGCGAACAGCACCGGGTCCCGCATCTGCGGCGGCAGCGTGGACAAGACGCCTGACAGGGCACTCACACAGGTAAGACTACGACGAACGCCGCGGGACACGGTCCGCTTTGGTCCGCGATGGCGTCTCCCGTGGCTGTTCAGGGCGATTCCCGAGGCCTCGCTTCCAGCGCAGCGGTAGGGACTTGAGCACAAATGACGACGCGGGGAAGCGGACCTCGGGCATGTAGCCTGGTAGCAGTTCGAAGTCGGAAATCTGCTCGAGCCACTCCCTGATAACGATGGTCAGCTGCATCCGCGCCAAATGCGAACCTATGCAGCGGTGCGGTCCGCCTCCGAATCCCCAATGCCGATGCATCTTGCCGTCCATGACCAGGTCGTCTGTCGAGATCGCGTCGCTGCCGTCGCGGTTGATCGCGGCAGTGCACAATCGCACCGGCGTCCCCGGGGGCAGCGTCATGCCGCCCACGTTGACGAAGTCGGTGGTAACCCGGGCCGCCATTGGCGCCGCAGGCTCGAGTCGGACGATCTCTTCGATGAAAGGCCTGATCTGGTCCGGATCACGGCGGAGCTCTCCGCGGAGCTCAGGCCTACGTGCCAATTCGAACAGCGCAAAGCCAATCGCCCCGGCCACCGTGTCCAGTCCGGACAGAATCAACAGGTGGCTCAGGCCGAGCAGTTCGAGGTCACTGAGGCCGCCCGGATCGGCCATCATCTGCGACAACATGTCAGACCCCGGCTTCTTCCGGCGTCGCTGAACAACATCGGCGAAATACGCCAACAGCTCGCACCCTCCCGGCTTGCCGGCTACGCCTGCGTCCTTCCAGCCGATCACGCTGTCTCGGTCCTCGAGTGGCAACCCGAACAGCTCCATGAACACCTGATACGGGTAGAGGCGCCCGAAATCCGCCATCGCCTCGCACTCGCCGTGGCCGGCGAGGGCAGCGATCATTTCAACGGCGTGGCGCTCCATCATGGATTGGTAATGGTTCAGCGCGTGGGGGCTGAAATACGGCTGCAGGATTTTGCGGTAGCGGGTGTGCTCGGGCGGGTCGAAGGCCGAAGGCAACACCGGTACCGGGGTGCCGGGCGGCTGGAGGGCCAGTTGCGCGGAGAAGAGGTTGGGTTGGACGAGCGCCGCCAACACATCCTTGCGGCGGGTTAGGTAATAGGCGCCATTCATGAACACGACTGCGCCGCTGTCTCGCAATATTTTCCATCCGAGGCCTCGATCGGCGCCCATCGGCAACGCGGAAGCTTCCAGTCGCGGCAGGTAGAACGCGGGCGGCGGGCTTTGGTCAATTGTCCGGCACTGGCGGACTTCTGCGGAAGTGCCCTCCGCCGCGTGCGCCCCGGAATTCATTGCTGCCACGCCTGATTCGCGTTTGTGTGGGCGGGTTGAGCTGTGCGTGCAAGCATGACTGTTACTCCAAGACAATGGATTTGAGAAATCGGCCGGCCCTGCGGCGGTGACGTCGGATCCGACGACTCGCAGCGCGGTAGCCGGGCGCGATTCGGGATGATCAGCGAAGATCCCTAGGATGCCTTCGCGCTGCGAAGCCGCATTCAGGGGCAAAGTTGTTTCGTGTCAGGCGCTCAAGGCCCGACGACGGACCGCTGACCTCTCAGCACCGAAGCACGCAAAACTGGATCAAGCGATCTCGGCTGCCGTAACCGACTTCCATTGCGGCCCTGGCGTTTTCCCCCAGCGCTGACCGCGTTGTCGCAAACGACACCGGCAATAGCATCCAGCCCGACTGAGTCGATAAGTGAATCCAACCAACCGGCCGATCCCGGGTCATCCACGTGTTGCGAAATGGCTTTTTATTCGCCGGTACGGAGCCTGGCGCGAAGCCGTGCTCCCGATCGTTGGCAAGGCGGATGTCATTACCAGGTTGCAGCCGGTCGGCGTGCGCGTCGACAGCATAATCCCGATGGGTCCACGCCGCGGGCTCCGGCATTGCGGCAGCGACTAATTGGGGACGCAATGAGGACCCGACGATCACGGCAATGAATACGCTCAGTACGACGACGAAGCCGACGGTCAACCGCCATGGTCTATTCGTAGAAGCGTCCCAAAGCCCCACAATGGCATGACGTTACGACCCGACCCTTAGGCTCTGCCGCTAGCAAGCTGTGAAGATCTTCAAAGTTCGATGCGCGTGATTCACGCGAGCCCGCGCCCGACGCAAGCACGCCGCCTCGGAAACGGACGCCCGTCTCAGCGGCGATCGTCGGACTGCACCTCGTCGCCGGCATACCACTGCACTGCGCGGACGCCTGGCAGCAGCGATAGTTCGGCCACCAGGCGCTCCAGCCGGGCGGTGGCGTCGCCGTTCATGAGCAAGTGGGCGGTCAGCGTGACCTCGTCGTCGGCCGCGCTGCCGGTGTGGATTCCGCGAAGTGTGATGTCATTGCTGCCGGCGTGCTGGACGATCTGGGCCCGCGCGTACTTCTCATGCTTCGAACGGCAGACCACCTGCACGAGATAGGGCACGAGGCTCTCGTCTTCTTCGGCGCTGTTGTCGCGGTCGATCAGCCGGCCGAGTGGACGCCCCAGCAGATGAATGCCGATGACGGTACCGGTGCCGATCAGCGCGAACACCAGATGCCCCGAAGCTGCCAGCACGCCGATCGCCGCCGAGCACCACAAGGTGGCGGCCGTGTTGAGCCCGCGGACATTGACGCCCTCGCGCAGGATCACGCCACCGCCCAGGAACCCGATACCGGAGACGACATAGGAGGCGACCCGGGTCGGGCTGGTGTCGGAGGTGGCCGCGGCGTAGAGGACGAACAGCGTCGCGCCCCCGGCAACGAGCGCGTTGGTGCGCAAGCCAGCCCGACGCGCCCGCCACTGCCGCTCCAGACCGATGAGCGCGCCGCACCCCACTCCGACGCCCAGTCGGAGCACGAAATCGAGAGCGCTCAGCGTCTCCAACGGCCCACTCCTTCCCCCGGTCTCGCTGTCGAGTATCCCCCGGCCGCGCCAGCAGATTGCGGTTGCGGGCACGGCGTGGTCCCGCCGGCGCAGCTAACCACGTGGAGGTAAACGGTAGATGGACCAAGGCCAAATCGAGCACGGGGCGGCCACCCGGCCGAAACTTGCGGGCAGTCGACTGGTTGCGCCGTGGCCACCCGATGAACGGTCGTGTAGGCCGGCCAGCTCCGGGCTACCTTCTGTTAAGTTGCTGCGGGCAGTAGTATTTCGCTGCGATCGCCAAGAACGATGTTGCGTGATCGTTGGTGAGTCCGGGGTTTTCGCTCTTCAGTTCGTCGACCATTTGAGGGCCGACCTCGCCGTTGCCCAGGGAGACGCAGACCGCCTTGGCGAACTTGATCGCCCCGTCGGGGGTCGAGTAGGTGATCCCCGCACTCCGCAGTGACGCGAGGAAGCCGGTTTCATCGCCGCCGGCTGTCCCCGGGTCACCATGTGCGAGCGGGGCAAGGCCTATCGCGGCCGAAACCGCAACGCTAAGCGCCAGCTGCAGTCTCATAACTCGTGATTGTCGCACGCCGCGCCGATGTCCGCAGTACTCGCTGGCGTCCCGCAGATATGTTGAGCGGCAGGGCATTCGAGTTCACCGACCGGCACGGTCGCCACCCCGACCGCGGATCAGGCCTTGGAGAGCTGTTGGGGGCAGTAGAACTTCGCGGAAATCAACGCGAAATTCGAGGCCATCTCCATGTCCATCCCGGGATTGTGGGTTTTCACGTCGTGGACCAGCTCCAGGCCGGATTCGCCGTTGTTCAGGCAGGAACATACCGCCCTGCCGGCGGCGACGGCCGAACCCGGGCTGTTGAAGCTGAAGCCGGCCTGCTGCAGTGCGGCCACGAAGCCACCGTCGTCGCCATCCGGCACCGGTGGAGGACCGGCGTGCGCCGGTGCGGCAAGGCCGATCATCGCGGAAATACCGAGTAGTGCGAGCAGTCGTTTCATCACTATCACCCTTCCGTTGTGGCGGCTAGGAACACGGATTTTCCTCTGTCCCTCAACCCAATTGGGCGTCCGCGGGTATGACTTTTGATTTGTCACCCTTCTTCAGATGCACCGCGTGGATGCCGGGCTTCTTGGCCAGCTGCTCGAGAAGCGCGTCGAGGTTTTCCTGGTCGACGTTGTGGTGCTGCACGGTTTCGGGCTTCTCGGAGATTTGTGCGACAAGACGTTTAAGCTGTTCCGGCGATTGCTTGTCTTTGAGGTCCTTGATCGGAGCCATCCGGTTGCGCACACCCGCGCGCGCCACCGTGGGCCCACTCGAGCCGACGGCGCTGCCCAGCATCCCGGCAAGCCCCATCGAACTGAACAGGCTTCCCTCGCCGAGCGCGGCCGCGGGAATCGCTTCGGTCCCGGCCGCCGACAGGGCGGTGGCGACGGTTCTGATGGCCGGGGTGGACGTGGCCCAACTCGGCGGGATCGACAGCTTTCCGACCAGGGTGCCGGCATTGCCCATGCCGGCGAGCGGGCTGATCGAGCCGTACAAGGTGCCGCGGCCGAAGCCCAATGCCCCGAGCCCGGCGCCGAGCGCGTCTTTCGGCAGCGCGCCGTAGCCGACGGGCGGGGCGAACTTGAGCCACTGTGACAGCGGAAAGTTGATCAGCAGCCCGATGTCGTTGAATTGCGTAGTCAGGCCGAGCGGCACCTTCACGGCGTTGTACATGCTCGTGTAGAAGCTGGCCCCGCCCGGCACGGTGTTGAACAGATCCGTCATGAACGTTTGGTAGAGGTAGGCCAAGTTCGCCGGGATCGAGAACGGCCCGCTGTAGGGCAGGGTGGTTGTCGCCGCCGACGCCGCGGCATTCGCGACGTTGGCGGCCGGGGTGCTGGCCGCCGAAGTCACCGCGGCGGCCTGCATCGGCTCCGCGGCCGCGTTGGTGGTGGTGGGCGCCGGGCTGAACTCCGTCAACTTGTTGGAGGCGGTCGCCGACGAGGCGAAGTAGGTGTCCATAGCAGTGGCGTCCTGAGCCCAAAATTCGCTGTATTGGGCCTCATTCGCCGCGATCGCCGATGTGTTCTGCCCGAACAGGTTCGTCGCGACCAGCTGCGCGAGCAGGGCCCGGTTCTCCGCGATCACCGCCGGCGGCACATGGGCGGCGAACGCCGTCTCGTAGGCTGCCGCCGCCTCGGTGGCCTGGGTCGCGGATTGCGCGGCCTGCGCAGCGGTTTTCTGCATCCAGGCCACGTACGGGGCGGCCGCGCTCGCCATTGCAATCGAGGACGGACCCACCCATGGTCCGGCGGTCAGGCTCGAGAGCACCGACGAATACGACGAAGCGGTGGACTGCAATTCGGTGGCCAGGTTCTGCCAGGCCGTCGCCGCGGCCACCAACGAACCCGCTCCCGGGCCGCTGTACATCCGGCCCGAGTTGAATTCCGGCGGAAAGGCTCCGTAGAACATCTCTCGTACCCCCTACCTGGCTACCTGGGTCGACAGCGCTTGGCTGCCAAACGATTTGGTTGTCACGGTCATTCCTCGATGTACGGGATCACGATGATGGTGGCCGCGGCCGGATCGGCTTCGGCGGCAACACCGCCCAGCGAACCCGCCGCCGAGGCGGCACCACCGGCGGGTCGGGTCGCGGCGGCCGCGACGGCGCGTCCCGCCAGGCTGGACAGCGCCATCTGGCTGAACACACCTTCCTCACCGGCCATCGCCGCCGGCGCCGCGGCCAGATTGGCCGGCAGCGCTTGGGCGACCGTCCGGATCGCCGGGGCGGCTTCGGCCCAGCCCTGCGGCACCGACATGCTGCCCACCAGAGCGCTTTTGCCCATCGACCCCGACACCTGTCCGGCCCCGACCGCGGAACTGAGCATGGGCTTGACGGCGTTGGCGCCACTGGCCAGCGGCGCCAACGCCCCGGAAATCGCCTTGGGCCCAGCCAAATAGGCCGCCGCGCCCTGCCCGTTCTGTCCCCAGGCGTACGCCTGGCCGAACGACAGGAACGGTCCGCCGGGGATGGTGCTCCACGACTGCGGCGAATACACCCCGGTCACCACCGACCAGAACTCGTTCCAGTTCGTGATGAGCGATGGCGTGGTCAATTGCGTCGACGTGGTTCCCGCCGTGCCGGCATTGGTCACCGCCTGCGCCGCCGGCTGCATCGTGGTGCTCAGCTGCGCGAGGTGGCTGACGGTGTTCGAGCCGGATTGCGCGCTGCTCTGGGTGACCGCGGCCGCCTGCATCGGCCCGGCCGAGTCGTTGGTGGTCCGCGGCGGTTCGGCGAACGGGGTCAGCTGCGAGGCGCTCGCCGAGGCCGCTGCGTACGCATACATCGCGGCGGCATCCTGCGCCCACATCTCCATGTAGTGGGCTTCGGTCGCGGCTATCGCCGGGGTGTTCTGGCCCAGGATGTTGGTGGCGATCAACGTCGCGAGCAGCGCGCGATTGGCGGCGATCACCGGCGGCGGAACCGTCGCCGCGAACGCGGTCTCGTAGGCCCCCGCCGCGAGTTTGGCCTGGGCGCCCGCCTGCTCGGCCTGCGCGCCGGTTGCATGGATCCACGCCACGTACGGTGCCGCCGCGGCCGCCATCGCGATGGACGAGGGGCCCGTCCACGGGCCCGTCGCAAGGGTCTCGATGGTCGAGTTGTACGACGCGCCAGTGCTTTGCAGCTCCGCGGCCAATTCGTCCCACGCCGCGGCAGCGGCCAGCAGCGGCCCTGAACCCGCTCCGATGTACATCCGCCCCGAGTTGTATTCCGGCGGATAAGCCCCGAAATCCAACATCTAATACCTCCGGTCCCTCTTGTGGCAGCCATGGTAGGCACGGGTTCGCGGTCCCGGCATCGACGAAGTCGCAGCTCTAAGGGAATTCATCGAATCTGCTAGCGAATACATGTGCAGATCCCATGTGCTGTCGACAACAAAGTCATCCTGTTCCTAGCTGTGAATCGGCGCAGTAATGGCGTGCGAACGACTAGTCAAGCCACGCTGCTATCGCTTTGACGATGGTCCCCACAACATATTTCGGCGGGCGTCCCCGTTAGGTAAATCTTTGTAAAAAACAAATATCGCGAGCCCCGGCCCCCTGTGAGAGGAGCTGGCCACAACCAGCGGTTTTGTGGCCCAAGTCACTAACTTGGCCGGCCGAAGGCAGCATCCTATCGCGGACTAAAACATTCAGAGATTTAATCCGAGCGCGTAGATAATGATGGCTTCAATATCGGCCTCATCACCGATTTGATAAACAGCCACAAGGGCGGTTGTTACGGTGTCCGGTCTTTAATTGAATAACCTCCTATAGAAGCTTAAAACGGTTACATCACCTTGCAGTCGACGATTCGATGGCAATGGCCGCTCGAATGGGGCCAACGGTCAAATATCTCGCCCGGCCGTGCGCTACTTTTGTCATTATCTGGGCAATCCAATAAAGCCCACATTGAGCCGACGGCGTTGTCGGTGTTCGCCATGTTGCCACCCGTGGACTGAACCGTCTGTCCGCGGAATCTGCGCACGCATTGATGACCCCAAACCGCGACGCGAACCCGGCGATGCGCTACCGGCCGCCACCGATCCCGCAACGCCCCAACGGTCGCCGGTGGCGCGAGCATCTCGAAGGATGGCCTGGTGCCCGGCCACGAGGGACGTCGTCCGGGCCTGGCTCGCGACGGCGTGGGCGTCGACATCACCGAACTGGCAATTCATCCTCACACTGTTCTCCTCAGATTCACCTATACGAGTAGACGTGGCCAGTCTGCCGTGGCACTGATTAGCTACTGACAGTTTCCTGTGGGGCATGCCGTGGCCGTTCACACCGATATTTCAAGGTCCATTAAGGGCATCGAAACCGCTACGCAACGTTGCTGGCGCGACGGCATTACCAAACGGCGGTTGTAGAAAAATCCTCGTTTGCCGGTCGTTAATTTGGATTGCGCACGGTGTTAACCCGCGACGGGCGGACAGGCCGCAATCACCCGGACCCGGAATCCCCATTTAAGCGTCGACCACTGGCCGTCGTGTGCCCGGGCCGGACCTGAGCGGGATGCCCGGCACTTGGCCGGAAACGTAGGGGCCAGCCCTAACCTGCGAGAGCTCCGCCCCCGGAGTGCAGGAGGCCGAGTCGGTCGCGCATTGAGCGCCTGGGCCCACGCGGTGGTCCCTGGGCATTCCATCGGTCTGTTCGGCCCCGGCGCGAGCGGCATCACCACTGGTTTCGCCCAAAACGGTTGCGGCCCAGCAGGTTCAACGGGCTCTACGCGATGACGGGCTAATCCGGCTTCTTCTCGGCGACCGCCGCGCTGAGGCCCTCGGCGAGATCCTCCTGCGTCAGTTCCTTGAACCGCAGCAGTTGACGTTCGCTGAACTCGGTCACATCGCTGGACAGCACCGCATCCAGGTCTTCGTCGTCCAGGCGGAAACTGCGGTGATCGCGGGCCTTCTCCACCACGTTACGCACGAAGCCGGCGTTGCCGAGCGTATCGATGCCCCGGATGAGATCGCCGTCGTCCGAATAACTTTCGTCGAGGTAGAACTTCGTGTACGACGGCAACAGCGCCTGCGCGGATTCGTCGGTGATGACGTCCTCGTTCTCCTGGCCCATCAACCGGGTGAGCGCGACCAATTCGTCGGGGGTGTAGCTGAAGAACTCGATGACCGTCGAAAAACGGCGCCGCAGACCCTGATTCACTTCCAGCATCTTGTCCATGGCCTTGGCGTAACCGGCGCCGAAGACGACCAGCTCGTCGCGATGATTCTCCATGTACAACAGCAACGTGTTGATAATTGCGTTGCCGTACGGGTCGCCCTGCTGGTAGCCCTTCTCGTGCAGCGTGTGCATCTCATCGAAGAAGACCGCGCCACCCAGGGCGCCCTCGAGCATCTCCTCGGTGTTCTTCTCCGCGTCGGCCATGTACCGGCCCAGCAACTTGGTGCGGCTGGTCTCCACCACCACGGGTTTGCGCAGGACGGTCAGCCCGCACAGCTGCTTGCTGAAAGCCCTTGCCACTGAAGTCTTTCCGGTGCCGGGCGGGCCGAGCAACAAGGTGTGGCGCGACGTCACCGGCACCGGAAGCCCCATCTTGGCGCGCGCCAGGTTCACCTTGGTCGTCGACTTGATGAGCTTGATCTCGCGCTTGGCGCGTTCCATGCCCAACATCGCGTTGAGCTCGGCGTCGCCTTCGGCCAGGTACTTCGCCGCCTCTTCGGCGTGACGAGCGGCCTCGGTTTCAGCCCGGGTCGGCGCGCTGTCCGGGTCCCACGGGTCGGTCCGGGCCTCGATCGTCTCCGGGTCCGTCAAGACCAGGCGAAAGTTCGGGTTGTCCAGCGCTTCACGGGCCGGGGTGAACTTCGGATCCCGTGAGTACACCCGCCGCAGCAGCTCGACGGCCTCGTCCTCGCGGCCCAGGTGGCGCAGGCACATGCCCTGGGTGTACAGCGCGACGTTGGCCGCGCCCGGCACCCGGTCGCCTTCGATGGCCTCCTGACCGCGACGCAAGGCCTCCTCGAACACACCGAGGGAAGCCAGTGCCGTGGTGGCCATCGCCGCGCCCGCCGCCTTCAGCTCGGGCTGCCGCCAGCTCTTGCCCTCAGAAAACTCGTTGAGCACGTCCGGCCACCGGGCGGTGCGGAAGTACAGCACACCGCGCACGTAGCTGACCAGCTCTTCGTCGACGGGCTGGCGGGGCTCGACGCCCTCGATCAGCTTCGAGGCCTCCTCGTACCGTTTCGCCTCGGCCAGTACCGCGGCGTACGCACACGCCAGCGTCTCCACGCTGGTCACCGCCAGCCGCAGGAACAACCCGTCGGAAACCTGGGGGCGGAACTGCAATTCGGTCACGCCGAGCCGGCGGGTCTCCCACCCGAACGTCCGGATCGACGACCAGGCGCCGGCGAGGACGTCGAGGCTCTGCTCCCCCGCCAGGATCCGCGCCAGCCAGGCGTCACACATCCCGGGATCCAGGTTGGTCGCGGTGGTGAACATCTGCGACGCAACCTGCGGATTGTGGCTGGGCTGCAGCCCGTTGACCGAGACGCCGGACGCCAACAGCCCGGCGACCATCGCGTTGCGGGCGCTCTCAGCGGTTGATTGCGGCCTCGTCATTGCGCTACAGGCACGCCGGCCGAGCTCCCTCGCAGCTGGTCGACGGATAACGCGAGGTCATCGTCGTCGGCGCGCAACGGGCGGCCGGGCACGACCAACAGGGGCCGCGCGGTCGGCGCGGGCAGGCTGGCACGGACCGCGGCCAGCTGGCGTCCGGTGAGACGGTTGAGGCCCGACGAGACGTCCCTGCGCAACCGCTTCTCGGTGTGGTACCGCACCCACGCCGATACCTGCGGCCGGCCGCCGCGCGAGGTGAGCCGGATGGTCAGCACCGTGGCGAAGGTCTCGTCCTCCCACAGCTCATCGAGCTTGTCGGTGGTGATGTCGGACGGCGACAACCACAGGCTGGTGACGAATCCGTTGAAGTGCTTGAGGCGGCGCCAGCCGGGACGGCTCCACGTCGGCTCCAGATCGGCCAGCACCGCGCGGTCGACCGCGGCGAGCTCCTCCGCGGTCAACGGCCGCGCCCCACAGGTCAGCCCGTCGAGATCCTGGGCGAGCCGCTCGGTGGCCGCCACCAGGGTCGACGCCAGCGAATCGCGGGCGGCCACGGCGGCGACGTTGCGCTGCGGATTCATCCGCAGCACCAGCCAGGTGCGGCGAACGTACGAGGTGGGCTGATCGTGGGCCACCTCCCACTCTTCGGGGCCCCAGTCGTCCAGCTTGGACAACTCGGCGGCTCTGGCTTCTGGGCCGCCGCGCCGCACCTTCACCGACACGATGTCGATGTCGTCGAGGTGAATGTCGAACTGGCGCAGGCCCGAAGCGACGGCCGACACCAGCAAGGTGGGGGGCGAGTTCCGATGACGGAGGCGCGAGGCCGATTCGTCGTCACCGCCGTTGATGGCGATCACGGTGACCAGTTGGCCGTCGTGCTGGCGCACGCCGACCTTGTCGCGGCCGTACTTGCGCTGGTGATCGACGGCCGGGGTGCAACCGGCGGCCAGCGCCGAGCCGGGATCGGCGGACCAATCCCACAACCAGGTGGCCAGCCCTGACGTCACCGTGAGGCCGTGGTAGGTGACCAGCGATAGCAGTGTCACCAGAACGGCCAGAGCGACACCCACCCAGAACGCGATGCGATACGTGCCCTGCCACGACTCGGGGCAGTGACTGGCCACCACCATGATCACGACGTCGATCAAGAACACCGTGGTCAGCCGCGGCCACGATAAGGACAACCCAAACCTGCGCTGACGCTTCATGAGTGCTGCTGCTCCGCCCCTATTGCTGTTTCCGCGATCGCTTCATCAGCGTCGCCGTACCGAAAACTCCGCCGCCGATGAGCAGCGCGCCGAGCAAGCCACCGGCGGCCACCCACACTGGCACCATATCCCGGTGCGGGACGGGTTTCGGAATGTTCAGCGGTGCCGATAGTTGCTGCGGCGGTTTCACCGGACCGTCGGGTACATCCCACGTCAGTGCCGCCACCGGGTCGACGACACCGTGACCGACTTGGTTGTCCACGCCGCGCGCGGGCGCGCGGGCGGTGCGAGTCAGCCGGTTGATGACCTGATAGGCCGACAGCTGCGGGAACTTGGCCCGCACCAGCGCCGCAACGCCGGACACGACCGCCGCCGAGAAGCTGGTGCCCGACGGAACCAGCAGGGTGTTGTCCGGTCCGTCGATCGCGTTGATCAGGCCGTCGTCCCGGGGTGACAGTCCCACGACGTCCGTTCCCGGTGCGGCGATGCCCACCCACGGCCCGGCCACGCTCGTCGACGCCTGGCCCTGGTTGCCCTGGCTCAACGGGCGTCCCTCGGTGTCGACCGCGCCGACCGTCAGGACGTAGTCGCTGAACCAGGACGGCGTCACGACCGTGGTGACCGCGCTCCAATTGCGAGGATCGTTGGGCTGCAACGGATCATGGGGCGGGTTCTGCTTGCAGTCCTTCTTGCTGGTGTCGCCGGCCGCGGCCACGATGACGGCATTCTTGTCGACCGCCGCGTAGCGCACCGCCGCACCCAGCGAGCGCTGATCGATGATGTTGCGCGCGCTCATGCAGGTCACATCCGAGATGTTGATGACCTGGGCACCCATGTTGGCGGCATGCACGATGGCCCGCGCCATTGTCTGAACGCTGTCGATCTTCGCCGATGTCTGCGGATCCTCGTCACCGGTGTAGGCGTCCTTGAGACCGAATGCCTGGCTGGACTGCCGGATCGCGATGATGTCGACATCCGGGGCCACCCCGCTGAAAGCGTCCGGACCGGCCTTGGGCGGCGGGGGCGGCGGCGGTGGTGGCGGCGGGTCGAGCGGGCGCGGGCCGCGCAGATTGTCGACGTTGGCCACGCGCCCACCACCGGAATAGCCGGGGATGGTCACCGTGCCGCCGCCATGACTGGCCGCCGGCGCTTGACCGTTAGGCGCTTGCCCACCCTGCGGCGGTCCCGGGGGCGGGCCGGCGGGCGGTGGGGCCTCCGGTGCCGGCGGCGCCCCGAAGGGGCCCGGAGGCGCTTGTTCCTGAGACTGTGGCGGCGGGGGGACCATCGTCACGGTCTGAGGCAGCGGTGACAGGGTCACCGTCTGCGGCGGTGGCGCTTTCGGCGGGGGTTCGGTGGTGGGGATGGTCACCGGCTTGCGCGGTGCCGCCGGCGGCACGCCCGCGCCGTTGGCCGACGCCGCACCGATCATCGACGCCACGATGGTGCCGTGCGCATCGCAGTCGGACAATCCGTCGCCGGCCATGACGTAGTCACCGCCGGGGATCAGGTGCGGGAACCTGGGGTGCGGCGTCACTCCGGTGTCGATGACGGCCACCTTCACGCCGGCACCACGACCGAACTGCCACGCCTCCTGGAGATTCAGCATGTCCATGTACTTGGGCTGCAGCCGGAAATCGGTCCCGGGCAGCACGCCGACCTCGGTGCAGTACGAGTTCTGCTTCATCGGCGCCCCCGGTCCGGGCGGACCGTCCGGCGGTACCGCCCCGGCGTCGATCGTCGGGGGTGAGATCGCGTACGCGGGCGGCAAACCGGCCAATGCCCCCGACGCGAGCAACATGGCGGCGATGGTCGCGGCGAACGCGCGACCACGCCACACCTTGCCGTTAGCGATAACGAATTGCTGCATAGACATTCATCAACCACAATGCCAGCGGGAAAATTGGCATCAGGCAGAGGTATTCAATCCATTCCACGAATTTGCGGAATAGCGGACTGTAGACCGTGTTCGGCACGACAGCCGCCGATGTCAATCCGGCCGCCGGCAACAGCACCAGGATCGCCGCGCTGATCGAGACCGCAAGCGGCGACTGCAGCACCAGCGCGTATCGCAAGACGACCGCACCGACGATCAGCACCGCCGTTCCCGCCAGGGTGATCGCCTGCCAGCGGTCGACGTAGGAGCGGCCGCGCAGCATCAGGAAGCCCGCGCAGAAGCCGGCCAGCAAGAGCGGCAGCCAACGCTGTCCGGTGCGCGGATCCGACAGCGCGGTCAGGGAGACGATCATCAGCACGCCGAGCCCGATCAGCAAACCCGACAGGAAGGAGCGGGCGCGTTCGGCCTGAGTCAACACGTCGCGAACCGAGGCGGGCCCCTCCAGGACCGGCGGACCGCCGTCGGAGCGCACCACGGTGGTGGGCAGGTCGGGCCGGGCCTCGAACACCCACCGGCTGGTGGCCGACGGGAAGACGGGCAGCCGGATGCCGGCCAGCCGGCGCGAAATCGCCGGCGCACTTTGGTAGATCATGACGGACACCAGCACGACGCAGGTGAACAGCGTCACGGCGCTGGTCATGGCGACCATGCGCGCCAGCGCGGCCACCGCCGCGATCAGGCTGACGGTGACCATGGCGGTGTAGATCGCCAGCCGGCGCCCGGTGAAGCGCAGGGCGAGGATTGCGGCGATGGTGAGGACACCGAAGCCCAGTACCGCGTGCGGCGATCCGACGCCACCGGGCGGAGCCGACGCCGCCGCGACCGACACCGGCGCCAGGCTGCTCAACAGCATGGTGTCGGCGACGCGCCGTTCCTGCTGCGTGCGCGCCCGCATCAGCAACAGCAACGAGACGCCGAGCGCGACCACGCCGATCACGCCCGCGTACACGGTCGGCAGCCACGAGTTGTGGTGCCAGCGCCACCAGCCCAGCAGCCCGGCGGCGGTCGTCACCCCGATGGCGACCATGGACGCACCGACCTGCACCGCGATGACCGGGTCGATGGCGGCGAAGCGCTTACTGAGATCAGCCGCGACGGCGGTGGAGATATGCTCGATGACCTGTGAGCGGTGCTCGGTGTCCGGGATGAACCGGATCCACAACCGGTCGCCGTCGTAGACATCCTGCTCGCTCAGCGATTGAGTGGCCCGCAACGGCGAACCGTCCACCAGGCAAAGCGCCCAGCGGCCCCGGCCCGACGCCTCCAGCGGAGTCTCGCCGAGCTCGCGGAGCCGGCTGTTGACCACCTTCAGCAACGGGTCGGTCATCACCGAGACGGGCGCGTTGGCGTCCAGCAGGACACCGATCTGAACACCCGCGCCGGCCATCACGCCGACGACGACTGCCTGAGGCTGCGAGATTCCCTCTACATCAGGCTGTGCTACTTCGACTACCGCAGTCATCGCCTTGCACTCCCTACCGTGATGAATGTGTGAGCCCGTGCCGCCAGTCGCGCGCGGGTGGGTGCCGCTGAACTCGTCGTCGTGCTGCGGCCCCCCGCAAAGTGCATTCCGACTAATTGGAATTCCATCTGCCTCGCCTTGCGATTAAGAGTTGTCGTCGACACCGGTTCGAGATTTGCTGATGTCTTGAGAGAAGTATGCCGTGTTCGCAGCTCAACCGCATGTTGAGTGCAAAGACATTGGTGAACTCTGCGTTTCGCGCGAATGTCAGACCCTGCTGTGAGTTTTCCACTCTCCGTAGGGAAGTGTGTCCAGCACGGTTTTGACACCCACCTGCACGAGCTGGGGGGTTGCCGGGCAGATGGCCAGCCACGCTTCACCCGACCCCGCGGTGCGGGCCTGCTGGTAAAGCGCGATGCGGCCGCCGGAACCGTCTTTGAGTGACAGCACCGACGCACTCGGGCCCTTGGCGTCGTCCTGGTACTGGCGCGCGTACACCGCGACTTCGGCGGCCGGGTCGGACAGCGCCTGGCCCAGCGCGGCCACGGTGGCGGCGCTGATACCCATCCGGCGCAGGTCTCCGCCGGAGAACACGTTGAATCCCGACTCCTGCCACGACTTCGTCGCTTCCAGCATTTCCTCCAGCGGCACGTTGACCGCGTTGATCGCTGCGGGTTCGGCGTGGTGGATGGACTCGAGGGCGTCGATCACCAGCGACGCGATCGAGGCGCTGTCCGCGACGGCGACGTCGTCGACGGTGATCTCACCGCCGACGCGAACCGCCGACACCCAGTGCTGTCCGCGGCGGGCAAGGACCACCCGAAATTCGTTGTCGGGGATGTCGCGCGAGCCCGGGGGCTGGTTTTCGTCGTCAAGGACGCCGTAGGCCAACTTGCCCCGGGACAACAGAGCGATCACTTCGAGGTCGGGCGCGGCGAGCACCTTCATCCGCGCGGCCACATGCTCGTTGACCTGATCGTTCTCGACTATGCCCTGCTCGCGCATCACCGCCATTCCGGGATGCTCGTTGAGCCAGTCGCTCGAGTCGGTAGACACATATGGCCGGCACCGCAACTCCGGCGCGACGTGCCGGATGTCCAGCAGCGCCTGGAGCATCCAGAAACCGTCGACGTTGACAGTGATATCGGTGCGGGTGCTCTGTTGGTCCATCAGTTCCTCAATTGGTCTCTATTTACCAAACTGCGCGGAAACCGCAGGACGCGGCAGCACACCGACGGGTGGTGTGCTGCCGCGCCTGAAGTTGCGGGTTAGGCCCAGCTGGACCCGACGGCGCTGTCAGTGCTGGCCATGTTGCTGCCCGCGGACTGCACCTTCTGTCCGTGGGAGTTGGCCTGCTCGTAGATGACCTGGAAGTTGCGACCCAACTGGGTGATGAACTCCTGGCAGGCCACCGAACCCGCACCGCCCCAGAAGTCGCCGGCAGCAAGCACATCGCGAACGATGGCCTGGTGCTCAGCTTCCAAGGACGCGGCCTGGGCGCGGATCAACGCACCGTGGGCGTCTACATCGCCGAACTGGTAGTTAATGCTCATAACGGTGTTCTCCTAATGTCTTGAAATTTTACGCAGCAGCGTTTGCTGGCGCTAGCTGCCGAGGATTTGCTGCGAGGCCTGCTCTTGCTGCTCGTAGTTGTTCGCGTCGCGAATCAGTCCGTCGCGCACTCCGTGGAGCATGTTGACGATGTTGCGGAAGGCCTGGTTGACCTGACCCATGGTGTCGTACGAGGTGGCCTGGGCCTGACCGCTCCAGCCCGAGCCGGCGATGTTCATCGACGACGCCCACATCTTGCGAGCCTCGTCCTCGACGGTCTGGGCATGCACCTCGAAGCGGCCCGCCATCGCCCGCATCTCGTGCGGGTCGGTCATGAAACGTGTTGCCATGTCGGCTGTTCTCCTTATTACGTGGTTACTGGGTGATGTTGTAGAGACGGTGGCCGGATCGTTTACGCGTTACGCAACCGCCGAGCCGAGTGAATAGAAATGACCCCCCCTTTCCGTCAGCCGGCGGCCACCGGGTGCTGTCACGGTGAGACGGACGTCAAACCCGAACCGCGGCGTTTGAGTTGACGGAGTGCGTGTTGCGTTGCGAGACGGTCTGCCGGCCCGGCTTTGCGGCCCGGCGATCGTCCCCGGTTGAGCAGTTACGTTGGAACCCACGTCGGTGACGATCTGTCCCAAGCCCCCGAACCGCCAGTCCGATCAGAGGGCGGCGGCTGCGTTGGCCGCTTCGGTTGCTGCGTAGGAACCGGAGCTGGTCGAAAGTGTGTTCACGAACATTTCGTGGATCGCGGCGGCCTGGGCGCTCACCGCTTGGTACATCTGCGCGTGTGCGGCGAACTGAGCCGCGGTCAACGCCGACACCTCGTCGGCTGCGGCGGGTACCACCCCCGTCGTTGGGGCTGCAGCGGCAGCGTTCTGGGCGCTCAAGGTCGACCCGATGGCCTGCAGGTTCCCGGCCGCCGCGGCCAAAGCCTCCGGCTGTGTGGTCACGAACGACATAATCTATTCCCTCCTGGTTCAATCCCCCGACTCTGCGAGACTAGATGACAGCGGCCCCCGGAGTCGGTGCGGAAGCCCGGTGTTTGCAATTGTTCACTTGGCGGTACGCCGAATTCATTTTTGGTAACGACACAGTAACAGCGTCTGACCTCGACCGCTGCCCCTCGGGGAGCGGTCATAGCAAACGGTACCAGCCCCCGGTCGAAAAAGTTGCTGGTAATTTTCACCCGGAGGGCTGTGGCTACGCTGGCCGGCATAAAAATCTGGTCGTCGATTAACCCGTCGCGACGGGCCAATGCCACGACCGTCCCCGCTAACGAGCCATCTAGACCTCCTTTCGCCCATTTCAGCGGTCTGATTGCCCCGGTGGCTGCCGAACGCAGCTACCGGAAGCGATCGTGACACTCAAGGCGCGTCATGCTGCGAACGCTGACTGCCGCGCGACCATCCGGGACGCCGATCCGCACGGGGTGCGGTGCTCAGCCGGCAAACGGTGGTCGGGCCATGACGGTGGGCCGGAATCCGTACT